>NZ_JAVREO010000018.1:0-146378 GCF_031845445.1 Streptomyces chisholmiae | reverse complement strand
GGTGGTGTGGGCGGGTGGTGTGGTCGGTGGGCGGTGGCGGGTGGGTGGTTGGTGCCCTGGGTGGTGGGTGGTGGGTGGTGGCACTCGGGCCCGGTGGTCGATGGTCGGGGGGCTGGCCGCGGGTGGGTGGGACGGTCATCCGTTGGGTGGGACGGCTTTCCGTGCGGAGCGGCTCTCCGCCCGGGGGTGTGCGGGTCTGTGGGGGTGTGCGCGAATGACAGGTTGCCCGCGCCGGCGAGCGGCGAACCACCTCAGTGGGGCGCTCGACCACGGTCCGCCCGGCGCCGGGGCGCGGCTGGCGGGCCGGGCCGCCGCCCCGGGACCGGGGGACACGGCGGTCAGCGGGGCGGCGGCGGGACCGGCCGCCGGGGCGCCGGGCCGGTGGAGTCGCGCAGCACCAGCCGGTTGAGGTCCGTGGTGTCCAGGGGGGCACTCGGCTCCTCGCCGCGCAACAGCGCCAGCAGCCGTCGCATGGCGGCCCGCCCCTGGCTCTCCCGGTCGACGTGGACGGTGGAGAGCGAGGGGTGGAAGTAGCGTCCCAACTCGTCGTCGTCCCAGCCGAAGACGCTCACCTCCCCCGGCACGTCGACGCCCACGCTCTGGAGGCCACGGATCACCCCGAAGGCGACCCGGTCGTTGGCCGTGAACACGGCGGTCACCGGCGAGCCGGCGATCACCTCCCGGGCCGCCTCCCACCCGGAACGGACGCTCCAGTCGCCGTCCACCACCGCGTGCGAGACCAGGCCGCGCCGGACGACGGCCGCCTCGTAGACGGCGCGCCGGTTCCGGGCGGAGGCCCAACTCGGCGGCCCGGCCACGTGCGCGAAGACCCGGTGCCCCAGCCCGGCCAGGTGGTCGACGATCGCGTCGGCCGCCGTCGCGTCGGCCAGCAGGCCCCGGGCGCGCATCCGGTCGTCGTACTCGCCGTCGATCACGATCGGCACCCGCACCACCGGGAGGCCCGGCCGGGCAGCGGGACCGGCGGGGTCACTCGCGGGGCCACCCGTGCCGGGACCGGCCGCCGCCGCGGTGGTCTCGGCCGCCCTGGCAGCCTCGGCGGTGCCGGCAGCCTCGGCGGTGCCGGCGGTGCCGGCGATGCCGGCGGCCCCAGCGGTCTCCCAAGCCGTGGTCCCGGCCGGGGCGGGGCTGCCTTCCCCCGTCGTTCGGGGGGCCTCGGCGCCGGGCCGGGGGACCGGCCGGGGCAGGTCGGCGAAGAGGGGGACCAGATGGTCCGGGAGCGGGGCGAACGAGAGGATGCCGTCCACGTTCTCCGGCTGCAGCAGCGCGCCGATCCGCTCGGCCCGGGCCGCCGCGTCGCCCTCCAGACCCACCACGTCCAGCAGGTATCCGGCCTCGTGCGCGGTGGCGGCGGCGCCGCTGAGCAGCCGGGTCGGCACGGTGGACGTCGAGTCGGGCAGGATCACCGCGATCCGGTTGGTCCTGCGGGTGCGCATCGAGCGGGCGGCGAGGTTGGGCCGGTAGCCCAACTCCTGGACGGCACCGGCGACCCTGCGGACCGTCTCCGGCCGCATCGTGGGGTCCTTCCGCAGGAAGCGGGAGACCGTCTGGTGGGACACGCCGGCCAGCCGGGCCACCTGGTAGATGGTCGGCGGCCTGGCCGCGCCGGGCGGGGGCGGCGCGGGCTGCTCCAACATCGGTGGTCCCTTCCGGCGGTGGCCGCCCGGCGCGGTCACCCGGCGCGCGGGCCACCGGCCCTGGTCGATGGTGCCCACCAGTGTGCCTGGTGCGACGGGCAACGCACCTGGTCAGGTTGTCCGTTTTCGCGGTGTGCCCGGGCCTCGCCGATCCCGACGCGGGGCCACCTGGCGCGCCCGGCCGGTCGGGCCCCGGCCTCCGGCCGACCCGTCGGGGCGCCGCGCGGCCCGCCACGCCCGCCCCCGCCGCCCCCGCCCGTTGGGGTCCCGGCCCCGCGCCCCCCGCCCGGTCCGTACCCGGCCGGCCGGTGCCAGGCCGAGGGGACGCCGGCCGCTTCGTCCCGGGGCGGGGCGGCGTCGGGCCGGCCAACGCGGGTGCGGCGGACACCGGATCGGCCAACGCCGCCCCGGTCAGCGCCGGGTGAGCCGCCGGCGCAGCGGGTAGCCGACCGCGCCGACCGCCAGCACCGTCAGGCCCCAGCCCACCGAGGGGCCGGGCAGCGCGCAGGCCAGCAGCAGGCAGCCGGCGAGGCCGAGCAGCGGCACCGCCCGCGGCGGGCGGCCCTCCGCGGGGGTGAGGGTCTGGGCGGCGGCGTTCGCCACCGTGTAGTAGACCAGCACCCCGAAGGAGGAGAAGCCGATCGCCCCCGTCAGGTCCCAGCCGGCCACCAGCACCACGACCGTCGCGCCGACCGCCAACTCCGCCCGGTGCGGCACCTGGAACCGCGGGTGCACCGCGGCCAGCGCGGACGGCAGATGACCGTCGCGGGCCATCGCCAGGGCGGTGCGGGAGACGCCCAGCAGCAGCGCCAGCAACGCCCCCAGCGCCGCCACCGCCGCCGCGCCCCGCACCGCCGGCGCCAGCCACGGCACCCCGGCCGCCCGCACCACCTCCGCCAGCGGTGCGGTGGAGGCCGCCAGCCGGTCCGGGCCCAGCACCGCCAGCGCGGTCAACGCCACCGCCACGTACACCACCAGCACACCGCCGAGCGCCCACGCGATGGCCCGCGGGATGGTCCGCTCCGGGGCGATGACCTCCTCGCCGAGCGTCGCCACCCGGGCGTAGCCGGCGAAGGCGAAGAACAGCAGCCCCGCCGCCTGGAGCACCCCGTACGGGCCGGTCGTCAACTCCGGCTCCCAGCGGGCCGGATCGGCGGCTCCGCTGCTCAGGCCGACGGCCACCACCAGGGTCAGGACGCCGAGCACCAGCGCCACGATCACCCGGGTCAGCCAGGCGCTCTTCCGCACCCCCAGGTAGTTCACCACCGTCAGCGCCACCACCGCGGCCATCGCCACCGGCCGCGCCTGCGTCGGCCACAGATAGGCGCCCGCGGTCAGCGCCATCGCCGCGCAGGAGGCCGACTTGCCGACGACGAACGCCCAACCGGCCAGATAGCCCCAGAAGTCGCCCAGCCGCTCCCGCCCATAGACATAGGCGCCGCCGGACACCGGATAGCGGGCGGCCAACCGGGCCGACGAGGTGGCGTTGCAGTAGGCCACGGCGGCGGCGACCGCCAGCCCCAGCAGCAGCCCCGCGCCGGCCGCCTCCGCCGCCGGCGCCAGCGCGGCGAAGACCCCCGCGCCCAGCATCGCGCCCAGCCCGATCACCGTGGCGTCGAACGGCCCGAGCCGCCGCGCCAGTTGGTCCCCACTCGCCGCCTTGGTCATCCCGCCGCCCTTCCGGCCCGCCCGCTCTGTCGGCGGGGCACGATACGCGCCCGAGATGGGTCCGAGGTGAACACGCGCCCACGTCCACGCGCCGCTCCCCCCGTCCGGGGGGCACCGGCGCCTTGGCCGACCCACCGAGATCGCCGTCGCCCCTGGGGCCACGCCCGGGGCGGATGGACCGCCGGCCCACGGGCCAACGGGCGGCCCCCGGCGGGCACTCCGCATCGGGACGGCCGTCCCGTCCCCCTGAGATATCCATGTCGCACAGCGTACGGGCGACCACTGACAGTGACGGTTCGGAGTGGGGGCCCGGCCTTGGAGCGAGAGCGACGCCGGCTGGCCCGTCCGCCCCCTTTAACGTTCCAACCCGCCTGGATAGGCTCCCCCTGTCCGCTCACCGCGTGGCTTCCCGCGCCGACCGTCAGGGGCTGAACACGATGTCACGGGCCGTTCCCGACCGCCGGCGCCGCCCGCCCATGGGGTGGAACAGCTGGGACTGCTACGGAACCACCGTCACCGAGGACGAGGTGCTGGCCAACGCCCACTTCCTCAGCGAGCACCTGCTGCCGCTCGGTTGGGACACCGTGGTCGTCGACATCCAGTGGTACGAGCCCACCGCCCGCGCCGGCGGCTACAACGCCGACGCCCCGCTGCTGCTCGACCGCTACGGCCGGCAGCTGCCCGTCCCCGCCCGCTTCCCATCGGCCGCCGGCGGCGCCGGGTTCGGCCCCCTCGCCGAGCGGGTGCACGGCCTGGGGCTGCGCTTCGGCCTGCACGTCATGCGCGGCATCCCCCGGCTCGCCGTGCGGCGCGACCTGCCGGTCGCCGGCACCTCGTGGACCGCGCGGGAGATCGCCAGCACCGGCTCGACCTGTCCCTGGAACAGCGACAACTACGGCCTGGACCACGACCAGCCCGGCGCCCAGGCCTACTACGACGCGCAGGTCGCCCAGTTCGCCGCCTGGGGCGTGGACTTCATCAAGGCCGACGACATGCTCTTCCCGTACCACGAGCGGGAGATCGAGGCGTACCACCGGGCCATCGAACGGTCCGGGCGCCCCATCGAGTTGAGCCTCTCGCCCGGCCGGGACCTCTCGGCGGCCCACCTGCACCACCTCAAGGACCACTGCGACCTCTGGCGGGTCTCGGACGACCTGTGGGACCGCTGGCCGGACGTCCTCGCCCAGTTCCCCCGGATGGCCAGGTGGGCCCCCTGGCAGGGGCCGGACGGCTGGGCCGACGCCGACATGCTGCCGCTGGGCCGGATCGGCATCCGCGCCGAGCGCGGCGGCGACCGGCTCAGCCGGCTCAGCCACGCCGAACAGGTCACGCTGCTCACCCTGTGGATCATCGCCAGGTCCCCGCTGATGATGGGCGGCGACCTCCCGACCAGCCCGCCCGAGACCATCGAACTGCTCAGCAACCGTGAGGCACTTGAGGTGCTCTGGCACAGCACGGGCGGCCGCGAGGTGCTCCGGGAGGGCGACCTGGTGCTCTGGGCGGCGGACGACCCGGCCGGATACCGGTACGCCGCCGTCTTCTCGTTGGCCGACGAGCCGACCGAACGCGCCGTCCCCCTCGCCTCGATCGGCGGCGAGCCCACGGACGCGGTGCGGGAGTTGTGGACCCACGAGGAGCTGGTGCACGACGGCACCACCCTGCTGCTGTCCCTCCCCGCCCACGGCGCGGCCCTGCTGCGGCTGACCCCCGCCGACCTGTGGTGACGCCCGGGCGGTGACCACCGGGGCGTGCCCCGGCGCCGCCGGCGAGGCCGCCGGCGGCTCAGCCCAGCAGCCGGACGGCGGCGACCCGTGGGGTCGGGCCGCCGGGCTCGGCGACGAACCGGATCTCCCGACCGGCGCCCCGCGGCGGGGGTGTCGCCGGCAGCGGGTGGTGTGTCTCGGTCTCGCCGGCCGCCCCGACCGGCCGGCACACCCGACCCAACGGGACGCCGTCCACCACCAGTTGGCAACTCCGAGCCGGCCGGCCCGCGACATCGGCCGCCTCGGCGTCGAGAGCCGTGCGCGTTTCCGGCGCTTCGGGAACGTCGCACCAGGTGACGACGAGCAGTCGGCCCGCCGCCGTCGGGTCGTGCAGGGTGTAGCCGAACCAGCCGTCCGCCTCCCGCCAGTTGCGTCCGTCGGTGGTGCCGGCCCGGGTGCCCTCGCCGGCCAACGCGTGCTCCACCTCCGGCTGTTGCCGCCCGGCCGCCACCGTGTCCACCGTCCTGGCGTCCTCGGCCAGCGCGCGGGCCTCCACCGCGGCCAGCTCGGCCCGCCGCGCCTCGGCCGCCGCGCCGGACACGTCGGCCGGCACGGTGGGGAAGTACATCGTGTAGCGGGCGTCGTGCAGTTCGGCGAAGGGCTCCAGCAGCACCGACTCCCCGTCGTGGCCGGCCAGTCGGAACCGGAGCGCGTCCGGGGCCGGGTCGCGGACCAGGGCGGTCGGGTCGGCGGTGACCAGTGGGGCGTCGGTCAACGGCCGGAGCGGGCCGGCCGCGACATGCCCCATCCGGGCGTCGTCGGCCACCAGCCCGACCAGGTCACGCGCGTCCGCGCGGGCCGCCAGCACCACCGGGCCGTGCCGGAAGGAGACCCAGTCGGAGCCGTCCGGCAGCCGCTCGGCCACCGTCTCGGACCGCACGGTCAGCTCCAGCCGGTCCCCGTCCCGCCACGTCCGCTCGACGCGCAGCCAGCCGCCCGGCAGCACCTCGGGCGTCACCTCGGCCGGCTGCCCGTCGGCGCCGGCCACCCGGACCACGCAGGACGCGGCCCAGGACGGCCGACGGACGCGGAGCGGGAACGTGCTGGGGTCCGGCGTGCGCACGGTCAGCACCACCCGCTCGCCGGCCGGCAGCTCCGACTCCAGACGCACCGTCACATCGCGCTCCGGCCACCGCAGTTCGGAGGGCACGAAGAGCTGCACGAACAGCTCCGCCGCGTCGTCGGAGAGCCCGTAGACCAGCTCGCCGTAGCGCGCGTGGTTCTCCAACCCGGTGCCCACGCAGCACCAGAAGCCCGACTCGGGCGCCGAGTACACCCGGTAGTGGCCGGGCCGGACCGGGGTGAAGTAGACCAGTCCCGGCCGGTCCGGGTGGATCGAGGAGAGCACGTGGTTGTGGAGTGCCCGCTCGTAGGCCTCGATCAGCTCGGGCGCCGGATCGGCCAGGTACAGCGACCGGGTGAGCTTGAGCAGGTTGTAGGTGTTGCAGGTCTCCGGCCCCTCCCGGTGGGTGAGCAGCCGGCCGAAGTCGTCCGGGGCGTGGAAGTGCTCACTCACGCTGGTGCCGCCGAAGCAGACCGTGCGGGCCGCCACCCGGTCCCAGAAGAAGCGGGCCGCGCGCAGCAGTTCGGGATCGCCGGCCACCTCGGCCAGCCGCAGGTGGCCGACCACCTTGGCGATCTGGGTGTTGGCGTGCTGCCCGTCCAGCCGGTCCTCGCGGGCCAACAGCGGGTCGAGCAGCGCCCGGTGAGCCAGCCGGCGGGCCATCGCCAGGAAGTCGGCCCGGCCGGTCCGATCCGCCAGCTCGGCGAACGACTCGCCCAGCCCGCCGAACTCCGTCTCCAGCAGCGCCTCGAACCGGTCCGTCGGCAGGACGGCGGTCAACTCCAGCCACCAGTCGGCGAGTCGGACCGCCACCGCCAACGCGGCCGGCGACGGCAGGTGGCGGTGCGCGTCCAGCAGCCCGGCGAACGTCTTGTGCAGGTTGTACAACGGCACCCAACGCCCGGACAGGCTGAACGAGTCGGCCGCCGCGTCGCCGTCGGCGATGCTGCGCCACAGCGCCGCGCTCTCCGGAATGCCGCCCACGAACCCACTGCCCAGCCGGTCCTGACAGGCCGTCAACTCGGCGATCAGGTACGCGGCGCGGTCCCTGGTCCGCGGGTCCCCGGTCGCCGCCCACAGCAGGGCGGCGGCCGAGAGGTAGTGCCCGGCGGTGTGCCCGTCCAGCCCCGCACTCTCCCAGTTGGGGTAGGGCTCGGCCCGCGCCGGCAGCCCGGCCTCCCGCCGGAACGGCGCCAGCAGCCGGTCCGGGTCGAGCGCCAACAGGTAGGCGAGATCGGCCTGTTGAGCCCGCCGGAACGGGCTGTCCAGGAGCCGGACGGCGGACAACGGGAAGGCACGCATGGTGTCGACTCCAGGGTCGGGCGAACGGCTCGCCGGCCGACGGCGGGCCCGGCCGGCGGTGACGCGGGGACAGTGGACGAGGCGGGGACGGCGGCGTGGGCGGAACGGGGACGGGTGCCGGCCCCGGGCCGGCACCCCCGGTGCCCGGTCAGGCCAGCCGGCCCGCCACGGTGAGGAACGAGTGCGGCGGCAGCGTCAGGCTCAGGCCCCGCTCGTCCTGTCGGAGGTCGGTGAACGGCTGGACGGAGACCTGTTCCTCGCGCGCCGAGTTGTGCGCCTGCAGCCGGTCCGCGGTCAGCAGCCGCCCCCGCGGCTCCAGCAGAGTGCCACCGCGCAGGTCCAGGGTGATCTCGGCCGGCTGGTCGGCGTCCAGGTTGGTCAGCGAGATCAGCACCGAGCCGTCCTTGGTGCTGGCCGAGACGGACAGCGTCTCCAGCTCCGAATCCCCGACCTGCCGGCCGGTGCCCGAGGTACGCAGGTGCACCGGAAGCGAGGTGGCGTCCTGGTGGCCCTTGTTCATCTCGAAGACGTGGTACGTCGGGGTGAGCACCAGCTGGTCGTCCTCGGTGTGCAGGACGGCCTGCAGGACGTTGACGGTCTGCGCCAGGTTGGCCATGGCCAGCCGCTCGGCGTGCTTGTGGAAGATGTCCAGGTGCAGGCTGGCCACCAGCGCGTCGCGCAGCGTGTTCTGCTGGAAGAGGAAGCCCGGGTTGGTGCCCGGCTCCACGTCGAACCAGGTGCCCCACTCGTCGACCACCAGGCCGACCTGCCGCTTCGGGTCGTAGGCGTCCATCACGGTGGAGTGGCCCTGGATGATCCGGTCGATCCGGGCGGCGGCCGCCATCGTGCGGTAGTACGCCTCCTCGTCGAACTCGGTGGCGCTGCCCTTGGCCTCCCAGGGGCCGGCCAGCGTGTAGTAGTGGACGGACAGGCCCTGGAAGAAGTTCTTCGGGGTGGCCTCGCAGCCGAAGCAGCTGATCTGCCGCATCAGGGCCTCGGTCCAGGCGTAGTCGTCGTCCGAGGCGCCGGCCGCGATCCGGTACAGCTTGTTGTCGCCGTGGTCCCGGCAGTAGGTGGAGTACTGGCGGGCCAGGTCCGCGTAGTACTCGGCGCGCATGTTGCCGCCGCAGCCCCAGGCCTCGTTGCCCAGGCCCCAGAACCTGACCTTCCAGGGCTCCTCGCGACCGTTGGCCTTCCGCTCGCGCACCATCGGGCTGTCCCCGTCACGGGTGAGGTACTCGACCCACTCGCTCATCTCCTGCACGGTCCCGCTGCCCACGTTGCCGCTGATGTACGGCTCGGTGCCGAGCAGTTCACACAGGGCGAGGAACTCGTGGGTGCCGAAGTGGTTGTTCTCCTCGACGTTGCCCCAGTGCGTGTTGACCATCCGGGGGCGCTGCTCGCGCGGCCCGATGCCGTCCTTCCAGTGGTACTCGTCCGCGAAACAGCCGCCCGGCCAGCGCAGGTTCGGGATGTCGAGGGCGCGCAGCGCCTCCACCACGTCCAGCCGGATGCCGCCCTCGTTCGGGATGGGGGAGTCCTCGCCGACCCAGAACCCGCCGTAGACGCACCGGCCGAGGTGCTCGGCGAAGTGCCCGTACAGATGCCGGCTGATCACCGGCCCCTCGATGTCGAGATTGATGATCGCCGTGCCACCGCGCACCGACATGCCAACTCCTCCGAGCCACGCTTCTTGTAACGTTAAAAGAAGCTCGCACGCCGCACCGGGGGTGTCAAGAGTGCCGCCGGCCCCGGCCGCCCCGGGGCCCGGGTCAGCGCCGGGTCGACTCCCGCACCACCAGCCGGTGCGGGCCGGTGAACTGCCGGTTGACCCCCTCGGGACGGGTCCCCTTGACCCGCTCCACCAGCATGTCCAGCGCCGCGTTCACCATCTCGACATGCCCCGGCGCGACGGTCGAGAGGGCGGGCACGGTGAACGTCGCCTGGCTGATGTCGTCGAAGCCGATCACCGCCACCTCGGCCGGCACCCCGATCCCCAGGTCCGCCAGCCCGCGCAGCACCCCCATCGCGATGGTGTCCGTCATGCACATCACCCCGTCGAACGGGACCCCGTCGGCGGCCAGTCGGCGCACCGCCGCGGCGCCCGCCTCGCTGACGAACGCGCACGGCAGCACCAGCCGCTCGTCCGCGTCGATCCCGGCCTCCCGCAACGCCGCCAGATAGCCGGAGGTGCGCAGGGTGGCCGCGCCGGGGGCACCGTCCGTGCGGCCACCGACCGAGGCGATCCGCCGACACCCCACCTCCAGCAGGTGCCGGGTCGCCGCGCGCGCCCCCTCGTAGTTGGCCATCCCCACGTGGTCCACCGACGCCGTGCTGATCCGCTCCCCGAGCGCCACCACCGGGAAGTCCGCGAAGAGCGCGCCCGCCTCCGCGTCCCCCACCTCCACCGTCGCGATGATCAGCCCGTCGTACATCCGCAGCCGGGAGTGGACCAGCGCCTCGGCCTCGCCCTCCCGGGACGCGCCCGTCTGCTCGATCGCCACCCGGTAGCCGCGCCGCCGCGCCTCCGCCACCAACAGCGCCGCCAACTGCCCGTAGTAGGGCTGGTCCAGATCCGGCACCGCCAGCCCGATCACGCCCGTGTTCCCGGACCGCAGGTTCCGGGCCGCCAGGTTCATCCGGTAGCCGAGCCGCTCTATCGCCTCGGTGACCTTCCGCCGGGTCTCGTCACTGACGTAGCGGTGGCCGTTGATCACGTTGGAGACGGTCATCACGGACACACCCGCCGCCTTGGCCACATCGCTCATCGTCACCATGGCGCGCATTATCCAGGAGCACCCACCCGGCGGCCGGTCAGGGCGGACCGGGCCGCCGGAGACCCGGCAACGGGGTCCGACGCGCCCGCGCCGGACCCCGCCACCGCCGCTAGTCGGTCAGCACCGGGGTCTCCCAGTCCCGCCACTGCGCCAGGTCACCGGCCTTGCCACTGGCGATCCGGAACACGTCCGGTGCCGTCCCCGACCCCAGCAGGAACGCCTCGATGCTCTGCCGCAGCGGCCCCTGCCACTCCGACCTGGCCGCGCAGTGCGTGCCGTCCGTCACATCCGACCAGTAGCTGATGTTGCCGCCGGCGCCCAGCGCCTCGTACACCTCGGCCCCGCCCAGCGCGGCCACGCTGCCCGAACGCGCACCCAGCCAGTCAACGTGCGGGTTCTCCATGACGAACAGCCCGCGCGGCGCGATCATCCCGACGATCTCGTGGGTGTCCACCGGCAGCCCGCCCGGGTTCCCGGTGAACGAGCCGAACGCGTCGCCCAGCCACGGCTGTTCGCCATAGGCGCTGTCCAACGGCTGGGCGCCCGCCTCGCCGGCCACCCCGCGGAAGATCGGCGCCCCCGCGGTGCCCGACTCGATCGGCATGGTCAGCGCGATCCGCTGGTCGAACGCCCCCGCCACGAACGCGCCCTTGCCGAACCGCGAACATCCCGTGACCCCGGTCGCGTCCGCCCGCAGCACGCTGCCGTCCGCACCCTCCAACACGTCGATGATCCGGCTCACGCCCCACGCCCAGGCCTGCAACAGGCCGGTGCCGCTGGACGCGCCGTACAGGTCGTAGAACGCGCCCTGCTTGTTCTGCCGCGAGGTGCCCTCCTGGCCCACCGCGTAGGGGTCGAGACTGATCACCGCGGCGCCGGCCGCCCGGATGGTGGCCGTGTCGGCGCCGAAGCCGCCCAACACCACCACGGCGGGGAACGGCCCCGAGCCGGCCGGCAGCTCGACCGACGCCGAGAAACTCGTACTGCGGCCCTGGTCCTGGACGTTGACCGTGATGCCGGTCGCCGAGACCGTGCCGGTGACGCTCTCCGGCGGCGCCGGCCGCTCGCCGTAGACGTACCGCTCCGCCAGCTCACGGATCTCCGCCCGACGGCACCGCCAGTCATCCGTACTGCCGATCCGCGAGCCGTCCAACCGGGTGAACGGGTCGGGCAACAGGGCACGGGACGGCTGCTGGCCCGGATCGGGCACCGCGCAGTCCGCCCCGTCGTCCTCGTCGGCCGCCGGCCGCACGGTGGTGGTGACGCCGGCGCCACCCGTCCGGTCCTCGGCCGCGCCGGCCGTGGGCGACAACGAGGTGACCGCGAGCCCCGCGACCGCCAGCAGCACGGCGGCCGTCCAACGGCGGGAGAGCGGGTGGCGATGTCGATGGAAGCGCATGTGGGGGACTACCTCCAGAAGGCGGACGCGCGCCCCACGACAAGAACGACCTCGGCGAACCACCAACCGGCGGAACGCGCCCCACGACACCGCCCCAGGCGGGACGGCCGCGGAACCAGAAGTCACACTCGCTCGCCGACGCACGCCAGTTGAATGGGAAGTACGCCGGACCACGATGTTGTCGAAGCAGCCCCCAGGCCCCAATCGCGACCCAGTACGCCAGCACCGTACAAGCCCCCAACGGGCGTCACAAGAGCGCCCGTTGCCCCCGCACACGGCGAGGTGACGGAGGGTCAGTTCGGTGCACCGGGTCGCCAGCCGGGCGGCGCGGCTAGAAGTCGAAGTCGTCGATGTTCTCCGCGTTGAACCGGGTCGGCGGGCCCAGCGTGATCACCCCGTCCGCACCCACCGTGTACGCGCCCAACTCGCCAGCCGTGAACGTCTCCCCCTCCGCGCCCGTGATGATCCCCGAGGCGACGGCGGCGCCCGCGTAGGCGGCCAGCTCGCCGAGCCGCGTCGGGTCCCAGAGGGCGAACTCCGTCACCGTGCCGTCCGCCACGAACTCCCGCATCTGGTTCGGCGTGCCCAGGCCGGTGAGCGCCACCTCGCCCTGGTACTCCGAACCCTGGAGATACCGCGCCGCCGCGGCGATGCCCACGGTGGTGGGCGAGACGATCGCCCGCAGATCCGGGTTGGCCTGCAGCAGCCCCTGGGTCTCCCGGAACGACTTCTCGTCCTCGTCGTCCCCGTAGGCCACCGTGACCAGCTCGATCCCCGCGTAGTCCGGGTTCTCCGCCAACTCCCGCTCCATCACCTCGATCCAGGCGTTCTGGTTGGTGGCGTTGGCGGTCGCCGAGAGCACCGCGATCTCGCCCTCGCCGCCGATCTGCTCCGCCACCATCTCCACCAGCGCCCGCCCCACCTCCACGCCGTCCACCTGGCTGACGAACACGTCCCGACACTCGGGCGCCACATCCGAGTCGAACGTCACCACCGCGGTCTCCAACGAGCGGGCCTGCTCCAGCGCGGAGCACAGGGCGTTCGGGTCGTTGGCCGACAACAGCACCACGTCGGTGGCCTGCTGGCTGAGCGTGTTGACATAGGACAGCTGCGAGGAGGCGGACGCGTCCGATGGGCCGGTGTACTCGTAGTCGCCGCCCAACTCGGCGACGACCCGCTCGGCGCCGGCGCTGGACGCCTCGAAGTACGGGTTGTTGACCGACTTGGGCAACATGGCGACGCTCAGGTCCGACCGGTACTCGGCGTCCGGATCGGCGGTCGCCGCCTCGCCGACCGGGTCGTCGCGCTCCTCCTCGCTGTCCCGGGTGGTGCCGCCACAGGCGGCCAGCGTCAGGCCGAGCCCGAGCACGAGCGACACCACGGGGGCGGCACGGCGGAGACCACGGGCGCCGGCGGCGGCACGGGCCAGGGAGCGGGTGCGTTGAGGGGCCATGGGGGCCATCCCTTTCGATCGGCGCTGATGGAAATACGGATGGAGGCGTTCAGGCAGGTGGGTCGAGGTGCTTCCCAGGTACGTCCGGTGGGGGTGCGGGCTCGGGTGGGCGGTTCGGTTGGCCGGCCGGGCGCCGGTGGCGGAGCCGCCCGCGCAGCGACTGCCAGACGTTCGGGATCAGCACCGACAGCACCAGCAGCGTCCCCGTGACCACGGTCAGCGCGTCAGCCGACACCTTCGCCAGCCGCAACGCGTTCTGCAGGGAGCCCAGCAGCACCACGCCGGCCACCACCCCGGCCAACGTGCCCCGGCCACCGAAGATCGACACCCCGCCCAGCAACACGGCCGCCACCACGGTCAGTTCCAGGCCCTCCGCGTTGTCCGCGCGGGCGCTGGAGTAGCGCAGCGTCCAGAACACCCCGACCAGCCCGGCCACCGCGCCGGACGCCACGTACAGCCAGAACTTGATCCGCTCCACCGGCACCCCGGCGAACGCGGCGGCCGTGTCGTTCGCCCCCATCGCGTAGATCGCCCGCCCGACCGGCGTCGCGTGCAGCACCACCGCGAACACCAGCACCAGGAGCAGGATCAGCGGCACCACGTTCGGCACCCAGGAGCCGCCCAGCGAACCGATCGACCACCGGGTGAAGGCCCGCGCGAAGTCCGCCACCGCGGTGTCCCCGAGCAGCACGTACGCCAGCCCCCGGTAGAGGGCGAGGGTGCCGATGGTGACCGCCAGCGACGGCAGCCCGAGCACCGTCACCAGCAGCCCGTTGAACGCGCCCAGCACCGCGCCGGCCAACACGGCCAACGGGATGATGGTCTCCAACGGCAGCCCGCCGGCCCACAACTCGCCCACCAACGCGCTGGTCAGCCCCACCACGCTGGCCACCGACAGATCGATCTCGCCGCTCACGATGATCAGCGTCATCGGCAGCGCCAGCAGCAGCACCGGCGTCAGATCCAGGATCAGGAAGCCGAAGTTCCGCGTCGTGCCGAACTCGTCCACCAGGCCGGACGCCACCAGCAGGGTGACCACGGTGAGCAGCACCACGGCCACGTCCCAGGTCGCGAACCGGCGCCACGCCCGCCCCGCCGACCGCCCGGCGGGCGGCGGGGCGGCGGGATCGACGGGGCGGGCCCCACCGGGCACGGAGCCACCGGGAACGGGAGCACCGGAGACGGAGCCACCGGGCACGGAGCCACCGGGCGAGGGCTCACCCGACACGGATTCAACGGACATCGGCGTCCCTCCTCCGGAGCGTCCTCAACGACGCGGCGACCCGCGCGGCCACCAGCCGGTCCAGGGCGATCGCCGCGATGATCAGCCCACCCACGATGGCCCGCTGCCAGAACGGGTCCACCCCCAGCACCGGCAGCGCGTTGTTGATCACGGTGAGCAGCAGCGCACCCAGCGCCGCCCCGTAGACGCTGCCACTGCCGCCGAAGATGGCCACCCCGCCGACCACCACCGCCGCCACGATGTCCAGCTCCATCCCGTACCCGGCGGAGGCGTCCACCGTGCCGTAACGCGCCGCGTAGAGCACCCCGCCCAGCCCCGCGAGGGTCCCGCTGACCACGTAGGCCAGCAGCAGCCGCGCCGGGATCGGGATGCCGGCCAGCCGCGCCGCCTCCCCGTTGGACCCGATCGCGTACAGGTCACGACCGGCCCGGTACCGGCGCAGGAAGGTGCCGACCGCGAACAGCACCGCCACCGCGATCACGAACAGCCAGGGCACCCCGAACACGCGCGCGGTGCCGAAGTCCAGGAACCCGCGCGGCAGATCGCCGGCACTGATCCGGGAACCGCCGGCCCAGAAGTAGACCAGACCACGGAAGACGTAGAGGGTGCCCAACGTCGCCACCAGCGCCGGCACCCGGCCGTAGGCGATCACCACCCCGTTCACCGCGCCGCACGCCGCCCCGATGCCCACACCGACCAGCGCGGCCACCGGGACCGGCAGGCCGGGGTGCTCACTCAGCACCGTCGCCGTGCCGAACGCGGACAGCCCCAGCACCGAGGCGACCGACAGGTCGATGCCCCGGCCCACCACCACCAGCGTCATCCCGCAGGACAGCAGCAGCGTCAGGGAGGTGGCCAACAGGATGTCCCGCACGCTCTGTTGGGAGAGGAACCGGTCGTTGGCCAACCAGGTGCCGCCGACCAGCAGCACCAGCGCCAGCGCCAGCCCGGCGGCGCGGAACCGGAACACGGCGGTCAGTGGCGACCCGCCACCGAACCGGGCGGGTGGGGGAGAAGCGGCGAGGGTCGGTGAGCCGGGCGGTCCTGCTGGCCCTGGCGGTTCTGCTGGTCCGGGCGGCGGGGGCGGTGCGGAGGGCGTTGACTCGGTGGGCGAACCGGGGTCGGTCATGGTCGTACCTCCTGTCCCGTCGCGGCGAGGATCACCCGTTCCTCGGTCGCCTCCGCACGCGGCACCTCGGCGACCAGCCGGCCCTCCCGCATCACCAGCACCCGGTCGGCGAGGCCGAGCACCTCGGGCAACTCGGAGGAGATCAGCAGCACCGCGACACCGTCGGCCGCCAACCGGCCGATCAGCCGGTGCACCTCGGCCTTGGTCCCGATGTCGATACCCCGCGTCGGCTCGTCCACGATCAGCACCTTCGGCGCCGTGGCCAGCCACTTGGCCAGCACCACCTTCTGCTGGTTGCCGCCGGAGAGCGTGCCGACCGGGTCGTCCAACGCGCCGTACCTGGTCCGCAGCCGGCCGGCCCACTCGCGGGCCGCGCGGCGCTCGGCGCCCCCGACGAGGAATCCGAACCTGGACAGCTCGCCGGCCCGGGGCAGCGTCGCGTTGCGCTGGATGGACAGGTCCAACACCAGGCCCTGCTGGCGCCGGTCCTCCGGCACCAGCGCCAGACCGGCCGTCATCGCGGCCCTGGGGCGGCCCGGCGGCAGTGCCCGGCCGGCGACCCGGACCGTCCCGGCGTCCCGCCGGTCCACGCCGAAGACCCCCCGCGCCACCTCGGACCTGCCGGCCCCCACCAGACCGGCCAGGGCCACGATCTCCCCGGCGCGGACCCGGAAGGTGACATCGCGGTAGGCGCCGGCCCGGGTCAACCCCTCGACCTCAAGGACCACCTCGCCCGGCTCGTGCTCCTCCCGGACGTAGCGCGCGTCCACCGCGCGGCCCACCATCTGGCGCACCAGCCGGTCAACCGAGGTGTCGGCCAGCAGCTCGGTGGCGATATGGGCACCGTCGCGCAGCACCGTGACCCGCTGACAGAGCGCTGTCACCTCGGCGAAGCGGTGCGAGATGAAGAGCACGGCGGCGCCCTCGGCGCGCAGCGCGCGCACCACCGAGAAGAGCCGCTCCACCTCGGGACCGGAGAGCGCCGCGGTGGGCTCGTCCATCACCAGCACCCGGGCGTCCAACGAGATGGCCTTGGCGATCTCCACCAACTGCTGGTCGGCGATCGACAGCCCGCGCGCCGGGCGGCGGGGGTCCAACGGCACGCCGAGACGGGCGAAGAGGGCCCGTGCGTCCGCGACCATGGCGCGCTCGTCGATCCGGCCCAGCCGGCCCCGGGGCTGGCGGCCGACGAAGACGTTCTCGGCGACGCTCAGGTCGGGGAAGAGCGTCGGCTCCTGGTAGATCACCGCGACGCCCGCGGCCCTGGCCTCGCTGGGGCCCCGGAACTCCACGGGCGCGCCGTCGAGTTCGACCACGCCGGCATCGGGCCGGTGCACTCCCGCGAGCACTTTGATCAGCGTCGACTTGCCCGCGCCGTTCTCGCCGACCAGGGCGTGTGCCTCCCCGGGGTACAGGGACAACCGCGCGCCCCGCAGGGCCGCCACCGCGCCGAAGCTCTTCCACACGTCGCGGAGGGCGACAACCGGGACGCCGTCCCGGCCGGCCGCCTCCCCGGGGCGGGGGGCGTCGGCGGTGCCGCCGGGCCCGAGGGCGCCGCGGCTGGGGGAGTCGGTCGGGATGTGGCGGCGTGGCGCGTTGGCGGGGTCGGGTGGGGAGGCGGCCATAGGCTCTCCACTTGAATCGATTCACGCTGGGGTGGTGTGGCGCCGTGCGGAGCCCCGCCGGCCGGCGGACCTGCGCCGGTCGCGCCGCGGGACGCGGCGCCGAGTTCGCATGGCGGGGGAGAGGCGGGTCAACTGTGACGGCAATGCTGACGAGGGGCCGGCGGGGTTGGTACCCATGTCTTCCCCCGGTGCGGTGAATCCATTCATCCGCGTTGGCCGGCGCTCGGCGGCGTCAAGCGTGCCACGGCCGGCGGTTGCGGAAGCCGGCCCCCGCGTCCGGGCTGTGGCCTTGGTCGTGCTTCGGGGCCGGGGGTGGGGTGGTGGGTGAGGGCAGGGCTGTGGCTGTGGCCGTGCCGGGGGCGGGGGACGGCCTTGGTCGTACTCCGGCTCAGGGCTCGCCGCAGGCGGGCGGCCCGGCCGGCCCGCGAGGACACTGATGTGGGGTTGGGGTTGGGGCTGGGGTTGGGGCCTTGCCCGTGCCGGCGGCCGTGGCCGGGGCCAAGGGCCAGGGCCAGGGCCTTGCCGTGCTGGTGGCCGGGGTGCGGGCGGGTACGGGTCCGGCCGCGCGGCGCCGGCCCCGGGGCCCGGGGTCACGGGCCGGGCCGCCTGCCGATCCGGGGGCCCGGGCGCGACCCTGACGGGGCGCCTGGACCCGATGCCTGGGGCCCGGACCGGCCTGCCGCCCGGCCCCACCACGGGAGCTGGGGCCGGGCGCGCCGGCAGCTAGCTGGGCCGGCGCAGCGCCGCGTTGGCCCCGTCGCAGCGGGATGGGACCCGGGTGCGCTCAAAGGCACCTGGGCGGCCGGCGCCGAACCGCGCGAACCGGCTCCCTATGGCTTCCTGGCCACCAGCCCCCACTGGAAAAGCTGGTCCGAGGGAGGATCGTCAGCCGTGTCGGGACGCCAGCAGGCGATCGGGCCCACCCCCGGCTCCACCACCTCCAACCCCTCTGCGGTGGCCGCCAGTTGCTGCACGCTGCGCGGGTAGTAGGGCACGGCGCCCGAGGCCGCGTAGTCCTCGTTGAGAGTGATCATGACCGGGTCGTCGATGCTGTCGCAGGTCACCAGGTAGCTGCCGCTGGGCAGTTGCCGCATGTACTCCTGGACGAGCTGGGCGGCTGGATCGGGGCGGATGTGGCCGAGCATGGACAGGAGCATCAGCGCCACGGGGCGGTCCAGGTCCAGAGTGCGGCCGGCGGCGGCCAACACCGCGTCCACGTCCCGGACATCGCCCTCGGCGTAGTCCGTCGCCCCTTCGGGGGTCGAGGTCAGCAGCGCGCGGGCGTGGAGCAGGACCAACGGATCGTTGTCGACATAGACGATCCGTGCCTCGGGGTCGTAGCGCTGGGCGACCTGGTGTGTGTTGTCTGCCGTGGGCAAGCCCGTCCCGATGTCCAGGAACTGGTCGACGCCGGCGTCCTGGACGAGATACCGCACGGCTCGGGCCAGGAACGTCCGGGACGCGATCGCCAGTCCCGCCGCCTCGGGGTGGGCTTCGAGCAACTGGTCGACCAGGGCCTTGTCCACGTCGTACCAGTCCTGGCCGCCGATCATGTAGTTCCAGACTCGGGCGGAGTGGGGCACCGTCCGGTCGATGCGGGCGATCAGCGCCTCGCGTTCCTGGTCGTTCTTGCCGATCTGGCCGTGTTCCTGTCGTTCGGGCATCGGGCCTGTCCTCTCCTCGGGTCTCGGCGGCCTCCGCACCTTCACCGCCGCGCGTCTCCGGCGCCCGCCGGCCGTTCCCGGCCGCCGTTGTCCGCGGCACCTCCCCTCCACCTATCACGCTCGTTGGGCCGGGACGGAGAGCGAGCGGCGGACGCACCGGCATATCACCCACGACCGTGCTCTGCCGCGCCCCGGAGGACGGTGGTGGGCGGGGGCGGTACCGATGACTTCCTCATGTCGCCCAGTCTCGTTGCCGGCCGCGTCCCGAACCATGCCGCTGACTACCAGAACCGTGGTGCAGCTGACTACACCACGTCCGTTGACAGCTGGTGCCCCACGCCCGGTCACACCTGGTGGCGCACCTCTTCCAGGTACCGCAACACGGCGGCGACCCGGCGGTCCACGTGGTCGGTCGGTGCCAGGTCGAGCTTGGCGAAGATGCTGCGGATGTGCTTGTGCACCGCGCCGTGGGTGACGCTCAGTCGCTCGGCGATGGCGGCGTTGCCCAGGCCCTCGGCCATCAGGGCCAACACGTCCCGTTCCCGTGGACTGAGCCGCTCCAGCCGGGCGTCCTGTCGACTGCGGGTGAACAACTGGGCCACCACCTCGGGATCGATCGCGGTGCCGCCGGCCACCACGCGCCGCAGCGCGTCCAGGAACTCCTCGACCCGGCCGACCCGTTCCTTCAACAGATAGCCGAGCTTCGCGACGCCGCCGACCAGCAGCTCCGTCGCGAAGGTCTGCTCGACGTAGGCGGACAACACGAGGATGGCCAGGTCCGGGCGGCGCCGTCGGGCCTCGATGGCGGCGACGACGCCCTCGTCGGTGTGGGTCGGCGGCATCCGGACATCCAGGATGGCGACATCGGGGTGCTGGGCGTCGAGGGCCGCCAGGAACTCCTCCGGCGTGCCCGCCGTTGCCACCACGTCGAGGGACTCGGCCCGCAGCAGCAGGGCCAGGCCCTCGCGCAGCAGCGGGTCGTCCTCGGCGATCACGATCCGCACGGAAGCTCCACCTCCAGGATGGTCGGGCCGCCGGCCGGGCTGGCCAGGCGGAGGCGGCCGTCGTGCGCGGCCACCCGGCGGCGGATGCCGGTGAGCCCGGACCCACCGTCCTCGTCGGCGCCGCCCCGGCCGTCGTCGGTGACGGTCAGGAACAGCCGGTCGTCGCGGCTGCGTACGGCGACCGTCGCGTTGGCGGCCCCGCTGTGTCTGGCGATGTTGGTCAACGCCTCGGCCACCACGAAGTACGCGGTCGCCTCCACGGACGCGGCGCAGCGCGTGGGCACGTCCACCTCGATCCGGCACGGCACCGGGCAGTCGGCGGCCAGGCCGGAGAGCGCGCCGGCGAGCCCGCGGTCGGTGAGGACAGGCGGCACGATCCCCCGGGCGACCGTGCGCAGTTCGGCCAGCGCCTGCTCGGCCGCGGTCTGCGCGCGTTCCAACAACTCGGCCACCGTGCTGGGGTCGGGCGGTGGTCCGCCGCCCGGGTCCCTGGTCACCATGCGCCGGGCGGCGCCCACCAGCACGGTCACGCTGACCAGCCGGTTCTGGGTGCCGTCGTGCAGCGCGCGCTCGATGCGGCGCAGCTCGGCGGCGTGCGCGTCCAACGCCGCCGCCCGGGTCGCGGTGAGCTGCGCGATGCGCAGGGCGAGGTCCAGATCGGCCCCGCCGTTGAGCAGTCGGCGTCCCGGCCCGGCCTGGTGGCGGGCCATCGCCGGGCCGAGCCCGAGCAGGATGGCGAGCCAGCCCAGCCCGAGCAGCGCCACCGGGACCGCGTCCGGCCAGGAATCGGCGGTCCCGAGACCGACGGAGGTGCTGTTCGCTTCCTCCGGCACCAGCCGCCACCACAACGGGAAGGTGAGGTCGCGGAGCGCCGCGAGCGGGAGCAGCACCCCGGCCAGGCCCAGCAGCAGCCCGCGGCTGGCGTGGATGGCCAGCCAGCGCAGCTCCCGTCGGACGGTGAGGTCGGTGACGGCGAGCCGTAGCCGGCTCGGCGGCCGTGGCGGGCTCAGCACCTCCGGGCCCCAACGGTTGAGCCGGGCGCGTTCCCGGTGGGTGAGGGCGTGCAGGGCGCGGAGCGCGGGTGGCAGCAGCGGCAGCCCCACGCCGACCAGGCTCAGCGTGGCCGCGACGACCAGCCAGAGCAGCAGTGCCAGGCCCAGCAGGGCGGTGCCGAGGCCGCCCGCGAGCTGCTCGACCGAGGCGAGCGCGGCCCTCGCGGAACGGACCAACGGGGCGCCGGTCCGGTGGACCTCGGTCTCGGCGGCCCAGGACTCGTCGGCCTCGCCGTCGTCGACTGTCCCGCCCGTTCGGGCCGCCATCCGCCCCTCCTCGTCACCGCCGTCGCGGGTGCCCGGGACGACGCTGGCGTCGCTCGGACACGGAAGGTGAAGAGTACAGCCTGCTGTACCTGAAACTGTGCGGCTGGAGGGATCGGCACCCAGGGGTGACCCTTCCTAGAGTCGGTGCGTATCCGCTGGTCGTTCCGCCAGTTCCGCCGAACTCCTCTGCCGCAGTGAGGATTTCTCGTACCCCGAAGAGGTAACACGCCGTGACCGACACTGATCCCTACCGCCTGGCCGGTGACGCCGAGGAAGCGCCGAGGGCGACCGGCTCCCCCGTCTCCAGGGGGCAGATACTGCGCGCCCTGCTGTGGGCGGTGCTGGTGGTCAGCGTGGCTGGCAACACGGTGGTCTCCCTGAGCGCCGAGGCGCCGGCGTTGCATATCGCCCTCGGTGTGGTCACCGGCCTCTGCGTGACGGCGCTGGCCGTCCAGAGTCTGCGGAGGTCTCGGTGACCGCACCCCTCCTGGGCACCGGCGGCGCCGGCCGCACTGGGCGGCCGGCGGCCATCGCCCTGACGGATGTCAGCAAGGTCTACCCGGGAGGAGTACGGGCGTTGGCCGGCGTCTCCCTGGTGGTGGAGCGTGGCACCTTCCTCGCCGTGATGGGGCCCTCGGGGTCAGGAAAAAGCACGCTGATGCACTGCGCGGCCGGCCTCGACACCCCCAGCACCGGCACCGTGACGATCGACGGCCAGGACATCGGCGGGCTGAGCGAGACCCGCAGGACCGAACTGCGCCGCGAGCGGGTGGGGTTCGTCTTCCAGACGTACAACCTGGTGCCCTCGCTCAGCGTCGCCGACAACATCACGCTGCCGTTGCGGCTGGCGGGTCGGGCGCCGGACCGGGAGTGGCTGCGCGGCCTGGTCACCCGAGTGGGGCTGGCCGACCGGCTCGCCCACCGGCCGGCCGAGTTGTCCGGCGGCCAACAGCAACGCGCCGCCATCGTTCGCGCCTTGGCCGCCCGCCCCGCGGTGGTGTTCGCCGACGAGCCGACCGGGGCGCTGGACCTGCGGGGCGCCCTGGCGGTGCTCGGGCTGCTGCGCGACCTGGTGGACGAGCTGCGGCAGACGGTGGTGATGGTCACCCATGACCCGGCGGCCGCCGCCCACGCCGACGCGGCCCTCGTCATGGTGGACGGCCGGGTGGTGGAGACGGTGGTGGCGCCCACCGCCGCCGAGCTGGCCGACCGGCTCGTCGCGTTGGGGAAGGGCTGAGCCATGGTGGGTCTCGCGGTACGGATGGCGCTGCACCGGATCACGGCACTGCTGGCCGTCGCGGGTGCGGTGTTGGGCGGCGCGGCGCTGCTGACCGGCGTCGGTGTGCTGGCCGAGTCGGGGTTGCGTTCCCACCTCCCCGGCGGGCGGCCGGCGGCGGTGGATGTCGTCGTCTCGACGGAGCAGGAGTTCCGCCCGGGCGGGCACTTGCCCCTCGCGCTGCCGGAGCGCGGCGCCGTCCCGGCCGAGTTGCTCGGGGAGCTGGCCGCACTGCCGGGGGTGACCAGGGCGGTGGCCGATGTCAGCTTCCCGGCCGCGCTGGTGGGCGCCGGCGGTCGGGTGGTCGCGGCCGAGGCTCCGGAGACGGCGGGGCACGGCTGGTCCTCCACCGCACTCCTCGCCGACCCGAGGGTCGATGGGGCCGCGCCGGTCGGCTCGGCGGAGATCGCGCTCTCGGGTGCGTTGGCCGCGGCGGCCGGGGTGGGCGTGGGGGACCGGATCGAGGTCACGGCCGCCGGCCGGCCCGCCGCGGTCCATCGGGTGTCGGCGGTGGTCGAAACGGCGGAGGAGGGGATCTACTTCGCTGACGCCACCGCCGCCGAGCTGTCTCCCCGGGGCGGCCCCGGGGACGGAGCGGGCGTCGATCTGATCGCCCTGGTCGCCGAGCCGGGCGCGGCGGGCGCGGTCGCCGACGCGGCCCGGGACGTGGTGGCGGGTCGGGAGCTGGCGGTGACCACGGGCGCCGGCCGGGGCGATGTGGCGGCGCCCGGCGCGGGTTCGGCCCGCTCGCTTCTGGTCCTGCTCAGTGGCTCGCTGGCCGGGGTGGTGCTGCTGATCACGGGGTTCGTCCTGGCGAGTGCCCTCTCCGTCTCCTTCGCCGGGCAGCGACGGGAGTTGGCGCTGCTGCGCGCCGTGGGCGCGACACCGCGACAGATCCGCCGGCTCGCCGCCGGGCAGGCCACCGTGGTGGCGGTGGTGGCGGCGGTGCCGGGCACGGCCCTCGGATATCCGCTGGCCGGCTGGTTCCGGCGGTTGCTGGTGGTCCGTGACGTCCTGCCGGGCGAGCTGCCGTTGACGATCAGCCCGCTCCCGGCGATCGGCACGCTGCTGCTGGTGGCCGTCGCCGTGCAGCTCGCGGCCCGGAGTGCGGCGTGGCGGGCGTCCCGGCTGCCGGCCACCGAGGCGGTCGCCGAGTCCCACACCGAGCCCCGGGCCCCCGCCAGGCTCAGGACCAGCGCTGGCCTGCTGATCATCCTGGCCGCGACGGTCCTCTCCGTGGCGCCGCTGCTCTCCCGCTCCGCCCTTGGCGCGGCGGCCACCTCCCTCGCCGGTATCCTCGGCGCGATCGGTCTGGCCATGGCCGGGCCGGCGTTGGTCCGGCGGGCCAGCGAGGTGCTGGCCCGGCGGCTCCGCCCCGGCGTCTCGGCCCCGAGCTGGCTGGCGGTCGCCCATATCCGTGGCTACGCCCTGCGCTTGGCCGGGGTGGTGAGCGCTCTGGCGATGGCGGTCGCTTTCGTGCTGACCTACTCCTACGCCCAGACCACGGTGCTGGCCGCCACCTCGGAGGACACCCGCGCGGGGACTCTGGCGCAGCATCGGGTGACCGCGCCCGGCTTGGGCGGGCTCCCCGAGGACAGCCTCGACGCGCTCCGCGACACCCCCGGCGTGCGGGCGGCGGCCCCGGTGAGCACGACCACCGTGGTCTGGCGCTACCAGCTGTTCGGCGAGTGGGAGGCCGAGGCCAGCTCCGCGTTGATCCTCACACCGGACTCGTCCCAGGTCCTTGACCTGGGCGTGCGTGCGGGGAGCACCGACCAACTGGCCGGTGACGCGGTCGCCGTCGATCGGGAGACCGCCCGGTCGCGGGGCGCGGGGGTGGGGAGCCGGCTGCAGCTGGTCCTGGGGGACGGGACCGAGGTCGAGGCGGAGGTGGTCGCCGTCTACGACCGTGGTCTTGGCTTCGGCCCGCTGGTGGTCTCCCACGACCTGGCAGCCGGCCACACCAGCACAGGGCTTGACCAAGGTGCCCTCGTCCGCGTCGAGGACACGGCGGAAGCCGAGCGGAGCCTGGTCGCCTTCGTCGAGGCACGTCCGGGACTGCGAATTGAGCCGGCGCAGATCGAGTCCGGTGGGTTGAGCGACGCCCCGCCCGAGGTGTGGATCAACCTGGCGGTGATCGTCGTGCTCCTTGCCTACCTCCTCCTGAGCATCGCCAACAAGATCGTCGCCATCACCGCCCAGCGGCGCGGCGAGTTGGCCACCCTGCGCATCAACGGCACGACGCCGGGCCAGATACGGGCGATGGTGCGGCGGGAGGCCGGGGCGGTCGCGGCCGCCGCGCTGACAGCGGGGTTGGCCCTCTCTGTCATACCGCTCGCGCTTCTGGGGCAGGGCTTCCTGGGCCGGCCCTGGCCCGCCGGCCCCGGGTGGTTGCTGCCCGCCACCGCCCTGGTCGTGACAGGCGTCGCCTACCTCACCATGGAGATACCCACCCGAAAGGCGCTGCGCACGGCCCCCGCGGAGGTGCTGGCCCACGCCGGGTAGCCGACACCGGACGAAGGGCACACCTCCGGGACCCCGATGCGGCGTTGCGCGCCAGCGAAGCGCTCCGCCGCGGCTTGGGCAGGTCCGGGCGAGGCGGGAGGCGGCATGACCGGCCGGGGTGTCCGTGCTGGTCGACGGCCGGTCATGCCGCCTGGCGCCGCCGGGGTCAGCTGGCGCAGTACTCCGACTCAAGGCCGGCGGCCCGGTAGACGCAGTCCGCGTAGGAGAGCAGCGTCACCACGGCCTCCCGGTTGCGGCTGGTCTCCCGCTCGATCACGTCGCCCGGCGGGTAGAACCCACCGCCGGCGCCGGAGCTCGGGTACATCTCGAAGGTGTACGAGAAGATCCCCTGGTCCGCCCAGGCCCAGTCGTTGATCGAGCCGTCCGTGACATAGAGGTCGCTGGACTGCTGGGGCGTGTAGCCGTTGGTGTCGGCCAGTTCGCCGCCCAGTGCCTGGAAGGCCGCCGCGTCGTCCGCGGTCAGGCCCGGGCCGGTCTCGTCGTAGGTGTAGCCGTAGGGCCACAGCACCAGTTCGCCGTAGGTGTGGAAGTCGATGTGCGCGGTGATCTGCTGCTCGCCGTCGACCGTCCGGCCGCGGACGAAGTCGGCGACGACGGCCGTCTCGGTGCCCGATTCAGGCCCCGAGCCGCGGTAGGTGTCGCTGCCGGGGGAGCCGGACGAGCCGCCGCAGCAGCCCCACTCATAGGCCCAGTTGCGGTTGAGGTCGGTGCCGACGGCGGACGAGCCCTCGTTGGGCTGCCGGTTCTTACGCCAGCTGCGGAACGAGCCTGACTCCTGGTCGTAGACCTTGCCGTCCGGGTTGACCGAGGGGACGATCCACACCTCGCGGCTGTCGAGGAGCGTGGTGATCTCGGTGTCGGTCCCGTACTGGGAGGTCAGCTCGGTGAGGGTGTAGAGCGCCATCTCGACGGTCAGGTGCTCGCGGGCGTGCTGGTTGTGGGTGAACAGCACTTCCGGCTCGTCCTCGTCCACGGTCACGTTGGCGCTGATCTTGACGGCGACGATGTCGCGTCCCTCGTGCGACTGGCCGATGACCTGGCTGCTGACCAGGTCCGGGTAGGCGGCCTCGGCCTCGGCGACGGCGGCCAGGGTCTCGTCGTAGGTGTGGTAGTCCTCGGGGGCGGCGACCCGCACGTCGCCGCGTTCGACCGGGCCGGTGAGCGCCGTGAGGTGGTAACCGAGGTCGGTGAGTCGCTCGGCGTGTGCCGCGTCGGCGGTGATCACCACGGTCTCGGCGCGGACCTCGTCGATGGCGGTACCGGTGCGGGCCAGGGTGGTGCGGTCTCCGGCGGAGACCACGTCGGAGACCTCGTACTGCTGGACGGAGTCCGCCGCTGGCGCGGTGCCGTCCGGTGCGGCGGTGGCCGCCTGGGTGCCGGCCGCGAGGGCCAGCGAGAGGGTGAGTACGGTCGCGGCGAGGGCGGTTCGACCACCGCGGGGGAATCTGCGCATGCGCGTCTCCTGTGTGGGGGTGGCCCCATGATCGCGACACTGTCATGATCGGGTCAAGCGGGCCTGGGGTGCCGCGCCGCGCGACGGCCCGACCGTCCGCCATGCGACACCCCCGGGGCCGCCCGTGGTCCCCCGTGCCACGGGCGGCCCCGGGGTGTGGCGGGCCCGCGACGGCTCGACCGCTCGGTCACCGCCGCACGCCCCGTCCCGGGCCGGCGTTCCGGCCGCCCCCTGCCCCCCAACCCCGACTCGTCGGTGCGGCCCGCCGGTTCAGGCAGCCGTGTCGGCCGGGGTGATGGCCATCACCACGGCCTTCGGCTCGGTGAAGAACTCCCGGCTGAAGTTGCCGCCCTCGCGTCCCACGCCCGAGTCGCCGACGCCGCCGAACGGCGCGCGCAGGTCGCGGACGAAGAAGCAGTTGGCCCAGACCGTGCCCGCCTTGAGGGCCGCCGCGACCCGGTGTGCCCGGGAGAGGTTCTCGGTGAACACCATCGCGTTGAGCCCGTACGGGGTGCCGTTGGCGGCGGCGACGGCCTCCGCCTCGGTGTCGAAGGGGGTGATGACCACGACCGGCCCGAAGATCTCCTCCTGGCAGACCCGGGCGGTGGGTGGCGCGTCGGTGATCACGGTGGGGCGCACGGTCCAGCCGTCGCCCAGGCCGCCGGTGGCGATGGTGCCGCCGTCCGCCTGCACCCCCTCCAGGTAGGAGCGGACCTTGCGGTAGTGCTCCTCGGAGGCGAGCGGGCCGAGTTGGGTGGCGCGGTCCTTGGGGTCGCCGATGACCAGGGCCTCGGCGGCGGCGGTGAAGCGGGCCAGGAACTCGGCGTAGACCTCCCGCTGCACGTAGAGCCGGCTGCCCGCCAGGCAGACCTGGCCGGCGTTGCTGTAGATGGCCTTGATCGACCAGTCGACGGCCGAGGCCAGGTCGGCGTCGGCGAAGACCAGGTTGGCGCCCTTGCCGCCCAACTCCAGGCTGACCGGCGTGAGGTGGGCGGCGGCGGCGCGGGCGATGGTGCGGCCGGTGCCGGACTCGCCGGTGAAGGTGATGCGGTCCACCCGCGGGTCGGCCGTGAGGGCCGCGCCGGCCGAGTCGGGGCCGAAGCCGTTGACCACGTTGAGCACGCCGGGTGGCATGCCGGCGGCCAGCGCCAGCCGGGCGAGGATCGCGGCGGATGCCGGGGTGTCCTCCGCCGGCTTGAGCACCACGGTGTTCCCCCAGGCCAGGGCGGGGGCGATCTTCCAGGTCTCCAGCATCAGTGGGAAGTTCCAGGGCGCGATGGCGGCGACCACGCCGGCTGCCTCGAACCTGCTGTAGGCGTGGTGCCCGCTGTCCATCGGCAGCGCGTCGCCGGCGGAGAGCCGGGCGTGGTCGGCGAAGAAGCGGAAGTTCAGCGCCGAGCGGGGCACGTCCTTGGCGGTGCTGTCGGCGATCGGCTTGCCCATGTCGGTGGTGTCGGCGAGGGCCAGCTCGTCGCGGTGTTCGTCGATCAGGTCGGCGAGCCGGTGCAGGATCGCGCCGCGTTCGGCGAAGCCCATGCGGGGCCAGGGGCCCTCGTCGAAGGCGCGGCGGGCCGCGGTCACCGCCGCGTCGGCCTCCTCGGCCCCGCCGAGCGCGACCTCGGCCCAGGGCTCCCGGGTCCAGGGGTCGACGGTGGGGAAGCGGGCGGCGGAGCGTGACTCGGTCTCCCGGCCGTCAATGAGGTGTGGGATGAGATCCATGGTTCTTGTTTCTCTTTTCCTCGATGGTCACGTCTCCGGCGGCCCAGTGGGTGGCCGGCACTTCGCGGAGGATGACGCGGATGTTCTGCCGTGGCGCGTCGACGGCGTCCTCGACGGCGTCGGTGAGCCGGGTGATCAGGTCGCGTAGCTGCTCCGGGGGGCGGCCCTCAACGAGCGTCACTTCGACCAGTGGCATGGTGGACCGCCTCCTCCCGGTCGCCGGTCGGTGCGGTGCCGTCGGGCGGCGAGGCGCCGATGGAAGTGCCGCCGGTCGGTGCGGAGCCGTCAGGCGGCGAGGCGCCGTCGTCGGCGAGCCGGCGGGCCGCCTCGGCGGTGGGGACGACCTCGGCGAAGACGGTGCCCATCAGCCGCAGGCTGTGCTGGTGCAGGTCGGCGAAGTAGCCGGCCACGGCGTCCTCGGCCACCACCGCCCGCAGGTCGCGGAAGAAGGCGTCCCGGACGGTGGACTCGACGCAGAAGTCGGTCCTTACCCCGGCCAACACCAGAGTCGTCACGTCCAGTTCGGCGAGCAGCTGGTCCAGCGTGGTGTGGTGGAAGGCGCTGAACCTGGACTTGACCACGGTGTGGTCGGCCGGCGACACGTCCAGGCCGGCCACCAGCTCGGCGCCCCAGGTGCCGGCGCGCAGTCCGCGCTCGCGCAGGAAGGGGCTGCGTTCGGCGAGCAGGCCGACGGCGGTGTCGTCGGGCCACTCCATCCGCACCCAGATCACCGGTCGGTGCTGGGAACGGGCCGCCGCCGTCAGGGTGTTGACGCGGGCCACGAGGGTGGTCAGGTCGGTGAGCCGCAGGCCGGCGGTGGCGAAGACGCCGTCCGGGTGGCAGTAGTCGTTCTGGAGGTCGATCAGGAGCAGCGCGCTGTTCCGGTCCGGGTTGGTCGTCGGCTGTCGTGGCGTCATGTGGCCTCCCGGCGGGCGACGGTGAGTGCGGCGTGGGCGTTCTGGGCCGCCGTCAGGCGGGTGGCGTCGCCGGCCGCGATGGCTTCCACCAGTTCCCGGTGCACGGCGGGTCCCGCGGGGTTACCCCGGGCCGGCTCGTCGGCGGTGACCCCGCGCAGGCGGCTCTCCACGAACTCCAGCAGTGAGACATAGGTGTGCCGCAGGATCTGGTTGGGGGTGATCTCCGCGATCCGTCGGTGCAGGGCCCAGTTGGCGGTCAGGTAGTCGGCGGTGGTCAGCCCCTCGACGGCCATCGCGTCCGCCAGTCGGCGCAGGTCGGCCAGGTCGGCGTCGGTGCGGTGGCGCATCGCCTCCTGGGCGATCAGCGGCTCCAGGTTGTCGCGGACCACCAGGCAGTCGGAGACGGAGACGGAGTCGCCGCTGAGTTCGAGCATCTTGCGGCCCAGCCGCACCAGGGCGGGCGGGGAGGCGACGAAGAGGCCGCCCTTGACGCCGGGGCGTACCGAGATGATGCCGCGGGAG
The DNA here is from genome assembly GCF_031845445.1 of Streptomyces chisholmiae. Classification (NCBI taxonomy): domain Bacteria; kingdom Bacillati; phylum Actinomycetota; class Actinomycetes; order Kitasatosporales; family Streptomycetaceae; genus Streptomyces; species Streptomyces chisholmiae. Next base: position 116,901 of record NZ_JAVREO010000018.1, on the reverse strand, counting down.
ACCAGCAGCCGCACGGACTCGTTGAAGGTGGCGGCGGCCACGTCGAACTCGCGGCGCAGGTTCTCCTTGGTGCCCAGCCGGTGGCCGCTGGCCAGGGACTGCTCGGCGATGCGGGTCTCGATTCGCTTGGCCACCGCCTCCGCCCGGGAGGACCGGCGCAGCTCGTCCGTTGCTTCCTCGGTGCTCATGTGTGGCGTCCTTCGGCTGGAGGGGATGGGACGGCCGTGAGACTAGCGAGCGTCTGACGGTCCGGCACATCCGCGGCGGCCGGGGTGGGGGACAGGCCGAGGCCGGGCAGGAGTTCGGCGGCGTTGCCGCCCAGGATCGCCGTTTCCTCGGCGGCGGTCAGGCCGATCCGGCGCACGGTCTCCAGGGGGTGGTGGTCGACCAGGTCGAAGGGGGTGTCGGTGCCCAGCAGGACGTGACGGGCCGTCACGTCCTCGACCAGCCGGCCGAGGGTCTTGCTGTCGAACACGGCGGTGTCGTACAGCAGTCGGCGCAGGTAGTCGCTGGGTGCGCGGTCGACGACCCGGGCCACCGGCTTGCGGTGCCAGCCGAGGTCGAGGCGGGCGCCGACGGCCGGGGCGCAGCCGCCGCCGTGGGCCAGGCACAGGGTGAGGTCGTGCCGGTCCAGGACGCCGCCGAAGATCAGGCGGGAGGCGGCCAGCGCGGTCTCCACGGGGTAGCCGAGGAGTTGCACCAGGTGGTAGTCGGCCAGCCGGTCGCGGGCGGAGACCCGGCTGGGGTGGAGCAGGGTGAAGCAGCGGCGTTCGGCGAGGGCCGCCCAGAGGTCCTCGTTGACCGGGTGGTCCAGCTCGCGCCGGCCGCCGAAGGTGCCCATGGTGGCGCCGACCAGGCCGAGTTGGTCCAGGCAGCGGGCCAACTCGGCGGCGGCGCCCGGGAGGCCGACCGGCACGGTGGCGAGCCCGGTGAGTCGGCCGCCGGAGTCGGCGACGAACGCGGCCAGCGCGTCGTTGGAGCGTCGGGTGACGTCCAGCACCAGCCGTTCGTCGTCGGACTCGGAGGCGAACAGGAACGGGGGCGCGGCGACCACGTGGTGGTCCACGCCGGCGGTGTCCAGCTGCGCCAACCGCCGTTCCAGGTCGTACTGTTCGGGGGCCAGAGGGATGGGGGCGCCGCGCGGGAGGCCGCACAGGGCCGGGTCCAGGGTCAGCACGTTGGCCGCGATCCCGGACAGGTCGGCGAGCCCCTCCCGGGCCAGTTCACGCAGGAACGGCACGGGCATGGCGTGGGTGTGGATGTCGACGACCGGTGTGGGGCCGGGCGGCGCCGCACCCGCTGCGAGTTCACTCACCGCGCTCCGCCATGTACTTCTCGTACTCGTCGCCGAGGAGGGAGCGGATCAGGGCGGTGGCGGCCTCGGAGGTGCCGGCCTGCTCGCCGGTTCCGTGGATGAGCCGGGCGAGTTGGGAGAGCAGGTAGGGGTGGAGGCCCAGGGTGTAGAGCCGTTGGAAGTCGCGGTCGGCTATCGCGGTGCGTTCGTCGTCGGTGAGCGGGTACGCGGCCAGCACCTCCGCTTCTGAGGTCTCGAAGCGGGTGCGCAGCTCACGGTCCCACTTCAGCTCCTGGACGAGGTCGTTGGTCCGCAGGAGGGGGTTGAAATGGTCGAGCGCCATGGGTTCGTCCTTCCGGGTGGGAGCGTGCGCTAGGAGAGGTGCCACTGGACGGCGCCGACGCCGCAGCGCCACTGCTCGACGGCGACGTAGCCCAGGGAGGTGCAGGGGCGTGGGCCGATGGCGCCCATCACGACGATCCAGGAGAGGAGTTCGGCGGTGCCGCCGGAGCCGGCCTGTTCCATCCGGTCGAAGGTGGCCTCGGCGAGGACCCGGGGGTGGTCGTCGGCCTCCAGGAGGTCCAGCCACCAGCGGTCGAACTTCTCGTCGATCTCCAGGTAGCGGGGGCCGCCCGGTTCGTGGCTGAGGCCGCCGGAGCCGAGCAGGCCGACCCGCAGGCCGGCGGGCAGCCGGGTGCGGATGGCCTCGCCGAGGGCTTCGCCGAAGGAGTAGCAGGCCCGTTCGTCGGGGACCGGTGGCACGGTGCAGTTCTGGAGCACCGGGATGACGGCGACCCCGGTGGCGGTCAGGTCGGCCATCGCGGTGGGGACCGAGAGGTTGTCGTCGAACCGGAGGTTGCCGGTCTCGCCGCGAAGGTTGAGGGGGCTGTCGCCGAGCGCCTCGTAGAGGGTGCGGGCGGTCTCCGGGGCGCCGGGCAGGGTGTAGTCGTCGACGCGCAGCCAGGGCTTGAACCACTCGTCGGGTCCGCTGTGTTGGGGGGCGAGGCCGAAGGTGAAGTCCGCGTAGTCGCTGACCTTGGCGTTGGCCACGTGGTCGTTGCCGATGACCAGCAGCACGTCGGTGCGGGAGGCGACGACCGCCTCGTGGATGGCGTCGTAGGCCTTCCGGACGACGCGGCGTTCGGCCTCGGGGGCCTTGTCGAACCAGCCGGTGAGGCCGGGGGCGTGGCTCGCGGCAAGGGCCAGACTGATCTCTGCCATCTCTCCTCCGCTGTCCCTGAACTTAATCAGTGTAATGATTGTAATGGATTGGGTGGGTGGTGTGGCCGGGCGCCAGCGGCCCGTCAGCCGCGCGCGGCCAGCCGGGCCACGATGGCGTCGGCCGCCAACTCGGCGGTGGTCCGGTGGTGTCGCTCCCCCTCGGCGCGGCTGGCCGCGGCCGGGTCGCCGAAGTAGCCGAGCGGGGTGGTGGCGCGGGCGTCGTCGTACCCCCTGCGCCACACGGCCAGTTGCTCGGGACCGTGGCCGGTGGGGACCAGCCCGGGCCGGACGTCCTCGCGGACCAGCCCGGCGTGCGAGTGCATCATCATCGACGTCTCCCACCGCCCGGCGTGCACGTCGACCTCGCCCGGCGGGCTCGGCGCGGCGGCCGAGGCGTGGACGGTGAGGGCCGGGTCGTCCGGGTCGAGGCCCAGCCGCTCGACCAGTTCGGGCTCCAGCACGAAGCTGACGTCGGCCTCCGAGCGGGCCCGCCCGGCCCGCACCCCGGCGTGCACCGTCCGGTTGTGCAGCGCGTCGCCGTGCCCCGAGAAGCAGAAGACGTGCCGGAAGCCGTCCTTGGCCATCCCGGTCAGCAGGTCGGCCATCACCTGCTCCATCAGCTCGGGCCGCACGCCCCAGGAGGCGGGGAAGCTGCCCGAGACCACGTTGACCCCCCAGTAGTAGGCGGGCACGATCAGCGCCGGCACGCCCCGATCGGCCAGCAGCCCGCGCACGTCGCGCAGCCGCGCGCTGGGCAGGTAGACGTCGGTGCCGGTCGGCAGGTGCGGGCCGTGCTGCTCGATCACGCCGAACGCCCACAGCAGGACGGCGCCGTCCCGGGCCGCCCGCTCCACCTCGTACCAGGTCAACTCGGCCAGCGTGCCGGCGAAGACGTCCGGCACGGCCGGGTCCAGCGGGGCGGCACCGGATGCCGGGGCCGTCACGCGCCGGCCTTCGCGACGGACGCCTCGGCGTGGAACACCTTGGCGCGCTGCACCTGCCCGTAGACGTGGGCCCGCAGCTCGGCGAAGCGCGGCAGCGCCCGGGTCGCCAACTGCTCCCGGTCCGCCGGCAGGTCGACCGCGACGTCCTCCATGACCACCGTCGGCGAGGCGGACAGCACCAGCACGCGCTGCCCGAGGTAGACGGCCTCGTCGATGTCGTGGGTGACGAAGAGCACCGTCATGCCCAGCTCCCGCCACAACCGGCGGGTCAGGTCCTCCAGTTCGGCCCGGGTCTGGGCGTCCACCGCGGCGAACGGCTCGTCCATCAGCAGCACCGACGGCTCGTAGGCGATGGCCCGGGCGATGGCCACCCGCTGCTGCATCCCGCCGGACAGCTGCCAGGGGTAGGCGCCCGGCACGTCCGCCAGGCCGACCGACGCGAGGGCCCGCGTGACGAGTTCGGACCGCCGGCCGCGGGCGATCTTCTTCTGTTTCAGCGGCAGTTCGACGTTCTGCGCGACCGTCATCCAGGGGAAGAGGCTGCGCCCGTACTCCTGGAAGACCACCGCCATGTCCGCCGGCGGGCCCTGGACCGGCGTGCCGCCGAGCCGCACCTCGCCCGCGGTGGGCGCCAGCAGGCCAGCGACGCACTTCAGCAGCGTCGTCTTGCCGGCCCCCGAGGGGCCGACGATGCAGGCCAGGTCGCCGGTGCCGACGCGGAACGTCAGGTCACGCACCGCCTCGACGGTCCGGCCCGAACCCTGGTAGACCTTCCGCACCCCGCGGACGTCGAGCAGGCCGGGGTCGGCGGTCGCGGTGGCTGGGTTGCTGCTCATTACTCTCCTCGTTGGGATTGACGGAGGCCCCGGTACCAGCCCAGGACGCGGGACTCGAACAGGCCGAAGAGCAGGGACAGGCCGAAGCCCAGCAGGCCCAGCAGGAGGATGCCGCTCCACATCTCCGGGATGGCGAAGCTCCGTTGGAACTGGACGATGGCGAAGCCGAGCCCGCTGGAGCTGGCGAACATCTCGCCGATGACCATGAGGATGATCGAGATCGACAGGGCCTGCCGCATGCCCGCCACGATCTGCGGGCTGGCCGCCGGCAGCACCAGCCGCCGCAGCCGGGTCACCCCGGTGATCCGGTAGCAGCGCGCGGTGTCGGCCAGCACGGTGTCCACCGCGCGGACGCCCTCCACGGTGTTGAGCAGCACCGGCCAGACGGCGCCGGTGATGATCACCACGATCTTCATCGTGTCGCCGATGCCGCTGAACAGCATCAGCACCGGGATCAGCACCGGCGGCGGGATGGCCCGGAAGAACTCCAGCACCGGCTCCGCCAGGGCCCGCAGCCGGCGGCGGGAGCCCAGCAGCACCCCCAGCCCCACGCCCAGCAGCACCGCGCCCAGGTAGCCGGCGGCCAGCCGCCCGAGGCTGGGCACCACGTCGTCCAGCAGCCGCTGGGAGAACCAGGTCTCGCCGAACGCCGACAGGATGCGGTCCAGCGTCGGGTAGTAGAAGGTGTCGCTGCGGGCGGCGAGCACCCACCACAGGCCGATCAGCGCCGCCGGCAGCCCGAACAGGTAGAGCAGCGCCCTGGCACCGTCACGCAGGACCCTCATGTCACCGCCTCCGTCCGCACCGAGGTGTGCCAGGCCAGCGCGCGCCGCTCCAGGGCGCGCGCCGCCACGTTGACGCAGACCCCGAGCGCGCCCGTGACCAGGACCAGGGCGTACATCTTGGCGACCGCGTTGCTGGACTGGGCGCGGGCGATCTCGCTGCCCAACCCCGGGCTGCCGATGATCAGTTCGGAGCTGACGGCGAGGATCAGCGCCACCGAGGCGGACAGCCGCAGGCCGGTCAGCAGGTAGGGCAGGGTGGTCGGCCACAGTACGTACCGCAGCCGGGCCCACGGCGTGAACCGGTAGCTGGCTGCGGTGTCCCGGGCCACCGGGTCCACGTCCCGCACCCCGGCCAGCACCTGGAGCAGCACCGGCCAGACGGCGGCGTAGACCACCAGCAGCAGCGTCGACTCCAGGCCGGTGCCGTAGACCAGCACGGCCAGCGGGATCAGCGCCACCGAGGGAATGGGCCGCAGGAACTCGATGGTGGAGGCGGTCGCCTTGCGCAGCACCTCGACGCTGCCGATCACCAGGCCCAGGGCCACCCCGAGGGTGACGGCGATGCCCAGCCCGTAGGCCCAGCCCTGGAGGGTGTCCAGCAGCGCGGTCCAGAAGGCGCTCTCGCCGGCCTGTTCGCCGAGCGCGCCGAGCATCTCGCTGAACGGCGGCAGGTAGTCGGCGGAGACCACGCCGAGCCGCGGCAGCAGCTCCAGGGTCGCGGCGAAGAGCAGGACGCCGAGCACGCCGAAGGCCGCGTCGGGCAGCGCGCTGGTCCAGGCCCGCGGGCCGGTGGGGCCCGCCGTCTCCGGTGCCGCGTCGGCCGTGGGCGGGTCGGGCGGCCGGGCCGTCGGGGGCGGCGGCACGGCCGGCCGCCCGGTGCCGCTGCGTTGTTGGATCTTCACATCATCTCCGGCGGATCGGGCTCGGGTCGGGCGCGTGGTCCGGGGTCAGCCGGCGTCGCGCGGGGCTGGCCGGTGCGGGTGCCGTGCCTGCGGGGCGGTGCGGGGCGGGTGCTGCTGGGCGGGGCTGACCTCAGTCGGTGAAGAGCGCGTCCAGCGGGGCCAGGTCGGCGATCAGACCGGCGTCGACGGAGAGCTGGGCGAGGTGTTCGATCTCCGCCCGGTCGGTGGTCGGGTCCCAGCCGGGCAGGGTGACGGCCTCGCTGATGCCGTCGGCCAGGTCCAGATAGCTGTTCAGGGTGGCGCGCGCCTCGTCCGGGTGTGCCTCCGCGTACCGCAGGGACTCCTCAAGGGCCGCCTGGAACCGCTCGACCACCTCGGGGTTCTGCGCGGCGTAGGGCTCCGCGGCGAACCAGCCGGCGAACGGCAGGTTGGCCCCCATCGCCGCGTAGCTGACCGGCAGCGCGTGCCCGCCCTGCTCCTCGGTGACGGTGATGAACGGCTCGCTCATCATCGCCGCGTCCACGTCGCCCGAGGCCAGCGCGGCCGGCATGTTGGGGATCGGCACCTCGACCAGCGTGACGTCGTCCCGGACCAGGCCGTGCTCCTCCAGGGTGGCGCGCACCGCCACCTCGTTGATGCCCAGCAGCGTGTTGACGGCGATGGTCGCGCCGCGGAGGTCCTCGACCTCGGTGAGGGCCGGGTCGACCGTCATCAGCTGGCCCGAGCCGTCGTCCAGCGGGTCGTCCGAGGCGCGGGCGCCGACCGAGATCAGTTCGACCGGCACGTCCTCGCCCTTGGCGATCAGCAGGCTGACCAGGTTGGAGTAGCCGAACTGGAAGTCGCCGCTGATCACGCCCGGCACGATCGCCGCGCCGCCCTGTGACTCCTGGAGGGTCAGCTCCAGGTCGTGGTCGGCGAAGATGCCCTGCTCGATGCCGAGTTTGACGGGGGCGATGTCGATGATCGGGATCACCCCGAGGGTGATCTCCGCCGGCCCGGAGCCGGCGTCGCCGCCGGCACCACCGCCGCCGCCGCCGTCGGAGCCGCAGGCGGTGAGTGTGGTGAGGGCGAGGGCGGCGGTGGCCGCCAGGGCGCTGAATCTGTGTGTGCGACAGGAAAACGGCATGCCAGACACTCCATGTTCCGGTGAGGAAGCTGCTGATGACCGCCCTGGGGCGACGGTGGGGTGCGGGGGTGGGGCCCGCGGCCGGGTGTGCGGGGACGTCCGGCGGCGGGGGCCTGGTCGCCGCGCCACGGCGCGGGCGGTGGGCCCGACGGCACCTGCGGCGCCGGGCACGGGCCGGTCCGGCGGCCCGGGAACGGGCGGCGCGAATACGGGAGTTGGCGAGAACGCGAAACGAGAACGAGAACGGGGACGGGGACGCGAAACGAGAACGGGGACGGGGACGGGGATCGGGAACGGGGCGGTGGCGGTGGCGGGAAGGGAGCGGAACGGAGGGCGGGCGCCGGCGGGGTGCGCTCAGCGTTCCCCGGTGAGGGCCAGCCGGCCCAGGGTGGTGAACTCGGCGGAGATCGTCCGGCCGGGTTCGACGAAGACGGCGTCGGTGAGCCCGCCGGTCAGCACGGTCCACCCCGCCTCGATGGCCAGCCCGCGCCGGGCCAGGTCGTTGGCGGCCAGCGCGAGCGCCTGGGCGGGGTGGCCCTGGACGGCCGCGCCGGTCGCGGTGTCCACCAACTCCCCGTCCACGGACAGCCGGCAGACCTCGCCGACCAGGTCCAGCTCGTCGGGGGCGAGGGCCAGGTCCGCGACGGTGAAGCGGCAGGACGAGGCGTTGTCCGCCACCACGTCCGGCAGGGCGAAGTTGAAGTCCCGGTAGCGGCTGTCGATGACCTCGAAGCCGGCGCGTACGGTGGCCACCGCGGCCAGCGCCCGCTCCGCCGTCACCCCGGGGCCGGCGAGCCGCTCGCCCATGGTGAAGACGATCTCCGGCTCCACCCGGGGGTGGATCAGCTGGCCCACCCGGACCGGCTCGCCCACCGGCAGCACCATCGCGTCGGTCAGCCAGCCGGTGAGCGGGGAGTCGATGCCCATCCGGCGCTGCTTGGCGGCGGAGGTCAGGCCGAGCTTGACGCCGACCAGCCGCTCGCCGGCCCGCTTCTTCCGCTCCAGCAGCGCGTCCTGGGCCCGGTAGGCCGTCTCCAGGTCGAGCCCCGGCCAGCGGTCGGTGATCCGGCCGCCGTCCCGCCGCTCCCGCTCACGGCGGAGCAGTTCGTCGACGGTGCTCTCGATGGTCCACTCACTCATGCGGGGATGTCCTTCCGGCTTGTTCCGTGCCTTCTGGCCGGGGATGCCGCGTCGGTTGTTGCAGTATGGGACAGGAAACCAATGCAATCAATACATTCATAGCGATGAGATTGGCCGGCTTTCCGGCGAACTCGCCACCAGGTCAAGGGCGATGTCGGCGATCATGTCCTCCTGGCCCCCGACCAGCCGCCGCCGGCCCACCTCGACCAGGATCGAGCGGGTGTCCAGGCCGTAGCGGACGGCGGCCGCCTCGGCGTGCCGCAGGAAGCTGGAGTAGACGCCCGCGTACCCCAGCGTCAGCGTCTCCCGGTCCACCCGCACCTCACGGTCCTGGAGCGGCCGGACCAGGTCGTCGGCCGCGTCCATCAGCTCGAAGAGCGCGCAGCCGTGGTCCCAGCCCAGCAGGTCGGCGGTGGCGACGAACGCCTCCAGCGGGCAGTTGCCGGCCCCGGCGCCCTGGCCGGCCAGCGAGGCGTCCACCCGGGTCACGCCGTTCTCCACCGCGACCACCGTGTTGGCCACGCCAAGCGCCAGGTTGTGGTGCGCGTGGATGCCCAACTCGGTCTCCGGGGCCAGGACGTCGCGGTAGGCGCGGAGCCGGTCGCGGACCCCGTCCATGGTCAACCGGCCCCCGGAGTCCGTGACATAGACGCAGGCCGCGCCGTAGGACTCCATCAGCCGGGCCTGACGGGCCAGTTCGGCCGGCTCGGCCAGGTGCGACATCATCAGGAAGCCGGCCACGTCCATGCCCAACTCGCGGGCGGCGGCGATGTGTTGGGCGGAGACGTCGGCCTCGGTGCAGTGCGTGGCCACCCGCACCGAGCGGATGCCGAGCGCGTGCGCCCGCCGGAGGTCGGCGACCGTGCCGATGCCGGGCAGCAACAGCGTGGTGGGCACGGCGCGTCGGGTGGCGCCGACGACCGCCTCGATCCACTCCCAGTCGGTGTGCGCGCCCACCCCGTAGGTGATGCTGGACCCCGACAGCCCGTCGCCGTGCGCGATCTCGATGGCCGCGACGCCGGCGTGGTCCAGGGCGGCGGCGATGGTCGCCGCCTGTTCCGTGGTGTACCGGTGCCGCAGCGCGTGCATCCCGTCCCGCAGGGTCACGTCCTGGACATAGAGCCGGGGCCGGGTCGCGCCGGCCTCCTCCGCACCGCTCATCGGGCGTCCACCTCACGGGAGTCGGCGTGCGCGGCCAGGCGCTCCCCGGTGCGCAGCGCGGCCGAGGTCATGATGTCGAGGTTGCCGGCGTAGGCCGGCAGGTAGTGGGCCGCGCCCGCGACCTCCAGGAAGACCGACACCCGGGTCGCCTCGCCGCCGGCGTCGGCCGGCAGCAGCCCGCGCAGCGGGTCGTCGGCCGGCACCGGCTCGAACTGCACGTCCTGCTTGAGCCGGTAGCCCGGCACATAGCCGCGGACCCGCTCCACCATGGCGTGGACCGAGGCGTCGATCGCCGCCCGGTCGCCGCCGGAGACCAGACAGTGCACGGTGTCCCGCATGATCAGCGGCGGCTCGGCCGGGTTGAGGACGATCACCGCCTTGCCGCGCGCCGCGCCGCCGACGCGTTCGATGGCGGTGGCGGTGGTCTCGGTGAACTCGTCGATGTTGGCGCGGGTGCCGGGCCCGGCCGAGCGGGAGGCGATGGAGGCCACGATCTCCGCGTAGTGCACCGGGGTGACGGCGGCGACGGCGGCCACCACCGGGATGGTGGCCTGCCCGCCGCAGGTGACCATGTTGACGTTGGGCGCGTCCAGATGGTCGTCCCCGTTGACCGGCGGTACCACGTAGGGGCCGAGGGCGGCCGGCGTCAGGTCCACCACGGTCCGGCCGTGGGCCCGCAGCACCTCGTCGTGCCGACGGTGCGCGCCGGCCGAGGTGGCGTCGAAGACCAGCCGCACGTCGGCGAACTCGTCCAGGGCCACCAGCCCGTCGACGCCGTGGTGGGTGGTGGCCACCTTCAGCCGCCGGGCGCGGGCCAGGCCGTCGGAGTCGGGGTCGATGCCGGCCAGCGCCGCGATCTCCAGCGTCTCGGAGAGCCGCAGGATCTTGATCATCAGATCGGTGCCGATGTTGCCGGACCCGATGATCGCGACCCGGGTGCGCGGGGCGGCGCTCGCGCCGCTCATCGCTCTCCTCCCGCGGGGCCCGAACCGCCGTCGGTGGCAGCCTCGTTGCTGGCCGGGGCGTCCGTGGCTGGGGCGTCGCCGGCGGGGGTGCCCGTGGCCGGGGCGTCGCCGGCGGGGGTGTCCGTGGCTGGGGTGGCGGCGAACGCGACCCGGACGGTGCCCAGCGAGGAGATCCGCGCCGTGAAGGAGTCGCCCGGCGCGGCGGCGACCATCGGGCCCAGGGCGCCGGTCAGCAGGATGTCGCCGGCCCGCAGGGCGTCGCCGGCCCGGGCCAGGGTGCCGGCCAGCCAGGCGGCGGCGTTGAGCGGGCCGCCCAGGCAGTCGGCGCCGGTCCCGGTGGAGACCTCCGAGGCGCCCCGGCTCATCGTCATCCGCACCGCGGCGAGGTCGAGGCCGGCCAGCGGCACCGGGGTGCCGCCCAGCACGAACAGGCCGCTGGAGGCGTTGTCCGCGACGGTGTCGACCAGCGTGATGTCCCAGCCGGCGATCCGGCTGTCCACGATCTCCAGCGCGGGCAGCGCGAAGTCGACCGCCCGCAGCACGTCGGCCACCGTGACCTCGGCGTGCGGCAGGTCCTGGCCGAGCACCAGCGCCACCTCGGCCTCCACCTTGGGCTGGAGCAGCCGGCCGGCCGCCACCAGGCCGCCGTCCGGCACCGCCATGTCGGCGAACAGTGCCCCGAAGTCCGGCTGATCGACGCCGAGTTGGGTCTGCACGGCCGGTGATGTCAGGCCGATCTTGCGGCCGACGAGCCGTCGTCCGGCGGCCAGGGCCCGGGCGGTGCCCAGACGCTGCACGGCATAGCCGGTCGCGGCGTCGGCGGCCGGGAGCAGTGTCCGCACCGGCGGGCACGGGACGCCCGTGCGGGCCGCCTCCGCGAGCAAATCGGCGGCGCGCGCGACGGCCGGGTCGGGGCCGGTGTCGACGGCGCGCCCGGCGGGCGGCGTCGGAGAGTGGGGCATGGGCGGAGGTCCTCCCGCTGGGACGGATGTCGCCCCCCGGTATAGACGGGTCGTCCCAGTTCCGACAAGCTTTGTTCCGTGACACGAGACGAAGCGCGCGGCAGCATGCTGGAGAAGGCGGCCTTTCTCTTGGAATGCTTCCTGCCCACCGGTGGCCCGTTCCGCCTGACGGAACTCGCGGCCCGTACCGGGCTGCCCAAGGCGACCGTCCACCGGCTGGCCGCCGAGCTGATGGCCCTCGGCTGGCTGGAACGGTCCGGGCCGCACTACCGACTCGGCGGCAAGCTCTTCGAGTTGGGCAGCCGGGTGCCGCGCCGTCGCGAACTGCGGGAGGCCGCGCTGCCGTTCCTCCAGGACCTGTTCGAGGCCACCCGGGAGACCGTCCACCTCGGGGTGCGGGAGGGCCATCAGGTGGTGTACGTGGAGCGCATCCACGGGCACGACGTGCTGCCGCTGCCCTCCCGGATCGGCGGCAGCCTCCCGCTGACCTGCACGGGTGTCGGGAAGGCGCTGCTGGCCTTCTCCGACGCGGAGTTGACGGACGAGGTGCTGGCCGGGCCGCTGCCCAGGCTGACGCCCCACTCGATCACCGATCCGGCCCGGCTGCGCACCGTGGTCGAGCAGGCCCAGGTGGCCGGGCTGGCCTACGAGGAGCAGGAGGCGGCGCTCGGGGTCAGCTGCATAGCCGCGCCCGTCTTCGGGCCCGGTGGCGGGGCCGTCGCCGCCCTGTCGGTCGCCGTTCCCCGGGCCAGCTTCCGCCCGGCCCAGCTCGCCCCGGCGGTGCGCACCGCCGCGCTCGGCCTGTCCCGGGTGCTGCGCGGCGGCTGACCGGACGGGCCGGCGCGGCGCGGGGGCGCGGGTGTACCGGGCGGCTGGCGGAGGAAGGCAGTTGCCGGACGTGCTCACCGACGGCCGGCCCGCCGCCCGCCGGATGGCGTCCAGCCACCGCTCCCGCCCGCAGAAAGGTCCTCGCCCATGAGCACCCAGCCCGCGCCGTCCACCGCGCCCACCCCGGCCCCCCGGGTCCTGATCGTCCGCAACCACGAGGCCAGCGGACCCGGGCGGCTGCCCGACTGGCTGACCGCTGAGGGGCTGGCGCCGGTCGAGCTGCCCGGCGCCGAGGTGCCCGGGACGCCGGCCGGCTACCAGGCGGTGGTGCTGCTCGGCGGCGGCTTCCTGCCCGACGACGACGCCCGGTACCCCTGGCTGGCGCGGGAACGGGAGTTGGCCCGGCAGGCGGTGGCCGGCGGTGTGCCGCTGCTCGGCATCTGCCTGGGCGCCCAGCTGCTGGCCGCCGCCCACGGCGGCACCGTGCTGGGCGACCACGGCACCCCGGAACGCGGCTCGCACCTGGTGACCCGGCGCCCCGGGGCCGCGGCGGACCGGTTGCTCGCCGCCCTGCCGGACACCTTCCCGGTGATCCAGAGCCACCGGGACCAGATCACCCAACTCCCGCCCGGGGCCGTCCACCTGGCGGAGAGCGCGCGCTGCCCGGTGCAGGCGTTCCGGCTGGGGGAGCGGGCCTGGGGGGTGCAGTTCCATCCGGAGGTGGGTGCCGAGCGCCTCGCCCACTGGGACCCGGCCGGGCTGGCCGCCGACGGGCTGGACCTGCCGGCCCTGCGGGCCGAGGCCGAGGCCCGGGAGCCGGCCGCGGCCAGCGCCGCGCGGCGGCTGGTGGCCGCGTTCGCGGCCGTGGTCCGCGAGCACGCCACCGCCGGTCGGCCGCCCGCCGACGGCTCCCGGTAGGCCGGACACCCTCCCACACCCCAGTAAGTTGAACGATTGTCCAAGTTGGACTAGCGTTCAACTATCTGGGGTGTCGATCGGCGAAGCCGGAACGAGGGGGCGAACAGTGGCACAGGTGGTGGCCGCGCGCGCGGGGGCGCGGGAGTGGGCCGGGCTCGGGCTGTTGGCGTTGCCGACACTGCTGCTCGGACTCGATGTGACGGTGCTCTACCTGGTGTTGCCGGCGATGGCGGCCGACCTGGCGCCCTCGGCGACCCAGTCGCTGTGGATCATGGACGCCTACGGCTTCCTGGTCGCCGGCTTCCTCATCACCATGGGGACGCTCGGCGACCGGATCGGTCGACGGCGGCTGCTGCAGGTCGGGATGGCGGCGTTCGCCGCCGTCTCGGTCCTCGCCGCCTTCGCGCCCACCGCCGAACTCCTGCTGCTGGCCCGGGCGTTGCTCGGCGTCGCGGGGGCGACGCTGATGCCGTCCACGCTCTCCCTGATCTCGAACATGTTCCGTGACGTGCGGCAGCGCGCGGTGGCGATCGGCGTCTGGGCCACGATGTTCGCGCTCGGCATGGCCGCCGGTCCGGTGGTCGGCGGACTGCTGGTCGGGCGGTTCTGGTGGGGGGCGGCCTTCCTGCTCGCGGTGCCGATCGCGGTGGCCGTGCTGGCCGGTGCCCGGAGCCTGCTCCCGGAGTACGCCGACCCCGCCGCGGGCCGGCTCGACCTGCCGAGCGTCGCCCTCTCGCTGGCCGCGATCCTGCCCGTGGTCTACGCGGTCAAGCAGGCCGCCAGCCACGGCCCGGACGCCCTGACGGCGGTCCCGCTGCTGGTCGGCCTGCTGGCCGGCGCGCACTTCGTGCGGCGCCAACGACGGCTGGCGACACCGCTGTTGGACGTCTCGCTGTTCGCCAACCGGGCGTTCGCCGTGGCCCTGGTGGTGCTGCTGGTCGGGCTGGTCGGCGTCGGCGGCGCGATGTACCTGGTGACCCAGTACCTGCAGCTGGTCCAGGGGCTCAGCCCGGCCACCGCCGGGCTGTGGATGGGGCCGCCGGCCCTGGCGATGTTCGCCGCCGCGATCGGCGCCCCGCTGCTGGCCGCGCGGGTGCGGCCGGGGCTGGTGATGGGCGGCACGCTGGGCCTGTCCGTGGTCGGCTACGCGCTGCTGGCCACCGCCGGCACCGACGACGTGCCGCGGGTCGTCGCCGGGTTCGCGCTCGGCTACCTCGGGCTGGGCGCCATCGCTGCGCTCGGCACGGACATGGTGGTCGGCGCGGCCCCGCCGACCAGGTCCGGCGCGGCGGCGGCGCTCTCCGAGACGGTCCAGGAGCTGGGCATCGCCGTCGGCGTCGCGCTGCTCGGCAGCCTGACCACCGCCGTCTACCGGGCCGAGGTCCGCGTCCCGGCGGACGCGCCGCCCGAGGTCGCCGGCCGGCTCACCGAAGGGCTCGGCGACGCCCTCGCGGTGCGGGACGAGGTGCCGGCCGGGACGGTGGACGCCGCCCGGGAGGCGTTCACCACCGGGGTCAACACGGCGTCGCTGGTGGCCGCGGTCGCCATCGCCGTGGCGACCTTCCTGTGCCTGGGCACCCTGCGGCACGTCCGGCCGCTCGGCGCCGAGCCGACCGCCGACGTGCGGGCCGGGGGCGGTGATCGCCTAACCTGAGGTCGGGAGGGTGCATGAGTGACCAGCCGGGTGCCACCGTCGACGGGCGCCGCGCCCGTGGCCAGAAGCGCCGCGCGGAGATCATCGAGGCGACCCTCGCGGTCGTGCGGCGTGATGGCGCCGCCGGCGTGACCCACCGCGCGGTCGCCAAACAGGCCGGCATCCCGGTCAGCCTGAGCACCTACTACTTCGCCACCCTGGACGAGCTGCTGGTCGCGGCGCTCTCCAGCGTCGCCGACGGCTACACCGCGCGCATCAGGGAGATCGTCGACCAGCACGAGGACAAGCTGGCCGGCCTGGCCGAGCTGATCGTGGAGTCCGCCGGCCCGGGCCGGGAACGAGCCCTGGCCGAGCGGGAGTTGTGCACGCTCGCGGCGCGCAGGCCGGCGCTGATGCCGGTCGCCAGGCGGTGGCGGGAGGGCGTCGCCGAGCTGGCCGCCACCCTCACCGACGACCCCGACGCGGTCGCCGCCGTGGTGGCCACCTCGGACGGGCTGTGCACCGCGCTGCTCATCGAGAACGCGCCGGCCGACGCCGAGCACGTGCGCGCCGTCCTCGGCCGGGCCGTCGGCGCCCCGCGGACGCGGCGGCCCGGCCGCTGACCGCCCGCCCGGCGGACGGTCAGCGGGGGCCACGCGCGGCGGACCGGTCAGAGCGGTCCGGTGGCGTGGTAGGCCCGGCAGATGTCGCCGTCCCAGTCGGTCGCGATCTGGAACAGCTCCCGCCCGTCGGCCGAAGGCAGCAGCGGGGAGCTGTAGTTGGGGCAGTAGTTCGGCTCGGCGGTCGGCACCTGGACCGGCGCCGGGGCGGCCCGCCAGGGGCCTTCGCCGCCCGCGTCGTTGACCAGCACGATGCGCCCGTTGTCCGGTGACGTGGATCCGTCCGCGTTCAGCGCCATCTGGCCGACGATCACCAGCCGGCCGTCCGGATCACCGTCCGGCGCGGGCGACCAGGCGACGGTGGGCGCCGCCCGCAGGTAGGTGCCGTCCGCCGTCTCCGGCCGGAACCCGAGGTGGGTGGCCGCGCCCCAGTCCCAGCCGTCCGGCGAGGTGCGGTAGTGCACCACGCACTGGTACTGGCCGCCCGGGTTGCAGATCTCGAAGATCATGAAGTAGCTGCCGTCGGGCAGTTTCCTGACCACCGGCATCCCGGGACGGTCCGGCTCCCAGGAGCTGGCCACGGTGTTCTGGTGGTCGCCCCAGGTGACGCCGTCGTAGGAGCGGGCGGCGACCAGCTTCTGGCTGTGCGCCGGATCGGTCTCGTCGGCGTAGTGGCAGACCAGTGCGCCGTCGGCGGCCACCGAGAACTCCGGCTCCCACAGGCCGCCGGTGTCGCCGGCCACCGCCACGTCGGAGAGGTGGCGCCAGGAGCGGCCCAGGTCGTCGCTGGCCCAGACCCGCAGGGCCATCCGCCGGTCGGCCTCGTCCTGCCCGGCCGAGGAGGCCCAGAGCAGGGTGCCGGCCGGCAACTCGCCTACCTGCTGGGGGAGTTCGTAGAGGGTGGCGCAGCACAGGCCCTGGCCGCCGGCCGAGTCGGGGTCGGCGACGGTGCCGACCTGCCGGAAGCTCCGGCCGTCGTCGATTGACTCGTGGATCGCGCCGAGGCCGGTGTTGCCGTCGAAGGTGACGGTACTGGCCAGGATGCGGCCGTTGGCCGCGCCGTTGTGCGCCAGCCGGATGGCGCGCGGGTAGAGGCCGGTGCCCTCGGCGATCGGGGTGCCGGTGGCGGCCGGGGCCGGCGTCGCGTCCCCGGGGCTCGGATCGGTCGAGGTGGGGGGCGAGGTCGAGGTGGGAGTGGCGGCGGCGGTCTGGGCCGTCGCCGCCGGTGGTGGCGCGGCCGGGCTGGGGCTGGCCGCCATCGTGCTCAGCAGCGCGGTCAGCAGCACGCCGACGCCCAGCAACGTGCGGGGTCTGGCCCTTCGGGTCACGGTTCGGGTCATGCGGGTGGTGTCCCTGTCTCGTGTCGGTGGGGGTCACGCCTCGCACCGGAACGGGGCCCGGCGGCGAGTCGAACGCCGTTCGGCAGGTCGAAGCAACGGCCCGCCGGGCCGCCGGCCGAGCGGCGTCATGTCCAGCACCCTGGCAGCGGGTTGGGCGGATCCACCAGACATCAGCAGGGTTGCCAAAGTTCCTTCCATCGATGTAAAAGCGGGCCGCGGAGGCTCCCGTTCGTTCCGTTCGCAGCCGGTCCCACGGCCCGGGACGGGCGACGGCCCGTGCCCCCGGGGTAGGGACACGGGCCGTGGGCCGCGCGGTGGCGGCGGGACCGGGGCCGCCGTCAGCGACGCTGCTCGGCGCGCGCCGCGTCCCGCTCCCTGATCCGCGCCGCTTCCTTCCGGACGTCGGCCTGGGTGGCGCGCTCCTGGCGCAGCCACTCGGGCTCCTCCTGCTTCAGCGCGTCGATCTGCTCCGTGGTCAGCGGCTCGGTGACCCCGCCACGCGCCAGGCCGGCGATGGAGACGCCCAGCTTGGCGGCGACCACCGGGCGCGGGTGCGGGCCGTCCCGGCGCAGCTCGCGCAGCCACTCGGGCGGGTCGGTCTGGAGCGACCGCAACTCCTCGCGCGAGACCACGCCCTCCTGGAACTCGGTGGGTGTGGCCTGGAGGTACACACCCAGCTTCTTCGCCGCGGTCGCGGGCTTCATGGTCTGGGTGGTCTGCTGCGACGTCATGCCGACCAGGGTAGCGAGCGCGGGCGGCGGCGCACGAACCCGACCGGATAGCCTGGCCCGGTGACAGGCTCCGACGTGCCCCCCTCCTTCCGGCTCGCCTATGTCCCGGGCGTGATCCCCGCCAAGTGGGTGCGGATCTGGCAGGAGCGGATGCCGGACGTGCCGCTGACCCTCTCGGGGGTGCCGGCGGCCGAGGCGGCCGCCGGGGTGCGGGAGGGCCGCGCCGACGCCGTGTTCGGGCGGCTGCCCCTGGACCGCGCCGAGCTGAGCGTGATCCCGCTCTATGTCGAGACGACGGTGGTCGTCGTCCCCAAGGACCACCTGGTGGCGGCCGTGGACGAGGTGGCGGTCGCCGACCTCGCCGACGAGCTGCTGCTGCACCCGCTGGACGACACCCTGCCCTGGGAGCGCCCGCCCGGCCGGCCGGCGGTCGAGCGGCCCGCCAGCACGGGGGACGCCGTCGAGCTGGTGGCGGCCGGCGTCGGCCTGCTCGTCGTCCCCCAGTCGCTGGCCCGGCTGCACCACCGCAAGGACCTCACCTACCGGCCGGTGACGGACGCCCCCACCTCCCAGGTCGGGCTCTGCTGGCGGGAGGACCGCACCACCGACCTGATGGAGACGTTCATCGGGATCGTCCGTGGCCGGACGGTCAACAGCTCCCGGGGCCGCCCGACCCCGCCGCGGGAGAAGGCGAAGGAGAAGCCGAAGGCCCGCCGGCCCGCCGCCGGCGACCCCCGCGGGGCCGGCTCGGCGGGCCGGTCCGGCGGGCGGTCGGGCGGTGGTTCGGGCGGTGCGGGTGGCAGGAACCCACGGCGGGGCGCCGGCGGGGCCAAGCCGGCCAAGCGCCGCAAGCCCCGCCGTTAGCCGGGGCCGCCGCCACCCGTCAGCCGGCCGTCAGCCGGCCGTCAGCCGGGGAAGCCCGGCAGCAGCGCGTTCCGCAGCGCGGCGCCCGGGTCCGGGTGCGGCGGCTGGCTCGGGGCCGGCGTGGGCACCGGGGCCGGGGCCGGGTCCAGCGGCACCGGGGTGTAGCTGATCGGGTCGTTGGGGCAGTCCGCCGCCAGCGTGGTCAACGCGGTCAGCTCCACCGGGTCGACCGACAGCCCCCAGGCGAGCTTGACCGGCACCCAGTAGGTCAGGTACCTGCACTGGGCGGACTCGATCGGCAGCCACTCGGCGACGTCCTTGTCACCCTTCTGCCGGTTGGAACGCTGGCTGACCGCCTCCAGGTGGCGCGGGTCGTCGAGGTAGTTGGCGTAGGCGACGCGCTGTTCGCGGGTCCAGTCGCGGGCGCCGCTGTCCCAGGCCTCGGCCAGCGGCACGAGGTGGTCGATGTCGGTCGCGGTGACCGTCTGGTCGTCGTACCAGCTGTACCAGGTGCCGCCGCTCAGGGTGCAGCGTCCGGTGACGGTGGGCGGGGTGACGGCCTCTTCCAGCAGCACCTCCGCGCGGGTGTGGCAGCCGTCGCGGTCGGCGTCGGTCCAGCCGGAGCCGAACTCCCGGTCCCGGTCGTAGCCGGTCCGGTCCTCCTCGGCGACCTCGAGCCGATCGATCGCCTCGCGCAGCGGCAGCGTGACCGGGTCGGCCGTGGGGACGGGGCCGGGGTCCGTGGCGGGGCCGGCGAAGGTGGTCTGGGTGGTGGTCTCCGGTGCGGTGGTCTCCGGTGCGGTGGGGGGTGGGATGGTGGCCCAGGCGGCCGGTGCCGCGAGGCCGAGGGTCAACGCCGCCGCCACGGCGGCGATCACGGTCCGGCGCGTTCCTTCGCCCACGTTCTGTCTCCCGTCGTCCGCGGGTGCTTCCCCCTCTCACCTGCCCGACGCCGCGCGGGCCGGCCGGCCCGCGGTAGGAAAACCCCACGAACGGGGGGACCGGGAGCGACGGGGAGTGAGCGCCCGGCCCGGCCCCGCGCCGGGGCACGCCGGCCGGCTGCCGGGCCGGGGGTCAGGGCGCCCCGACCGCGCCGTCCACGGCGAGCAACGCGCTGTCCACGGCGAGCAGTTCCAGCGCGGTCGGCAGCTCGGTGCGGCGCCGCACGCCGAGCTTCCGGTAGACCCGGGTCAGGTGCTGTTCCACGGTGCTCACCGTGATGGCCAACTCGCCGGCGATCCGCTGGTTGCTCGTGCCCCGGGCGGCCAGCGCCGCCACCCGCCGCTCGGCGTCGCTGAGCGCCGCGGCGGCCCGTGCGCCCCGGGCCGGGCCGGTCGCCGGCGGCCAGCCGGTGCCGTCCGGGTCCGTCTCACCCGCGTCGGCCAGCAGCCGGGCGCGGCGCACCGCCGCCCTGGCCCGTTCCAGCTCGCCCAACCGGTGCAGGGCGCGGCCCAGGTCGAGCAGCGCGCGGGCCTGGTCCAGCGGCGCCGGGCAGCGTCCCAACTCCTCGACGGCCGCCCGCAGCAGGCCCGTCCGGGCGGCCGGCTCGACGGTGCGGGCCAGCAGCCGCAGCGCCTGCCCGCGCACCCGCGGGGGGCCGGCGGCGGCATGGTCGAGCTGCTCCCGCAGCAGCGCCCCGGCCTGCTCGGGCTGGCCGGACCGCAGCAGCGCGTGGGCCAGCCCGGTGCGCCACGGCAGCAGCGCCGGCAGGTCCAGCCGCCAGGCCACGGCCTGTTCGCCGCAGGCCACGAAGGTGGTCGCCGCCGCCTCCGGGCGGCCGGTCGCCAACTGGTGCAGGCCCCTGGCGTAGGCGTACCGGAGCCCGGCCGTGGTCTGCTCGCCGGCCTCGGGAAGGGGTCGCGCGAGCAGCGCGGCCGCCTCGTCGTGCTGGCCCAGCGCGGTGTGCGTGAGGAGCAGCGTCGCCAGCGGCCCGGAGCGGAACGGTCCACCGTGCTCGACCGGGAGCACCGCCAGCGCGCGCCGCGCGTACCCGGCCGCACCCGGGAAGTCGGCCAGCCGCAGCGCGATCGCGGCCCTGAGGTCCAGCAACCGCCCACCCCAGGCCGTCGCCCCGAGCCGCTCCGCCTCGGCGAGCAGGGCCTCGCACCGGGGGAGCGCGGCCGCCGGGCGGTCGAGATCGACCAGCACCGCCAGCATGGTGAACAGCGGCTCGGCGGTGTCGTCGCCGAGTGGGCAGTCCCGCAGCACCCGCTCGGCGTGCTCGGCCGTCTCGTCCGGATCGCCGCCGGCCAGCAGCGACGCCAACGCGCGGCCGGCGATCACCTGCGGGGAGCGGCCGAGCGCCGGCTCGGACCCGTCGGCCGGGGTGTCGTCGAGCACGCCGGGGGACAGCCGGGCGAGCCACCCGGGGGCGCGGTAGCGCAGCCGCAGGCGCAGCAGCCGCGACTCCGCCCTGAGGTGCGACGCCACCGCGCCGTCCGGCGGCGCCAGCCGGCCGAGCAGCAGCTCGGCGTCGGCGAACCGTCCCCGCCACAGCAGGTAGTCGACGGCCGGCGTCACCGCGGCCACGGCCGGTGTCACCGCGCCCTCGCACCCGCCGTCGCGGGCGATGGTCAGGAGCCGGTCGACGTGCCGGGCGCAGCCGGCCGGGTCGGTCCGCCAACGCGCCGCGGTCAGCAGGGTGAGGGCGGCCACCCGGTCCGGTGGCCCGGTCGCGGCGCGGCAAGCCAGTTCGAGGTACCCGGCGCCCCGGTCGGACCGGCCCGCCGCCAACTCCCGGCGGCCCGCCTCGCGCAGCACCGCGCCGCTCCAGCCGGGGAGCTCCTCGCCGGCGGCGGACCGCAGCGCCTCGGCCACCGCGGTCGGCGGCGCGCCGGCGTGGTACAGCCGCTCCGCGGCGCGCCGGTGCAGGTCGGCCGACCGCTCGGGGGTGAGCGGTGCGAGCGCCGCCGCACGCCCGGCCGGCTGGGGGAACCGCCCGTCGGCCAGCACGCCCGCCGCTTCCAGCGCCCGCAGCCAGGGCCGGACGGTCTCCGTCGGCGTGCCCAGCAGGTCGGCGACCAGCGCGGCGCCGGCGTGCTCGCCGAGCGCGGCGCTGGCCTCCGCGACCCGGGCCGCCGCGGGGTCGCAGCGGTGCAGGCACGCCGCCACCGCCTCGGCGAACGCCGGCCCGGCGACGGGCGCGTCGGCGTGCTCCGGCCCGGTCACCTGGCTCGGCGGGCCGGGTGGTGCGGGGTGGTCGTCCAGGAGGGCTTGGAGCAGCAGGGGACTGCCGCCGCTGACGGCGTGCCAGGCCGGCGCGGCCTGGCCGTGGCCGAGCCGGCGGCTCAGCACCGCGGCCACCTCGGTCACGGACAGCGGCGCCAGCCGCAGCCGCTGCCAGCCCGGCTGTCCCAGCACCTCGGCGCGGAGGAAGTGCCCGGCCCGCCGGGTGTCGGTCTGCGCGGCCGCCACCAGCGCCACCCGGCCCGACCCGACCCGGCGGGCCAGGAACGACCAGGCGCGCAGGGACAGTTCGTCGGACCGGTCGATGTCGTCGATGACGAGGGCGACGGGGGCCTGGACGCCCAGCGCCCGCAGGGCCTGCCAGAGGCCGTGCACGACCGGCGGGTAGACCCGCTCCAGCCGCTCCGCCAGGCCGTCGGCCTGGTGGCCGAGGAAGCTCAGACAGTCCTCGTCCGGGGCGAGTTCCCGCAGCCCGGCCAGGTGCTCGGGCGGGATCGGGGCCTGCTGGAAGGCCTGCGCCAGGGCGCTGAACGGCATGCCGCGCTCGGCC
This sequence comes from Streptomyces chisholmiae, assembly GCF_031845445.1. Taxonomy (NCBI): domain Bacteria; kingdom Bacillati; phylum Actinomycetota; class Actinomycetes; order Kitasatosporales; family Streptomycetaceae; genus Streptomyces; species Streptomyces chisholmiae. Next base: position 94,895 of record NZ_JAVREO010000018.1, on the reverse strand, counting down.
TCGGCGCACGCCACCCGGAGGACCAGGGCACCACCGGCCGCGGCCCGTTCGGCGAACGCCTGGAGCAGCGCCGTCTTGCCGCAGCCCACCGGGCCGGTGAGGATCGCGGCCCCGCCCCGGCCGCGCGCCGCCCGGTCGAGCAGCGCGTCCAGCAGCGCGGACTCACGCTCGCGTCCGATCAGGTCCATCCGCCCCCCCCGCCCCGCCGGCGCCGCCGTGCGCGCCGTCCATGGTAGAGGGCTCCTGAGAGCGCGTCACCGGCGCGCGGTGACGGAAGGTGACACCCAACGGGACGTCCTCCGGTGTGTTCGGGGCTGGACGGAACGGCGGTCGGTAACGGCGGTCCCGAACGGCGGCGCGGAATGGTCGTGCGGAATCGCGGCGCGGAATCGCGTGCGGAAATGTGGTGCGGAATCGCGGCGCGGAATCGCGTGCGGAATCGCGTGCGGAAATGTGGTGCGGAATGGTGGTGCGGAAAGCGCGCAAGGGAAAGGGGTTTCGGCACGTGGGTGCCCTTCCGGCACCGTCGTTCGCCGCATTCACCGACGGGGGCCGGGAGACGGATTCCGGTCGGCGCCGGCGGCCCGTGCCGGCGAGAGGCCGGCCGCCCGTTCGCCGCTGAACCCCGTAACGGCCGGGCTCCCTAGGGGGCGGACCGGGCGTCGGTGGGCTCACCGTTCGTCGAGCAGTTCCTCGGTCAGCGCGGCCAGCCGGGCGGCGTTGGCCTTGTCGAACATCTTGCGGCCGAGGTCCACCGGCTTGCCCCGGTCGTCCACGGTCAGCCGCGCCTTCGGCGGGTTCTCGACCCACTCGATCATCGGGGCGGCCGAGTCGGCGACCGACCGGGCGCCGATCCTGGCGTACACCTTCACGATCGCCCGCAGCGGCTGGTTGAACTGGTTGATCGCCGCGGTCTGGGTGAAGCCCGGGTGGTAGAGCACGTACCTGGCCTTGCTCGTCGGCCGCTCGGCGAACTCCACCGCCAGCAGGTCGTTGGCCCGCCCGGCCTGGAGCTGGGCCCGCATGGTGCTGTACCGGCGGGTGAGGTGGGGGTCGTCCCAGTTGACCGAGCCCGCCGAGGTGCCGGGGCCGGCGACGTTGATGATCACCGGGTCCGGGGCCGCGTCGAACTGTCGGGCGAGGCCATGGCCGAGCAGGTAGCGGCTGACGTAGTAGAGGGCGAAGGTGGACTCCAGGCCCTCGGCGGACGTCTCCCGCCTGAGGTGCTGCCGGTTGGCCGTCAACACCAGGGCGTGCATGGCCGGATGGGCCTTCGCGACGTGGGCGATCACCTCGCGGACCGCCGCGATCGAGCTGAGGTCGGCCTGGTGGAAGTCCAGGCGCTCGGCGGCGCCGAGCCGTCGTGCCTCATCGGCGAGGTCGGCCGCCTTCGCGGCGCTGCGGCCCACGACCACGACCGTGTCGCCGCGTTCGAGTCGGGCCAGGGCGGTGGCCCGCCCCATTCCGTCCGTCCCACCGGCGACCACCACGGTGCGTGCGGAACTGTTCTTCGGCATCACTGAACTCCCAAAAGAAACCAGGAAGAGAAACAAAGTCCGTCGAAAAAACCCTAATGCGTGCCGGGAGTTCTCCGGCCGGCCGTCGGAAAAACCCCTTGGCTCACCCCGATGGCCGTCAGGGGAGTAGGGGTGGCGGGGAACACCGGAATACCGGCGGGCTGGGAAGGGCCGCCGGACCGTCGCCGGACCGGTCGCCGGGTCGGGGCAGCGCGACGGGTAGGGTCGGGGGTGTTCTTGTCACACCATTCCGCTGCCAACGGGGACGGGAGAGAAGCGGTGGCCGTGCACCCCCGGGGGATCGTGGACCGGCTCTTCGAGCAACTGGAAGCCGAATACTTCGACTTCACGGTCACGGTCAGCGACCGCGAGGACGACGAGCGCTGGGTGCAGCTGCGGGGCAACGCGATCAACCTGCCCTACCCGCACCAGGACGCGCCCGAGCGGGTGCTGCCGCCGCTCGACCTCTTCGGTGAGCTGTCCTGGAGCGTGGCCGACTGGGAGGCCGGCCGCTACCTGACGGTCGACTGGGGTCCGGCGGACGCCGGCGCCGAGCCCGTCGACGAGCGGGGCGCGCTCGCCGAGGTGCTCGGGCGGGTGCTGGACAGCTACCTGGGGCTGCCGGCCGACTCCGACCGCTGGGTCGTCGCCGAACAGTGAGCCGCCCACGCCCCCGCGTGCTGTCCGCTCCCGCACCGGTGCCGCGCCGTCGCGTTCGGCGGTGCCGCCTCGCTAGAGTCGCCGCATGCGGCGGAGGACCGGAGCGGCGATAGCCGGGGCGGCGGCCCTGGCCTGGGGTGAGTGGTTGAACTGGCGCTGGTCTCGCACGCTCGTGGGCGACCGGGTGGGCGACGCCGAGGCCGTGGTCGTGCTGGGGTACCGCAACCCGGGGGAGACGGTGAACCTGGTCAACCGCTGGCGGGTGCGCGCGGGGCTCCGCTCCGTCGCCGCCGGCCCGGCGGTGAGCACCCGGATGATCTTCAGCGGCGGCCCGACCACCGGCGGCACCGCGGAGGCGCGGCTGCTCGCCGACTACGCACGGTCCCAACACGCCTTCGTGGGCCCCGTGTTCCTCGAAGACCGGAGTAGGACGACCTGGGAGAACATCACTCAGGTGATCCCGCTGCTGGCGGGCGTCGACCGGATCAAGATCGTCTCCCAGCCGGCGCACGCGCTCAAGGCGCGCGCCTACCTGCGGCGGCAACGCCCCGATCTGGCCGCGCGGTTGGTGCGCGCGGAGGACTACCGGCCCGGCGAGTGGCTGCTGGCCAAACCACTGTTGGCGGTCTACGGGCTGTGGACCCTTCGGGTGCTGCGGGGCGACGAGCGGCGGGGACGCGGCAGTCGGTAGCGCCGTCGCGTTCGCCGCTGCCGTGGCGGCCGGTCGCTCAGGCCGGCGCCGCCCGGTCCGCCGTCTCCCCGCCCGCCGTCACCCCGTCGCCCGGTGCCGGATAGGGGTGGCGGAAGGTGAACGCGGCCGGCCCCGGGCCGTGCTCGCGCACCAGCGCGACCCGGTCCAGCGACTCGGCGACGCTCGGCCGGTGCCCGGCCGGGACCCACCACAGGGCCTGGCTCGGCGCCGACGCGGGCTGGAACCACTCGCGGCGGCGGCTGAGCACGCGCAGGTGGTCGCTGCGGTAGGTGAAGTCCCGTAGCGTCTCGACCGACTCCCAGACCGAGAGGTTGATCAGCAGCAGGTCGTCGTCCGCGTCGGGGCGCAGGCCGGTCGCATCCGCGCCGTCGTCGTCGACCATCCGCCACACGAAGCCGGGGCTGCCCTCGGCCAGCGCGTTGATCTCGGGGAGTTGGGCCACGAAATCGGCCAACTCCGGGCCGCCCAACGGGGCGACGATGCGGCCGATGTTGACCTGCGCGAGGTGATAACCCGTCATGGGGTCAGCATGGCCCGCGCCCGCTTCTATAGTCAATGGGGATTGTTTTTAGAGATCGACACGCAGCACCGGTCCGGCCCGGCGTCCATCGCCGGCGTCCACTCCCCGGGCGCCAGACCCTCGATCAGCGCCAGGTTCATCCCGCAGACCAGCGCGGGGAACTCCTCGGCGAGCGCGTGGAAGGGGCAGTTCCGCAGCCGCAGCGTCGCCCCGTCCCAGAACGGCGCGTAGCCGCGCGCCCGCAACGCCCCGACCAGGTCGTCGCCGGCCGCGGCCGCTCCCGTCGCCCGGGCCGCGGCCTGCAACTCCCGGTCCAGGCCGGCGTTCTCCACCACCTCGGCGAGCAGCCGGCCGGCCGCGTCGTAGCACCGGGGCGGCACCGACACGCTGTGCTCGCCCTCGGCGCGCCGGTAGACCTTCGCCGGCCGCCCGGCCCCCGGCCCGGTGCGCCCGGACAGCCGCCGGTAGGACACGGTCAGCAGCCCGGCCTCCACCAGCTTGTCCAGGTGGAAGGCGGCCAGCGACCGGGAGACCCCGGCCGCCTCGGCGGCCGCGTCCCGTCCCATCTCGCCCGGGGCGGCGGCGACCTGCCGGTACAGCCGCCGGCGCACGGGGTCGGTCAGCGCGCCCAGCGTCGTGAACGCGGCGTCCTCGGTGGCATCCTCACCAGTCACCTCGCCGAGTCTATGACCCGTGCCCACAGGTAGAACGGTGTTGGGCACTGATCCGGTGCCCCCGCCCGGCGGGCGCGGCGGGGTGCGGCGGAGAATGGCGCCCGTGAGCTTCGATCTTGCGGTCCTCGCGGCGGCCGAGCCGTCCGACGCCGCGGCGGTCCGCGCCATGTTCGAGCGGTGCCGGTCCGGCCGGCACGTCGAGGGGGAGCCCGACGCGCGGGTGGTCGCGTTCTACGAGCGGCTGCGCGCGCGGTTCCCCGACCACCCGTCGGCCGGCGCCGGGACGCCGTGGGCCTCGACGCCGCTCGATGTCGGCATCGACCACGTGATCGTGTCGCTCGGCCACGCGCCCCGTTCCGACGCGGCGCTCCTGGCGGTCGAGGAGCTGGCGGCCGCGTGCCGGCTGGTCGTCTGGGACCCGCAGGCCGAAGTGGCCTACCCGCCCCCGGGCGAGCCGGGGCGCCCGCCCGGGTAGCGGCCGAGCTCCCGCGCCGGCGGCGCCCGTTGCCGGCCCTGGCGGGGACGGCGGTCCGGTCGTGCCCGGGTCAGCCGCCGGCCGCTGCCGGCACCGTGGCTGCCGCCGGCAGGCGGCCGGCGAGGCGGTCGAGCGCGCGCAGCGCGTCGTCCGGGTTCTCGTGGTCGGGCAGTTCGAAGAGCACCCGGTCCACCCCGGCCTCCCGGTAGGCGTCGAGGGCGTCCGGACTGCCCCCGTACAGCGTGACGTTCACCGTGCGGCCGGCGTCGGCGGCCCGCGCGCGCAGCTCCGTGACGCGCTCGCCGAGCCGCTCGGGGGTGAACAGCGGTAGCGGCAGCCAGCCGTCGCCGTGGCTGAGCACCCGGTCCAGCACGGTCGGCCCGACGCCGGCGATCAGCACCGGCGGCTGGCGGACCGGCTTGGGCCAGGACCAGATCGGGTCGAAGTCCACGAACTCGCCGTGGAACTCCGGCTCGTCCTCGGACCAGATCCTCCGCAGGGCGGCCACGTGTTCCAGCATCCGGGCCAGCGGTCGCGCGGGATCCACCCCGTGGTTGGCCATCTCCTCGACGTTCCAGCCCGGGCCGACGCCCAGCTCGAGCCGGCCGCCGGAGATCCGGTCCACGCTGGCGACCTGCTTGGCCAGGGTGATCGGGTGGTGCTGGTTGACCAGCAGCACCCCGGTGCCCAGCCGGACGCGGTGGGTGGTGGCCGCGATCGCGGCGAGCGCGGCCAGCGGGTCGAAGGTGTGCGCGTAGTGCCGCGGCAGCGGCTGCGGCTCGGCCGCGCCCACCGGCCACGGGGTCAGCCGGCTGGCCGGGATGTGGGTGTGCTCGGTCAGGAAGAGCGCGTCGAAACCGCGCTCCTCCACCGCCCGCCCCAACTGGACGGGAGGGATGCCGTAGTCGGTCAGGAAGGTGACGATGCCGTGTTCCATGCCCCGAGCATGGCATAAATGTCAGTCGTATGACACTTAGTGGGTGCTACCGTGACCCGCGTGACGGAGAGCGGGAACGGGCGGGTGCGCGCGGACGCCCGGCGCAACCGGGCCGCCATCGTCACCGCGGCCCGCGCGGCCGTGGCCGAGCAGGGCGGCGAGGTGCCCCTGGAGCAGATCGCCCGGCGGGCGAACGTCAACGCGCGCACGCTCTTCCGGCACTTCCCCACCCGGGACGACCTGGTGGCCGCGGTGCTGGAGGACTACCTCGCCGAGCGGGTGGCGCCGGTGCTGCGCCGGGCCGCCGCCGACCCCGACCCGCGCCGCGCGCTGCTGACCGTGCTGACCGAGACCACCGCCGCGGTCGTCGAGCAGCCGGGCGTGCTCGGCCTGGTCAACGGGGGCGCCCCCGCCGCCGCCGTCCTGGCGCGCCAACTACCGCCCCTGGCCGACATCCTGGCCCGGGCCCAGCGGGCCGGCGCCGTCCGGGCGGACCTCACCCCGGAGGACATCCCCTGCCTGGTCACCATGGTGGCGGCCAGCGCGGACCACACCGGCCGGGGCTGGGCCAGGTATCTCGCGCTGCTCCTCGACAGCCTGCCGCCGGCGGCGGCCGGGGCGCCGCTGCCCCCGGCCGGCGCCTGAGCCGGCTCCGGCCGACCGCCCCCGCGCGCACCGCGTCGAACGGCCGGCACCCCCGGCGGCGGGCGACGCGGCGTCAGTCCACCCCCACCGGCAGCTCGCCCCGCACCGCGATCCGGCCCGTCGTCAACGCCTGACGCGCCGTCAACGCGCCGGCGGCCAGCTCCGCGTGCGTGTCGGCGTCGATGCGCAGCGCCGCGTCCGCGGTGGCCGCCGGGCCGTCGCCGTAGGGCAGGCGGTCCGCGTCCAGATGGAGGTGGAAGGTGCCCTCGGGCAGCTCGACATCGACCGTCACGCCGGCCGGCGCGCCCGCGTACTCCAGCAGCTGCTCGCGGAGCGGCAGCGCCAGCCAGTGCGCGCGGACCGCGTCCGTGTCGCGGCACTCGGCGAGCGCCGGGGCGCCCCACGCGGCCAGCGAGGTGAGCACGGGGAGCAGCGCCCGGCCGCGGTCGGTCAGCTCGTACACCGCGGCCGAGGCGGGCGGCGGCAGCCGGCGGCGGGTCAGCACCGCCTCCCGCTCCAGGCTCTTGAGGCGGGCGGCGAGCATGTCCGTGCTGACGCCCGGCAGTTCGGTGTGCAGGTCGGTGTACCGGCGAGGGCCGGCCAGCAACTCCCGGACGATCAGCAGGGCCCAGCGGTCCCCCACGGCGTCGAGGGCGCGGGCGATGGCGCAGTACTGGTCGTAGCTTCTGCGTGGCATGGGGAGTAGTCTATTCGATAACTTGGACTTTCCAAGTGGTCGCTTGGTAGAACCAAGTGGGTGCAACCAGGTGAGTGGAACCAGGCGGGTAGCGCCAGGGTGGTGCCCGGTGGGGGCCAGGTCGGCGACGCGAGTCGGGATGTTCTGGGAGGTCAGGCGATGGAGTTTCGGCAGTCAAGCAAGCTGAGCGAGGTCTGCTACGAGATCCGTGGCCCGGTGATCGAGCACGCGGACCGGCTGGAGGAGGCCGGCCACAGCGTGCTCCGGCTGAACACCGGCAATCCCGCGCTCTTCGGCTTCGAGGCGCCGACGGAGATCCTCCAGGACGTGATTCGGATGCTGCCGCAGGCGCACGGCTACACGGACTCGCGGGGCATCCTCCCGGCCCGCCGCGCGGTCGCCGCGCACTACCAGGAGCGCGGGCTGCCCGAGGTCGGCGTGGACGACGTCTTCCTGGGCAACGGCGTCTCCGAGCTGGTCTCGATGGCGGTGCAGGCGCTGGTCGAGGACGGCGACGAAGTGCTGGTGCCCGCGCCGGACTTCCCGCTGTGGACGGCGGTCACCACGCTCGCCGGCGGCCGGGCGGTGCACTACGTGTGCGACGAGGAGGCCGGCTGGCTGCCCGACCTCGACGACATGGCGGCGAAGATCACCGACCGCACCAAGGCCATGGTCATCATCAACCCCAACAACCCCACGGGCGCGGTCTACCCGCGCGAGCACCTGCGGGCGATGCTCGACCTGGCGCGCCGGCACCAGCTCCTGGTCTTCGCCGACGAGATCTACGACAAGATCCTCTACGACGACGCCGTGCACCACATCGCCGCGGCCGAGGCCCCCGACCTGGTCTGCCTCACCTTCAGCGGGCTCTCCAAGGCGTACCGGATCGCCGGCTTCCGCAGCGGCTGGCTGGTCGTCACCGGCCCGCGCCAGCACGCGAAGGACTACCTGGAGGGCCTGACGATGCTGGCCTCCATGCGGCTGTGCCCCAACGCCCCGGCGCAGTACGCCATCCAGGCCGCGCTCGGCGGCCGGCAGTCCATCGAGGAGCTGGTGCTCCCGGGGGGCAGGCTGCGCGAGCAGCGGGACGTGGCCTGGCGGAAGCTCAACGAGATCCCGGGCGTCTCCTGCGTCAAGCCGCGGGGCGCGCTGTACGCCTTCCCGCGGATCGACCTCGGCGTGTACGACATCCGGGACGACGAGCGGTTCGTCCTCGACCTGTTGCTGCGGGAGAAGATCCAGGTCGTCCAGGGCACGGGCTTCAACTGGCCGCGCCCCGACCACTTCCGGATCCTCACCCTGCCGCACGCCAGCGACCTGGAGTCGGCCATCGGCCGGATCGGCCGCTTCCTCGCCGGCTACCGGCAGTCGGCGTAGCCGGCTGACGGGATGGTGTGGGGCGGCGGGCAACGTGGCGGGCGGATGCCCCGCCCGGGGCGTGTCAGTCGTTGAGGTGCCCGAGGATCCACCGTGTCACGGAGCTGTGGCGCGGTTGCCAGCCGAGCTCCTGGCGTGCCCGCCCGCCCCGTACCCGGCTGTTGGAGGCCAGCGCGTACCGCGCCGGCTCCTCGCCCCACTCCTCGATCGCGGACTCCAGGGCCCAGGGGCGGGCGGGGGGCAGGTCGAGGGCGTCGGCGATGGCGTGGGTGATCTCGGCGAAGGACGCCTCCCCGTTCTCCACGAACAGGAAGGCCCCGGGGAGCGGGTTGCGCAGCGCGCGCAGGTAGAGGTCGACCACGTCGTCGATGTGCGCGTGCGACCAGATGTTGGAGCCGGTGCCGATGTGCCGCACCACCCCGCTGTCCCGGGCCTGCCGTACCAGCCGCGGGATCTGCACGCTGTCCCGCGACAGCCCCGTGCCGTGGCCGTAGATCATGCTGTTGCACAGCACCATGGCGGCGACCGACCGGTCGGCGGCCGCCAGCACCAGACGGTCGATCGCGACGCGGGGCGCCTTGTCGGCGGTCGGTTCCCACCGGCCGCCGTGCACGTCCTGTTCGGCGAAGACCTGGTCGGACGCGTGCAGTCCGCGCGCGTCGTCCCCCACGATGCTGGAGCCGCTGGTGTGCAGCAGGGGCTTCCCGGAGCCCGCCAGCGCCTCGATCAGGGTCTCGACGGCGGACCGGTGATCGCTGTCGGCGGCGTTGACCACCGCGTCCGCCGTGCGGGCGGCATCCGTCAGGACAGCGACGTCGTCGAGGGTGCCGAGGACGGGGCGCACCCCGGACGCGGCGAGCCGGCGCGCACCCTCGGGGGAGCGCGTCAGCCCGTCCACCTGGTGCCCCTCGCGCCGCAGGCGGGTGGCGACCGAGCCGCCGATGTAACCGGTCGCTCCGGTGACGAACACGCGCATCCGAACTCCCCAGGTCTGTGTATGTGCAAATAGTGCACATGCAGATGGTGTGTGTGCCTGGAGTATCTGTCAAGCTGGAACCTCCGAAGGAAGGCGCCCCCATGTCCAGCACTCCGCGCGTTCGGCTCCCCTCCGCCCTGGAGGAGCGATGGCAGGCGATGCGCCACTTCGTCGTTCGGGCGGACGAGGCGGCCGAGCGCGCGCTGCAGGCGGAGCACAGCCTGTCGGTGACGGAGTACCTGGCGCTCGCCGCCCTGGAGTACTCCGACGACGGCGGTCATCTGCGGCAGCAGGTCCTGGCCGACGCGATCCCGCTCAACCACAGTTCGGTGAGCCGGCTGGTCGCGCGACTGGAGCGGGCCGGGCTGACCGAGCGCTACCACTGCCAGTCCGACCGGCGTGGGGTGTACACCCAGATCACGGACCGTGGACGGACCACCGTGCGGGCGGCCAGGGAGACCTACCTCCGGACCGTGCGCGCCACGGTGGAGGCGTACCCGGGCGGGGCGGGGGGACCGAACCCGGTGGCGGCCCTGCGCCCCCCGACGGGCGGCCGGTAGACACGACGCCCCCGTGCCGTCAGCGGCCCACCCCGGTCCGTCGGTTGGCGGGAAAGCCGCCCGGGCGTCGCTGTGTGGCCGCTCCGGTCAGTCCAGCTGGGCCGCCGCGTTCCAGTACTCGGCGAACCGGCCGTCCCGGACGCGGAGGATGTCGTTGCCGGTGAACCGCAGCTCGCCGCCCGGCGTGCGCAGCGTGCCCGCCCAGCGGCCGGCGACCAGGTCCCCCTCGGCGAACGGGCCGAGTGTCAGCTCGAACCGCGCCTCGGTGGCCAGGTCGTGCGTCTCGGCGATCGCGGCGACCAGCGCGTCCGGGCCGCGCACCTCGCGGTCCGGCCAGTGCCCGACGAAGTCCTCGGTCACCAACCGCCGAGCCGCCTCCGGGGAGCCGTTCCAGACCTCCTCGATCCAGCGCCGGAAGAGCGTGTGCGGGGTCGCGTTCTCGGCCATGCCGCTCACCGTACCGGCCGGCCCGGGTCCGGCCCCGCCGCCGGACCCGGGCCGGGCGGGTCACCAGGTCACGGGCAGCCGCCGGGGGCCGGAGAGCAGCGAGCCGGCGCGCCAGGGCACCTCCCCCTGAGGCACCGCGAGCCGCAGCCCCGGCAGCTCGGTGACCAGCAGCTCCAGCGCGATCCGCAGCTCCTCCCTGGCCAGCGGGGCGCCCAGGCAGTAGTGCGGGCCGGCGCCGAAGGCCAGGTGGCCGCCCCGCTCCCGGGCGTCCAGCCGCAGCTCGTCCGGCTGGGGGAAGGTCCGGTCGTCGCGGTTGGCGGCCGAGACGTCCACCATCACCGGCGAGCCGGCGGTGATCAACGTCTCGCCGAGCAGCACGTCCTCGGTGGCGTACCGGGGCAGGGTGGAGCCCAGGACCAGCGGGACGAAGCGCAGCAGCTCCTCCACCGCGTCCGGGATCAGCTCCGGCCGCTCCCGCAGCCGCGCGGCCACCTCGGGGCGGCTCGCCAGCAGAAAGCCGACGTTGGCCAGCTGCACGGCCGTGGACTCGAACCCGGCGTTGAGCAACTCGGCTGCCACCGCGAAGAGTTCGTGGTCGTTGATGGTGCCGGCGGTGGACGCCTGGACGAGGTCGGTGAGCACGTCGTCCCGAGGGTCCGTCCGGCGGGTGTGGGCCAGCTCGGTGAGATAGGCGCGGAACGCCATGGTGCCGGCCGCCACCTCCTCGTCGGACGACTGGTAGGAGAGCACGGTGCCGGCCCAGTCGCCGAACCGCTGCCGGCCGTCCTCCGGCAGGCCCAGCAGGTCACAGCTGACCCGCACGGCCAGCGGGGTGGCGAACGTCTCGACCAGGTCGGCCGGTCGCGGGCCGGCGCGCAGCGCCGTCAGCATCTCCTCGGCGACCTGCCTGATGTGCGGCCGCAGTTGGGCCACCCGGCGGGCGGTGAACCGGCGGCTGACCACCTGGCGCAGCCGGGTCTGCTCCGGTGGGTCGGTGGCGACCATGCCGCCGCCCCGGCGGGGCGTGGGCCGCATCCGCGGGTGGTCGCGGCGCATCGCCTCGGCCACGCTGAACCGGGGGTCGGTCAGCACCGTCCGCACGTCCTCGTAGCCGATCGCCAGCCAGCACTCCTCGCCGTGTGGCAGCCGCACTCGGACGGGTGGTCCGCCGCGCAGCACGGCGTAGGCCGGGTGGGGCGCCAGCTCCCGGCTCTCGCCGAAGGGGTAGGGCCGGGCGGCGGTGTCCGTCGCCACCCGCCCTCGTGGTGCGTCGGGCGACGTCGGCGCGGTGTCCCGCGCCGGGCACGCGTGGGAGATTCCGTTCTCCACGGTTGACAGGCCTCCTTAGCCGGCAGTTCACCCGGGACTCTGCTCGGCCGTCGGCACCGGCACCCCGCTTGGGCGCGTACCTCACGCCATCGGGGGAGCGGCCCGGGCGCACGGTCACCGAGGTGTCACCGTCTGCTATGGGGGCGCGCGATCGGCGGCCGATCCGTCCGCGCGCGCCCCCGGGTCGCCCCGTTTCGCCCCGGGTCCTGGCGGCCCCCGGGCGCCCCGTTTCGGTCCGGCGCGCCGGCGCGCGCCGGGTCCTCCGCGCCCGGGCGGCGCGGGGCGCCCTCACCCGGCCGGGTCGGCGCCGGCGCGAGTGCCGCGGGCTCACTCCGCGGGCGGCGCGGTGGCCCGGGAGCCGGGGATGGCTATCACCTCGGGGCCCTGCTCCCGCACCTCGGCGAGCTGCTCGGCCGAGACGCCGGCGTCGGTGATGATCAGGTCCACGTCCGCCAGCGGCGCCACCCGGCCGAACTCCTCGCGGCCGAACTTGGACCGGTCGGCCATCACCACCGTGTGCCGGGCGGCGTTCATCAGCGCGGCCTTGACCTGCGCCTCGGCCAGGTTGTGGGTGCTCAGGCCGTGCCGGGTGTTGATGCCGTCCACGCTCAGGAAGACCTGGTCCAGGGTGATCCGGCCGATGTGCTCCAGCGCCCAGGTGCCCACCGCGGCCCGGGAGTTCTCCTGGATCTGCCCGCCCAGGAAGTGGATCTGCACCCCCGGGTGGGCGGCCAGCTCGGAGGCCACGATCAGGGAGTAGGTCACCACGGTGAGCCGGCTGGTCTTGGGGATCAGCTCGGCCAGCTTGATCGTCGTGGTGCCGGCGTCGATGCCGATCGTCGAGTCGTCGACGATCCGCTCCAGCGCGCCGGCGGCGATCGCGTCCTTCTCCGCGTCGTAGACGCCGGCCCGGTCGGTGACCGGGGTGGAGAACGAGACCCGCTCGACGTGGACCGCGCCGCCGTGGGTGCGGCGGAGCAGGCCGCGCCGCTCCAGCGCGGTCAGGTCGCGGCGGACGGTCTCCGGGGTCACCCCCAGGGCCTGCGCCAGGTCCTGCACGGACGCCCGGTCGCGAAGCCTGATCACGCTCATGATCTCGCGCTGGCGTTCGGCTGCGTACATCAGCTGCCCTCACATCCATCGAAACGGAAGCCCGTTTCACTGTCTCTTGTTTTGATTCTATTTTCTTTCGCGGTCGCTCATGTTACGTTCGCCTCCGACTTGCTCCTAGACGCCGCGTAAGCCCGCGTAAGTCGTTTACTGGGGCGGAGCGGACACTCAGGACCAGAACGAAGGGTTCAGCGCAGTGAAGCAGGCTGTCTACCACGGCATCGAAGACGTGCGGATTCAGGAGACCGAGATCCCGGTCCCCGGCCCCGGCGAGATCGTCGTACGCAACCGGGTCACCCTGACCTGCGGCACCGACGTGAAGATGTTCATGCGCGGCTACCGCTACGACCCGCCGCACCTGATCGGCCACGAGGCCGCCGGCGTCGTGCACGCGGTGGGGGAGGGCGTGACCCGGTTCGCCGTCGGTGACCGGGTGGTGGCGCACAACACGGCGCCCTGCCACGCCTGTTACTACTGCAAGAAGGGCAACCACTCGATGTGCGTTGACCTGCCGTCGAACCTGGGCGCCTACGCCGAGTACCAGCTCATACCCGCCAACATCGTGCGGGAGACCGCCTTCCTCATCCCCGAGGGGATGGAGTTCGAGCAGGCCGCCCTCACCGAGCCGCTGGCCTGCGCGGTCTACGGCACCTCGCAGGTGCCGATCGAGCTCGGGGACACCGTCGTCGTCAACGGCTGCGGCCCCATCGGCCTGATGTTCGTGCGGCTGGCGTACCTGCGCGGCGCGATCGTCATCGCGGCCGACGTCAACGAGAAGCGGCTGGCGCTGGCCGAGAAGCTCGGCGCCAAGCACACCGTGGTCGTCCGCCAGGGCGAGAACCAGGTCGCCGCCATCAAGGCGCTGACCGAGGACGAGCGTGGCGTCGACATCGCCATCGAGGCCACCGGCCTGCCCCAGGTGTGGGAGCTGGCCTTCGACATGGTCTGCCCCGGCGGCACCGTGCTCTTCTTCGGCGGGACCAAGAAGGGCACCTCCGTGGAGCTGGACTGCACCCGCTTCCACTACGACCAGATCACCGCCAAGGGGATCTTCCACACCACCCCGATCCACGTCCGCGCCGCCTTCGAGCTGCTGCGCACCGGCGCGATCCGGCACGAGGACTTCGTCCAGAACTCCTACGAGCTGACGGACCTGGAGTCCGCGCTGCGCGAGCACGCCAGGGGCGACGTGATCAAGAACGCGATCCGCTACCCGTGACCGCATCCACCCACGCCCGCCAGGAAGGCCGGTGACCAGACCATGAGTTCCGCACTGATCGACCAGGACTGCGTGCTGGTCGACGTCGAGGCGGCCAGCAGCACGGAGCTGCTGAGCCGGCTGGCCGACGACCTGGCCGAGCGCGGGTACGTCGCCGACACCTTCCGGGACGCCCTGCTGGCCCGCGAGGAGAAGTTCCCCACCGGGCTGCCCACCAACGTGCTGAAGGTGGCCATCCCGCACACCGACCCCGAGCACGTCCACCGGTCGTTCATCAGCGTCGCCCGGCTCGCCCGCCCCGTCGCGTTCCACGAGATGGGCAACAACGCCGCCACCGTCGACGTGGAGATCGTCTTCCTGCTCGCCATCGCGGACGGGAAGTCGCAGCTCGGCACGTTGCAGGCGCTCATCGGGATGTTCTCCGACGAGCCGACCATGCGGCGGCTGCGGGACGCCGCCGACGCCGCCGCGCTGTACGCCGTCGTCGAGGACCGCATCGGCGGCCTCGACGCCGGGCCCGCGTCCTGACGCGGCGCCGTCCGGGGCGCCACGCCCCGAGGCACCACTCCCTGACCCACAACGAAGTGCACCGAACAGAGGGAATCACATGAAGACCATCATCGTGGCCTGTGGTGGCGGCATCGCCACCTCGCAGACGGTCGCCGTCCGGCTGGAGTCGCTGCTGGCCGACCACGGCCTGCGGGGCGAGGTCAACGTCGAGGCCATCAACATCAACTCCATCCCGACGTACATCAAGTCGGCCGACGTGTACGTCTCCATCGCCCAGCAGGGCGAGCAGAGCTACGACATCCCGACCTTCAGTGGCATTCCCTTCCTGACCGGGATGGGCGCCGACAGCGAGTTCGAGAAGATCCTCGCCGCGCTCCGCGCCGCCTGACGCGTGCGCCTCCGCCCCCCGGAGGCGCCCGACTCCTCCCCGTCCCCCCTTCCGGGAGTCCCACCTCCCCTCCCCGTCCGGCCGTCCCCGGCCCAGGCGCCCCTCCCCTCCGTCCCCCCGGGGCGCCCGCTCCCCGCACCACCTGATTCGACAAGGACCGTCGCGTCATGCACCTGCTCGAAACCTTCTTCCAAGGGCTCATAGACCTCGGCGCCCCCGTCTTCCTGGCCTTCATCCTGACCGCCATCGGCCTGGTCTTCCGGATGAAGCCCACCCGGGCGATATCCGCCGGCCTCACCCTCGGCGTCGCCCTCGCCGGCATCTCGCTCGTCGTCGACTACATGATCCAGAACGTCGGCGCCGCCTCCCAGGCGTTCATCGAGAACACCGGCGTCACCCTGAGCGCCCTGGACATGGGCTGGCCCCCCGCCCTCGGCCTCGCCTGGGGCTGGCACTTCGCCTTCCTGATGTTCCCGATCCAGATCGTCATCAACCTGGTGATGCTGGCCTTCCGCTGGACGTCGTGTCTCAACGTCGACATGTGGAACGTCGGGAACAAGGTGCTGACCGCGTTCCTCGTGCAGCACGTCACCGACCAGGTGTGGCTGGGCTTCGTGGTGGCCAGCCTGCAGGCCGTCGCCGAGCTGAAGAACGCCGACGTCACCCGCTACCGGCTGCAGAAGCTGACCGGCATCCCCGGCGTCTCGATGCCGCACCCGATGTTCCTGACCGGCATCTGGCTCTACCCGATCGTCAAGATCATGGACCGGGTGCTGCCGTCCACCTGGCACGTCGAGGCGCAGGCGCTGCGCAACAAGATCGGCGTCTTCGGCGAGAACCACGTGATGGGCTTCATCATCGGCTGCCTCATCGGCGCCGTCGGGGGCTACGGCCTGAGCGAGACCCTGACCCTGGGCATCCAGGCCGCCGCCGCGCTGACCCTCTTCCCGCTGGTCGCCAAGCTGTTCACCACCGCGCTCACCCCGGTGAGCGAGGCCGCCACCAACTTCACCAAGAAGCGGTTCGGCGGGCGCGAGTTCACCATCGGCCTGGACTGGCCGGTGATGGCCGGCCGCTCCGAGCACTGGCTGGTCATGATCCTCACCATCCCGGTGCTGCTGGCCTACGCGCTGATCCTGCCCGGCAACCTGGTGCTGCCGTTCGGCGGCCTGATGAACATCTGCCTGGTCGTGCCGCTGTTCTTCTTCACCATGGGCGACTTCGTCAAGATGGCCATCGGCACCGTCATCGGCCTGCCCATGCAGCTGTACGTGGCCACCTACTTCGCCCCCTACTTCACCTCGCTCGCCGAGAGCAGCGGCGGCGTGTCCACCCCCGACGGCCAGATGCTCGGCTGGTTCGGCATGGACATCTCCGAGCTGCGCTACATCGTCGTCGAGGCCGTGCAGCTCACCCCGGTCGGCATCGCCCTGGCCGCGGTCACCGTGCTGCTCACCATCTACTACTTCCGCGGCATCAAGGCCGACGACCGCAAGTTCCAGCAGGAGTTGGAGGGTGATCCCGTTGCCGCCTGACCAGACCCCCACCACCCCCAGCCGGTGGATCCGCGCGGCCTTCTACGGCGGCGTGGCCCTGAGCGCCATCCTCCTGGTGCTGTCCATCGTGACCTGGAACGTCCTGCTGGGACTCGGCTCGCTCGCGCTCGCCCTGCCCCTGTACCGCCGCCTCGACATCGTCGGCGTCGCCCCCGAGCGGCCGCAGCGGATGACCAAGGAGACGGCAGCCGCCTACCGAAGGAAGCGACCCGTATCGTGAACGCCGACCCCACCACCGCGACCGTCCCCTCGGTGCTCGGCCCCGTCGTCGACGTCTGCGCCGACCTGTACCGCTGGGGGTGGGCGGAGAACCACGCGGGCAACCTCAGCTACCGGCTCACCGACGCCGAACTGGCCGCCTTCCCCGTCTCCGACCAGGCCCGCGGCGCCACCTTCGAGAGCCCGTTCCCCGAGCTGGCCGGCGCCTCGTTCCTGGTCACCGCGGCCGGCAGCCCGTTCCGGCTGCTGGTCAAGGAGCCGACCCGGCACACCGGCGTCATCACCATCTCGGCCGACGGCTCCGCCTACACGGTCGTCTGGGGCTTCGACGGCGACAAGCGGCCCACCAGCGAGCTGCCCGCCCACCTGCGCGGCCACCAGGAGCGCGCCAAGGTGGAGCCGGACAACCGCGTCATCATGCACTGCCACCCCACCAACGTGGTGGCCCTCACCCACGTGCACCCGCTGGACGAGGCGGAGCTGACCCGCAGCCTGTGGGCCTCCAACTCCGAGACGATCCTGGCGATCCCGCGCGGTGTCGGGCTGCTGCCCTGGATGGTCTGCGGCACCGACCTCATCGGCATCGAGTCGGCCGCCAAGCTGCGCGAGGCCAGCATCGTCATCTGGGCCTGCCACGGTGTCCTGGTGGCCGGCCGCTCCGTGCAGGACGCTATGGGCGTGGTCGAAAGCGTCGAGAAGGCCGCCAAGACCTACCTGCTCACCAGGGGAGGGGACCGGCGCTCCATCACCGACGACCAGCTGCGGGAACTCGCGGCCGCGTTCGGCATCGAGCCGCCCGCCCGCTTCCTGCCGTAGCGGTCGGCCCGCCCGCCCGCCCCAACCGCCACCACGTCATCCTCACTCGGGAGGGATCACCATGGCCCGCAGTTTCCTCAGCGAAGGAGTCTCACCCTCCGCTCGGGCGCTGGACGGCGTCGTCCTCGACTCCGGCTCAGCGGTCCGCGTCCACCACGACCCGGTGTACGCCTTCGCCCGCACCCCCGCGCCGGGGCGCGTCGTCGCCCTGGTGAGCGGCGGCGGGGCCGGGCACGAGCCGATGCACGCCTCGTTCGTCGGCCAGGGCGGGCTGGACGCCGCCTGCCCGGGCGAGATCTTCACCTCCCCGCACAACCGGCAGATCCACGCCGCCGGGGCCCGGGTCGCGCTGCCCGGCGGCGTGCTGCACCTGGTGAAGAACTACACCGGCGACCGGATCAACTTCGCTATCGCCGCCGAGCGGCTGCGGGCCGAGGGCCACCGGGTGACCGAGCTGCTCATCGACGACGACCTCGGCAGCGACGGCAGCGACGTCGGACGCCGGGGCACCGGCGCCACCGTGGTGGTGGAGAAGATCCTCGGCGCCGCCGCCGACACCGGGCTCGGCCTGGACGCCCTGGCGGACCTGGGCGGGCGGGTCGTCGCCAACTCCCGCAGCCTGGCCGTGGCCAACGGCGCGCACACCGCGCCGGGCGGCGACGGCGGCCCGGCCTTCGACCTGCCGGCCGGCCAGCTGGAGTACGGCGTCGGCATCCACGGCGAGGCCGGCTCCGACACCTTCGCACAGCCCGCGCTGGACGCCCTGGTGGGCCGCATGGTCGAGCGCCTGCTGACCGCGCTGCCCACCGCACCGGCCGGCTACCTGCTGCTGGTCAACGGCCTGGGCGGGGTCAGCAACCTGGAACTGCTGCACGTGCTGGCCGCCGCCAGCGACCAGCTCGCCGCGCGCGGCGTGCGGCTGCGCAGCGCGCACAGCGGCACCTGGGCCTCGGCCCTGGACATGCGCGGCTTCTCGCTCACCCTGACCGCGCTGGAAGAGGAGTGGCTCACCCACTGGCTCGCCCCGCACGGCACCGCCGGGCTGCCCACCCCGAGGGCACTGCCCGAGCCGGCCCCCGCCGAGGCCGCCGATGACGCGCCGGCGGCCGCCCAGACCCCCGCGCCGTCCGCCTGGCTGGCCGAGCTGGCCGCGCTCTTCGCCGACCGCCGGGCGGCGTTCAACACGCTGGACCAGCGGACCGGCGACGGCGACCTGGGCACCAACCTGGCCGGCGGCATGGCCGCTGCCGTGCGCCGGGCCCGGGCCGCCGAGCCCACCCTCGCCGACGACCTGACCGCCGTCGCCGGGGCCTTCCTCGACGACGTCGGCGGCTCCAGCGGCCCGCTGTTCGGCCTGCTCTTCCAGCAGCTCGCCGGCGCCCTGACCGTGCCGGGCGAGGCCACCGAGGCGGCCCGGCTCGCCGCGGGGCTGCGCGCCGGCCTGGCCGCGGTCTCCCGGGTGGGCGGCGCCCAGCCAGGCGACCGCACCCTGCTGGACGCCCTGCACCCGGCCGCCTTCGACGGTGACGCCCCGCGCGGCCACCTCGACGAGGCGGCGGTGGCGGCCGCCCTGGCCGGCGCCGCCGCCACCCGTGACCTGGTCGCCCGTCGCGGCCGGGCCAGCTACCTCGGCGAGCGCGTCCTCGGCACCCCCGACCCCGGGGCCGTGGCGCTCGCCGGGGTACTGCTGGCCCTGCTGGAGCGGCACGACGGCGAGCCGAAGCCCGCGCTGCGCGCCGACCTTGAGGAGCTGACCCGCTGATGAGTGACCTGCGGTACGCCGACGGCGGCGCGGCGCACGTCGGATCCCCCGCCGGACCGGCCGAAGGCGACGGCCCGGACGGCACCGGGGCGAGCGGCGACGGCCAGCGGAGCGTCGCGCTGAGCGGTGTCGGGGTCAGCCCCGGCCACGTCATCGGCCCGGTCGCCAGGATGGCGCCGCCGATCGCCGAACCGGACGCGGCCCCCCGCCCCGGCACGGCCGAAGCGGCGACCGAGCACGCCCGGTTCACCGCCGCCCGCGACGCGGTCGCCGCCGAACTCACCCGCCGCGCCGAGGCCGCCGGGGACGGCACCGCCGGCGAGGTGCTCGGCGCGCTCGCCATGATGGCCACCGACCCCACCCTGGACGGCGACGTGGCCACCGCCCTCGCCGACACCCAGGACTCCGTCGAACGCGCCACCTGGCTGGCCGCCGGCCGGATCGCCGACCAACTCGCCGGCCTGGGCGGCTACCTGGCCGAGCGGGCCGGCGACGTCCGCGACGTCGGCAACCGGATCGTCGCCGAGCTGCGCGGCGTCCCCGCCCCCGGGCTGCCCACCCCCGGGCACCCCTACGTGCTGGTCGCCGACGACCTGGCCCCCGCCGACACCGCGACCCTGGACCCGGAGACCGTCCTGGCCATCGTCACCGAGGGCGGCGGCCAGCAGTCGCACACCGCGATCCTGGCCCGCGCCCTCGGCATCCCCGCGGTCGTCGCCGCCCCGGCGGCCGGCCAACTCGCCGACGGCACCGAGGTGTACGTCAACGGGGTGCACGGCGAGGTGGTCGCCCGGCCGGACGCCGGCCACCGCGACCGGGTCGCGGCCTGGTCCCTGGTCAGCCGCCGGCTCGCCCGGTTCTCCGGCGCCGCCACCCTCGCCGACGGCCGGCCGGTCACCCTGCTGGCCAACGTGGGCGGCCCCGAGGACGCCGCCGCGGCGGCCCGGCTCGGCGCCCGCGGCGTCGGGCTGTTCCGCACCGAGTTCTGCTTCCTCGGCAACACCGAAGAGCCGACCTTCGACGAGCAACTGCGGGCCTACCGCGAGGTGTTGGCCCAGTTCCCCGGCGGCACCGCGGTGGTCCGCACGCTGGACGCCGGCTCGGACAAGCCGCTGCCGTTCGTCACCACCGGCCGGGAGGCCAACCCGGCGCTGGGCGTGCGGGGCTTCCGCACCGCCGAGCGCGACCCGGGCGTGCTCCGCCGCCAGCTGCACGCCCTCGCGGCGGCCGCCGCCGGCACCGACACCCAGCTCAAGGTGATGGCCCCGATGGTCACCACGGTCGCCGAGGCGGCCGGCTTCCGCGAGCTGTGCGCCGAGGCCGGGATCACCACCTCCGGCGTGATGATCGAGGTGCCGGCCGCCGCGCTGGACGCCGAGGCGCTGCTGCGCACCGTCGACTTCGTCAGCATCGGCACCAACGACCTGACCCAGTACACGATGGCCGCCGACCGCGAACACGGCGCGCTCAGCGCGTTCCACGACCCGTGGCAGCCGGCCGTGCTGCGGCTGGTCCGGCACGTGGCCGAGGCCGGCGGCACCGTCCGGGGCGACGACCCGACCGGCGCGGGGGTCGGCGTCTGCGGCGAGGCCGCGGCCGACCCGGCGCTGGCCGTCGTCCTCGTTGGCCTCGGCGTCACCAGCCTGTCCATGACCGCCCGGGCGCTGCCCACGGTCGCCGCCGTGCTGGCCTCGGTCACCGAGGCCGAGGCGGCCCGGCTGGCCCGCGCCTGCGTCGGCGCGCCCGACGCCCAGACCGCCCGCGCCACCGCGCGGGACGCCCTGCCGGTCCTCACCGAGCTGGGCCTCTGACCCGCGGAACTCCCTTCCGCCGCACCCCACTTCCCATCCCACCGAGGAGCACCGACCATGCCCAGCAGAACCGCCGTCGTGGCCAGCGCAGCCGGCCTGCACGCCAGGCCCGCCACCCTGTTCGTGGAGGCGGCCCGCAACCAGCCGGTCAAGGTGACCATCGCCCACGGCGATCGCCCCGCGGTCGACGCGGCGAGCATCCTGGCCGTGCTCAGCCTGGGTGTCGGCCAGGGCGACGCCGTCACCCTCCAGGCCGAGGGCGAGGGCGCCGACGAGGCGCTCGCCACCCTCGCCGCCATCCTGGAGACGGACGCCGACAACCCGTCCTGACCCAACCACCGGCCCACCGGGGGCGGGGACGACCAGGGGCCCCGCCCCGGGCCGCCCCCGCCCCCGGGCGTTTTCCGGGGGCCGCGCCCCGGTCGGGCCGCGTCTCGTTCGGCGACCCGCGGCACGGCTCCGGGCCCTACCGGCAGGCTGTCGCCTGGATGCCGCAACACATCACGCCGCTGGCCTCGTTGACCGCCGCGAGTACGTCGCCTATGTCGGCTGGCTGAAGGGGGTGAACCGGCGGGACGCCTGGGACCGGGCGGAAGGCGCCCTGCGCCGGGTGGAGTTGACCGACCGGGCCGGGGACCGCACCTCCCGCCTCTCCGGCGGTCAACTGCGCCGGGTCGGCGTCGCGGCGGCCCTGGTCCACGACGCGCGGGTCCTGCTGCTGGACGAGCCGACCGCCGGCCTCGACCCGCGCCAACGGCGGGTCTTCCGCGACCTGTTGAGCGGTCTGCGGGAGGACGTCGACGTGCTGCTCTCCACCCACGACGTGGCGGACCTCGCGGAGGAGGCGGACCATGTCACGGTGCTCGACGCCGGCACGATCCTGCACAGCGGCAGCACCGACTCCTTCGTGGCCCTGGCCCCACCGGAGACGGTGGCCGGCCGGCTCGCGGAGGGCGCGTACACGACGCTGTTGGAGGGTCGGGGCACAGAGTGATCCCCTGGCGTGGGAAAAGCGGTGGCGGGCGGGGCTCGGGGAGGACAGGCTCGGGGCCCGGGGCGGGTTGTTCGGGCGGGCCGCCGTAGCGAGTGGGGGAGCGTCATGCAGCGAGTAGGGGACCAACTCCGGTCCCACACCGCGACGTTGAACTGGCATCTGCGGACCGGCCCGCAACCCGTCACGCCCGCGCCCGGCCAGCTGCGGGACGCGGCGGCCGTCGCCGACCGCGGCCCGGGGGATCCGGTCGGCGCGCTGGCCGGGCTGCTGCTGGCCGCCGCCTGCGCGACCGACCCGGCGGTGCTCGCCGAGGCCGAGCGGGTGCTGCGGTCGGCCGCCCCCCGCCGGTGGACGCTGCTCGACGAGAAGCTCCGCCGGGCCTGGTGGCACGCGCCGGGTGCGTACTCCCGCGCGGTGGAGCGGCTGCTGGACGACGGGCCGCGCGTCTTCGGACTGGCGCTGGCCGCCGCCCACCCCAGCGGCCATGTGCGGGAGGCCGCCGTCGCCGAACTGGCGTCTCTGGAGGACGTGTTGGCGCTGCCCGCGCTGGTGCTCCGGGCGGCGGACCCGGTGCCGCAGGTGCGCGACCCGGCCCGGGCCGCGCTGACCCGCCGGCTGCGGGAGCCGGACGGCGCGGCCCTGGTCGGGGCCGCGCCCGTGGCGCTGGTCCTGCGGGACCGCCGCGCCGGCCGCTGGCTCGCCGACCGGATCGAGAACGTGCTCAGGGGCGGCCCGGACGCCACACTGCACGCCGCGCTCGCCGCCCAGGACTGGCGCACCCGGCGCACCGCCCATCTGACCGCGCTGGCCGCCGGCCGGCTCGATCTGCCCCGGCTGCTGCGCGCCGCGCGGCACGACCGGGATCCGCTGACGCGGGCTGTCTGCGCCGAGGCCGCGGTCCGCACGGCCGTCGCGGCGCGCGCCGTTGACCTGGTCCGCCCGCTGCTGGCCAACGGCGCGGCGGTGGTGCGGGCCGCGGCCGTGCAGGCGCTGGCCGGCGCGGGTGAGGTGGGCCCGGCGCGCGACGCGCTGCCGGACCGCAACCCGCTGGTGCGGGCCACCGCGCAGGCGGCGGCGCGCCGCGCCGGGCTCGAACCGGCAGCGTGCTACCGGGAGTTGCTCGCCGTCGCCGCGCCCGAGCCGGGCGCGATCGCCGGCCTCGGGGAGACGGGGAGCGGGTCCGGCGACGCCGACCTGGTCCGCCCCTGGCTGACCCACCCGCGGCCCCGGGGGCGCGCGGCGGCGGTGCGCGCGCTGCGCCGACTCGGCGCGGCTGAACCGGCGTTGCTCGCGCCGCTGCTCACCGATCCGTCCGGTGCCGTCACCCGGCAGCTGGCCGTCGCGCTCCGGCCGCACGCCGGCGCGTTGGACCCGGCCTACCTGCGGGGTCTGCTGGCGGTCGACCAGCCGGGGCATGTCCGGTTGGCCGCCTACCGGTTGCTGCACGCGCGGGACGTCTGGACCCGGCTGCTGGTCGACCTGGAACTGTTCACCGACCCGTCGGCGGTGCTGCGCGCCCGGGCCCGCAACGACCTGGTCACCTGGGCGACGCGCGAGGCGGCCACCACCTACGGGATGCCGGCCGGCGCGACGGCGGCGGCGCTCGCCGCCCGGCTGGCCGAGGCCGAGGACGTCCTCGGCCCGGAACGGTCCCGCCGTCTCCGCTTCCTCCTCGGCCTCCGCCGGCCCGCCGGCTGACCCGCCGCCCGCCGCACCGCGCCGGCCCGCCGGCTGACCGCTTCCGGGAACACCCCGCCGGCGCCGCGTCCCTACGACCGCTTGGGCGTCGCCCGCAGGTGCGCGCGGGCGCCCTGCGGACCGAAGAGGACGAGCACCTCGACCACGCCGCCGTCGGCGCTGCCCAGCCAGTGCGGCAGGAGCGTGTCGAACTCGGCCGCCTCGCCGGGCGTCAGCGTCAGGTCGCGCTCGCCGAGCAGCAGCCGCAGCCGCCCGTTGAGCACGTAGAGCCACTCGAACCCCTCGTGGGTCTGCGGGTCGGGTGCGAGCGGCTCCGGCCGGGCCGGGATGATCATCTTGAACGCCTGGGCGCCGCCCGGCCGTCGGGACAGCGGCACGAAGACCATGCCGTACCGCCGGATCGGCTTCAGGTGGATCCGCGGGTCGCCGGTGCGCGGCGCGCCGACCAGGTCGTCCAGCGGCACGTCGTAGGTGCGGGCCAGCGGGAGCAACAGCTCAAGCGTGGCCCGGCGTTGGCCGCTCTCCAGGCGGGACAGCGTGCTCTGGGACACGCCCGTCACGGCCGCGAGGTCGGCGAGCGTGATGCCCTTCTCCCGCCGCAGCGCGCGCAGTCGGGGGCCGACCAGCGCGAGCACGTCGTCCGCCCCGCTCTCCATCCCGCCATCTTGCCAGAACCGCAAGAACGCGTGGCGATTCGCGCGAGCCCGGCCAGACTGCCCCGCGTACCAAGCCCTTGACGAGAACCCCGAGAAACCACAAGGAGCCCTCCATGAGCACCTCGCCCGCGGTCACCTTCTGGGACGGCGTCTACGCGGACCGGCCGCCGGTCACCGACCCCCGGCCGAACGTTCGACTCACCGAGGCGGTCACCGGCCTGGCGCCCGGTGCCGCCCTCGACCTCGGCTGCGGGCCGGGCGGCGACGCGCTGTGGCTGGCCGGTCGTGGCTGGCGGGTCACCGCCGTGGACGTCTCGGCGGTGGCCGTCGAGCGGCTCGCCGCCCTGGCCCGGGCCCACGGCCGGCACGACCGGATCACCGTCGAACGGCACGATCTGGCCGAGTCCTTCCCGACCGGGCCGTTCGACCTGGTGAGCGCCCACTACCTGCACACGCCCCTGGACCTGGACCGGGCGGCCGTGCTGCGGGCCGCCGCGCACGCGTTGACGCCCGGCGGGCGGCTGCTGGTCGTCGACCACGGCTCGATCGCCCCGTGGTCCTGGAACCAGGACCCCGACACCCACTTCCCGACGCCCCACGAGATCGCCGCCGACCTCGCGCTGGACCCGGCGACCTGGACGGTGGAACGGGCCGACGCGCCACGCCGGATCGCGACCGGCCCTGACGGCAGCACCGCTGAGGTCACCGACCACGTGCTGACCATCCGGCGCGCCGGGTGACCCCGGGCGGGGCGGGAGCGGCCGGCCCGCGCGCCGCGACGCGGGCGCCCGCGCCCCCGAACGCGCCCCCGCCCCGCCGCCGGTTCACCTGCCCCGCCGCGCCAACCGCCCCCGCCCCGCTGCCGGTTCGCGCCACCCCCGCCGCACCCCTCCCCGTCCCCCGCACCCCGGCCCGCGCCACCCACCCCGACGCCGCCCCCGTACCGGATCGCCGTCGAGGGATTTACATCGCTGTAAGCGTCGTGCTGCCATGGACAACCGTCAGCGGACGCCGGCTCGGCGTCCACCGGACGTGCGGAGAAGAGGGAGCCGACGATGCGCGCCCGAACCCGAACCACCCTGGTAGCCGCGGTGTTCGCACTGCTGATCGGCCTGGTCCTGACCCCACCGGCCAGCGCAGGAGACTCGATGACCCCCACAGCAGCGGGCACCTTCCGCAACCCCCTGAACACCGGCCCCGACCCGTTCCTCACCTACGCCGACGGGAACTACCACCTCGCCACCACCCAGGGCGACGCCATCCGGATGTGGAGTTCGCCCTCCCTGGCCACCCTGCTCGCCGCCGACCCCGTCACCGTCTGGACGGACACCGACCCCTCGCGCGACCAGCACATCTGGGCGCCCGAGTTCTACCGCTTCGACGGCCGCTGGTACCTCTACTACACGGCCGACGACGGGGTGGACGAGCACCACCGGCTCTACGTCCTGGAGTCCGAGGGCGACGACCCGCGCGGGCCCTACCACTTCAAGGCCAAGCTCGCGCCGCCCAACCACGCCGACGACTTCGCCATCGACCCCGGCATCCTCCAGCACGACGGGCGGCTCTACCTCGCCTACAGCGGCATCAACGCCTACCAGCACAACGGCCTGAACATCGCGCCGATGTCCAACCCCTACACGGTCTCCGGCGACGCGGTCGCCCTCGACGGCGCCGGCGGCTGCCCCGAGGTCCGCGAGGGGCCGGCGTTCCTCTACCGCAACGGCCACACCTGGATGACCTACTCGACCTGCGACACCGGGAAGCCCGACTACCAGGTCTGGATGATGTCCCTGCCGGCGGGCGCCGACCCGCTGGTCCCGGGGAACTGGACCCAGCACCACGGGCCGCTCTTCGCCAGGAACGACGCGGTCGGCGTCTACGGCCCCGGCCACCACACGTTCTTCACGTCCCCCGACGGCACCGAGGACTGGATCATCTACCACGCCAAGACCACCTCGGTGAACACCTACACCGACCGCACCACCCGCGCCCAACGGATCGGCTGGCACCCGGACGGCCGCCCGGACCTGGGCGCCCCACTCGCCCTCGGGGCCACCCAGGACCTGCCGGCCGGCGATCCGGGCTCCGGCAACCACTGGATCAACGACGACGGCCGCTCCAGCGGCGACGGCACCGTCACCTTCACCGGCGCCTGGAACGCGGGGAACGGCTGCGCCACCCAGTGCTTCTGGGGCGACGACCACTGGAGCGACGAGCCGGGCGCGACCGCCACCTTCACCTTCACCGGCACCCGGATCGCGCTGCTGTCGGTGCGGGACACCGGCAACGGCATCGCCGCGATCAGCGTCGACGGCGGGCCGGAACAGCGCGTCGACTTCCACGGACTCATCCGCGTCGGCGAGACGCTGAACTACCTCAGCCCCCGACTCCCGTACGGCACCCACACGTTGACGGTCCGGGTGACGGGGGAACGCAACCCGTCCTCCGGCGCGGCGTTCGTCAGCGTGGACCGGGCGGAGGTCTACACCGACTGACCCGGGGGCGGGGCCCCGGCCCCGCCCCCGCCTGCTCAGCCCGCCGGTCGGCCGGCCCGGTCGACCGGCGCGGGCCGCGGGCCGGCGACCACCTCCCGGCCGCCGCGCGCCGGCCGCGCCGGGACCCGCAGCCGCTCCTCCAACGCGTCCAACAGCTCCGGCAGGGCCGGCGCCACGGCCAGGTCGTCCAGGGTGGCGGCGGCCAGGAAACCGGAGTCGGCGATGCCGCGCAGCGCGGCCAGCAGCGGCGCCCAGAAGCCGCCGGCGTCCAGCAGGCCGACGGGCTTGGCGTGGAAGCCGAGCTGACGCCAGGACCACACCTCGAAGATCTCCTCCAGGGTGCCCAGCCCGCCGGGCAGCGCGACGAACGCGTCGGCCCGGTCGGCCATCATGGCCTTCCGCTCGTGCATCGAGTCGCACAGCAGCAGCTCCGTCACCCCGTCGTGCGCCCACTCCCGCTCCACCATGCTGCGCGGCATCACGCCGACGACCTCGCCGCCGGCCCGCAGCGCGCTGTCCGCCAGCACCCCCATCAGCCCGGAGCGGCCCCCGCCGTAGACGACCCCGATGCCCCGCGCCGCCAGCTCCGCGCCCACGGCGGCGGCCAGTTCGACGTGCACCGGGTCGGTCCCGTTGGACGAGGCGAGGAAGACGGCGAGACGACGCATGGAAAACCTCCGGGAGCGGTGACGGCCAGCCCTCCGGTATACCGCAGGCCGGCCGGCCCCGACCACGCGGTTTCCCACGCCGAGCACGGGCCCCGCCGCCCCGCCGCCCCATCGCCGCTCCGCTGCTCCGCCCCATCGCCGCTCCGCCGCCCGTCGCCGTCTCGCCGGCTGGGGCGCGCCGCTCAACGCCCGGTGTGCGCCCGCCGGTAGGCGCCCGGCGGCATCCCGACGGTGCGCCGGAAGGCGGTGCTGAAGGCACCGGGCGAGGCGTAGCCGAGCTGGCCGGCGAGCGCGTCGACGGTGGTGTCCGTGTGGCGCAGCGCGTGCTCGGCCAACACCACCCGCCAGCGGTGGAGATAGCCGAACGGGGTGCACCCGCCGGTCCGCCGGAAGCGGTCGGCGAACGTGGTCCGCGACATCGCGGCCGCCCGCGCCAGCTGCGCCAACCGCCAGGACCGCCCCGGCTGTTCGTGGATGAGCCGGACCGCCGGCCGCAGCCGCTCGTCCGCCAGCAGCCGGAGCCAGCCGGGCGGCAGCGCGGCCCCCGCGACGAGCGCCCGCACCGCCTCCAACAGGACCAGCCGCGCGTACTGTTCGGCCGCGAACCGGGAGCCGGGGCCGCCGTCGACGAACTCCGCCAGCAGCAGCCCCAACACCGAACGCAGCCGGTGCGCCCCCGGGGCCGAGCCGGGCAGCCGGCTCAGCGGGGGCAGCGCGGCACGCAGCAGCTCCCGGCCGGCGACGCCCAGCCCCAGGTGACCGCCGACCACGACATCGCCCGCGCCGTCCGGTGCCGACCCCTGGCCCGACCAGCCGGTCGGCGGGGCGATCTCGCGCGGCGCCCGCCGACCCGCGCCGCCGCGCAGGGTGAGCCAGGAACGCCCGCTCAGCAACGCCACGTCGCCAGCCCCCAGCCGCGCCGAGAGCCCGCCGTCCGTGGCCAGTCGGGCGCTGCCCCGCAGCACCGCGACGACCTTCAGCTCGCCGCCGACCGCGCCGCCGGAGACCCAGGGCACGTCGGACACGAAACCGCCGGACAGCACACCGACCGGCTGAAGGTGGCGCAGCACGCCCGACAACTCGTCCTCGGACAGCGAGCCCGGCCCGCCCTCGTTCACCATCCCAGCGCGGCCCCGTCCCGGTGGAAGCCGCCGCGCGGGCCGTCCGGCGGCAGCGTGGCGGCCCAGACCACGCCGGGAGCGCTCGCCGCGGCCGGTCGCGCGCCCCGCGCCGCCGCCCCGGGCACGGTCGCCGTCACATCCGGGCAGACCGCGTTGACCAGCACCGGGGTGTCGGCGAGCGCGGCGGCCAGCGCCGAAGTCAGCGCGTTGACCGCGGCCTTGCCGATCGCGTGGCCGGGGAACGCGCCCCCGGAGACAGCCAGCCCGTAGCGGCCGTCGGCGTGCGAGCCCGCCCCCGAGCTGACGTTGACCACCCGCGGCCCGGGGGAGCGCCGCAGCAGCGGCAGCGCGCTGATCGTCATCCGCCAGGTGCCGAACAGGTCGACCTCCAGCACCCGGGCGGCCGCGGCCAGGTCGGCTTCGACCACGTCGTTGTCCCAGTCCGGCGGCGCCGCCGCGTTGTTGACCAGCACGTCGAGCCGGCCCCTGGTCTCCTCGACCACGCGCAGGGCCGCGTCCACCGACCGCTGGTCGGTGAGGTCGAGCGGCGCGGGCAACACACTGACCCCGGGCAGCCCGCGGGTCGCCGCCACCGCCTCGTCCGGCCTCCGCGAGCCGACCAGGACCTCGACCCCCCGGGCGGCGAGTTGCCCGGCCACCGCCCGCCCGAGCCCCCGCGCCCCGCCCGTCACCAGCGCCACCGTCCCCGCGCCGGCCGGCAACGCGCTCGTCGGGACCACCGGTATCCGTTGCTGTTCTCCCGTCATGCCCCCAGCATGCGGACGTGGCCGGCGGGCCGCCATCCCGCCCGGTCCGGGATTCCTCCGCCACCGTCCGGCCGCTCCCAACGCGACCTCGGCCACCGCCCGTTGGCGGTCCGATCGAGACCGAGGGCCGCCGCTCGGCGTACTCTGGAGGATCCACCGCGTTCGACGGCTCACCGAGCGTGGCTCTCCTCCGACGCGCAGGCTGGAGATCCTCGATGGGTTCCTCTTCCTTACCGCCGCCACCGCCGCCCTCACCGCCGCCGCCCCCGTCCCCACCGCCGTCGCCGCCACCGCCCGACGAGCCGTCGATCCGGGACGTGTTGGCCGACCGGTACCTCCCCGAGGGGCGGGGCGCCTCCCGGCGCACCCGGCGCGGCGCCCTGGCCATCACCGTCTCCCTGGGGCTCCTCACCGCGCTGTGCGGTCTCGTGGCGAGCTTCTGGTTCGACCTGTGGAGCACCGAATCCCGGCTCGGCACCGAACTGGACGCCCAGCGGCGGCTGGACCGGGCACGGGCCCCCTTCACCCACGCCATCACCTACGACACCGCGGTGCCCAACGAGTACCGGGTGGTGCTGGACCGGCTGCTCACCGAGGAGGAACAGGCCACCCTGCGGGCCACCCCCTACCAGGAGGTCTGGGCGTACCTCCGCTCCCGGGGCGGTCGGCTGATCCGCTACCCGACGGACGGGTCCCAGCCGCCGTACCCGACGGCGGACGGCCGGGCCGTCGCCACCACCTTCACCATGACGCTGCTGTCGGAACGCGCCACGCAACTGAGCATCGTGGACATGACCCCGGTGAACGTCTCGTGTCAGGCGCCCACCGCGCGGACGGTCGTGGACATACCGCCCCAGGGGGAGGGGACCTATCCGGGGGTGGTCGTCGACCTGGCGGCGTCCGACCCCACGCTGTACATCGCCGACGGCGGGCCGGACCACGGAGAGCCGTACTTCGGGCACCGGCGCATCGACATCGGTGGCGGACTGGAACCGGGCGGCCTCCGGGTCGAGAGCCTGGTGCACGACCAGTCCTGCGCCTGGGAGCTGCGGGCCGAGTACCGCGAAGCGGACGGCTCCACGGCCGAGGTCACCCTGCGCGACGGCGACCGACCGTTCTTCGCCGAGGCCGTCCCCGACCGGCCCGAACACTACTGGCTGGCGAGCCCGGTCATCGCCGAGATCCCGTACGACGAGGCCGCGCCGAACTTCCGCCCCTGCCACGAGATGTGGGACAACCCGTCCTGCGCCTTCTGGTCCAGCGGCGAGCCGTAGTACCGGCTGTCCCGGCTCAGCGCTCGGGGGACCAGCGGCGGATCAGCTCGTGCTGCGCCAGGTCCTTGAAGTAGCGGTGCCGGGACCAGGCGTCGAGGTCGCCGATGACGATCAGGCGGCGGCGGGCGCGGGTGACGGCCACGTTGAGCAGGTTTGGCTTCTGGGCTGCCCAGTCGCGCGACCTCACCTGACCGGCGCCGGTGCCCAGCACCAGGATCACGATGTCGGCCTCCTTGCCCTGCGTGGTGTGCACCGTGCCGTAGCGCTGGGTGCCGAGCCTGCCGCTCACCACCCGGCCGAGGCCGTGGACGACGTCCCGGAACGGGCTGACCACGAAGACGGATTCGTCCAGCCGGCGCCGGCCCTCGTCGGCCGCGCCGCCGGCCGCCGCGACGTCGGGCAACGCCTCGCCACCGAGCAGGCGCTCCTGACGGATCGCCTCGTCAACGCGGCCGCGGATCCGGTCGATGGTGGTCTCCAGGGCCCTGCCCTCCGCGGGATTCCACTTCTCCTCGCCCGGCAGCGCGGGAACGTCCCACCACACGCTGTCCAACTCCAGCGGGAAGTCGTCCTGTTCCCGGACGACCCCGTAGACCATCATCCCGTCGTAGGCGATCTTGTTGCTGATCTCGAACATCAGCCGATCGCAACGCCGGTGCACACGCAGCGGCGAGCCGAGCCAGATGTCCTCGCCCTCCTGGTCCGTCAGCCAGGTGCCGTACGGGTTGAGGCGGTCGGCCAGCGTCTGCACCGAGCCGGCCGCCGGGGCCCACTGACGGTCCACCGAGAAGTGGCCGGCCAGGCGCCGCTGGCCGGTCCACGGGAGGGTGGTCACCGGCTCAAGCTGCAACGGGTCGCCGACCACCACGGCGCGGCGGGCCCGCCACAGCGCGCCGACCACCGCCTGCGGCGCGGCCTGACCGGCCTCATCGACGAACAGCCAACCCAGGGACTCGCCGCCCAGCTGGGCGAACATGCGAGCGACCGACGCGAAGGTCGTCGAGACCACGGGGACCACCATGAAAAGCAACTGCCAGGCAGCCAGCACCGTTTCGGCGTCCAGGTCCGGCGGCGCCTGGTCCTTGACCACCTCCATGACGGCCCGCAGGTTGGTGCGCATCCGCTCGGGCGCGGTGGCCAGCAGCGCGCGGTGCAGATCCAGGGCTGCGAGGAAGAGCTCCGAGCGCGCCTCGGCGAACGCGGCGTCCATCCAGGGCGCTGACCGCTCGCGCGTCTCCATGGCCACCCGGTCATCGAGGGGCGCCCGCCATTCGGCCCCCGGAACCCGGTCGCCCCACCGCTCCCTGGCCGCGTCCAGTCGGCGTTCGTCCGCCGCCCGCTCGCTGCGCCGGCGGGCCACTTGCTGGCCGGCCTCGGCGGCGGTGGCGACCTGCCGCTCGCGTGCCTGAGCGCACACGGCCAGCCGGTCCGCCGCGCGCCTGATCGCCCCCAGCGCCTGGTCCAGCCGCCCCTGCGCGGTGCGCAGGGTGGCTTGCTGTGCGGCTCGCGCGGCTTCGAGCTCGGCGAGGCGGAGGTCAGCTGCCGTGACCTCGGCCCGGAGCGGACGGCTCTCCACCTCCCAGCGCCGCGTACGCTCGCGCTGGAAGACTCGCACCCACAGCCGGGGTCGGTCCGCCTGGTGGGCGTGCAGTGACGCCTCCGCCACCCGCACGTCCTCCTCGCCGGCGCGGACCGCGGCCTCAGCCAAGTCCAGCCGTGTCCGCTCGGCGGACATCGCGTCCCGGCGCCGGGCGTGCTCCGCCCGGGCGGCGGCAAGTGCGCCTTCGGCGCGGCGCTGCTCCTGTTCCAGGAGACGCAGCGTGTCCTGGGCGCCGGACTCCTCGGACAGCAGCTCGTCCAGCAGGGCGTCAGGGCCGGCGAGCCGGGTCAGCAGGTCCGCGACCTCCTGCCGCTCCGCGGCCAGTTCGCCCACCCGGTCGCGGGCCTGGGTGAAGCGCCGGACGGCCTGCGCCCAGGTCTCCCGCCCCAACGGCGCCGCGTGGTCCGCCTCCTGGCTGGCGTTCGGGGGGCGCTGTGCTCCGTCAGCTAGGTGCTGGGCCTGCAACTGGAGCATCTTCTGCAGCCCCAGCCGGGGGCGCTCCTCGTGTGTCACCGGCGTTGGCCGGCCTCTGCCTTTGGCCTCCTCGCCCCACCAGAAGCGTTGGACGAAGTCGGAACGGTTGCTCCGCCGCCCCAGGCGGGCGGCGATCGCACCCCACGCGTCCTCCTCCAGCGCCAGGCTGGCGGGGCCGGCGAGGTAGTCGGCGCGCCCCTGCCACGCCGCGCCGATCGCCCGTGCCCCCGGGACCTCCAGGGTGACGTTCTCCACCGCGCCGTTGTTGGACGAGGCGATGACGATCTCGAAGCCGGTGAGTTCGGGGATCAGCGGATGAATGGTGCGGGGGTAGGTCTTGCCTGCGGTCTCCTCCGTGCGCCAGGTGCGCGGCTTGCGGACGAAGGCGTCCTCCGGCCGCTGCAACACCGCCAGCCGCTCGGCCCGCTGGACGACCACGGCTGCGATGAGGTCCCGCAGCATGGTCGTCTTGCCCGTGCCGGGCGGCCCGTTGACCGCGTAGATCCCGCGGCCGTCGTCCGGCCCGAGACCGGCCAGGACGCGGTTGACCGCGAACTGCTGGCTGAGGACCAAAGGCTTGTCGGCATCGGCCGGCCAGCGGCCCGGCGGCGTGCTCGCCGGCTGCACGTTCTCGCGCACGACCTCGGGCAGCCGCCGAACATCGAGGCGATCCATACCGTCCAGATCCGCCCCGGCGCGCAGATAGTCCACCAGGGCGGTGCCGGCCTGCCCGGCCTCGACCACCCCGGCGACGCGTTCCAGGTCGTCCGCGTAGAAGCTGTTGAGGAAGCCGTCGCCACCCGCCTCGTCCGCGTGCTTGGCCGCGACCTGGTAGCTCCTGACCTGAATCCTCGTCGGCTGGAGAACCTCGGCGACGCCCAACTGCTCGGCCACCCACCGGGTGACGGCCGAGAGGTCGTGCCCGTCCAGGACCTTCGTGCCCACCTCGGGCGGCGGCCCCGCGGGCTCCGCCTCGTCCCGCTCCGTTCTTCCTTCCTCCGCTGTTCCCTCTGATTCCTCCGCGTCAGGACCGTCCCGGCCCTGGCCGGCCGCCACCCCGTCCCGGGGGCGGTCGGTCAACCGGGCGGCGGCGGCGTCGATCAGGTCGCCGCCGACCTCGTCGACCACCTTCGCGGCGACCGCTCCGGCCAGCGGACCGAGCCCGGCACCGACCGCACCGGCCGCCGCGTCCAGGCCGCCCTTCGCCGCGCTGACCACGAGGCGGGACGTCAGCCCCGCGACCCGGCCGAGTCCCGACGGTGACGACCCGGAGTCGGCAGCGGGTTCGCGATCGACCTCGATCCGCCCGTCGCCGAGCTCCAGCAGCCGTTGCAGCAGTAGCGTGCTGTCCCTGTCGAACGTGGTCAGCCACTGGTCGCTGTGCGGTCCGGGGTGCAGCGTCTGCCCGACCGCCCACGCGCACGAGGACAGCGTGACGCTCTCCTTGATCAGCAGCCCGTCCTGGTTCACGCTGAAGCAGAGCACCGCGCTGTCGCCGCCGATCCGGCCGTCCAGGTCCTGTTCCGAGTCGGGCGCGCGGAACGCTTCGAGGAGGACGTCGCGCACTTTGTCGACCGCGAAGATCCCGGCGTAGACCGTGTGCTGCCACACCCGATCCGGCCGGGTCCGCATCCGACTGACAGCGGACCCGGGCTCCCAGGGCAACGGTTGCCCCGGTCCCACCGGGAAGACGTTTTTGCGCGGATTGGCCCGATCGACCTTCGGCGGTGAGAAGTACTCCACGGCCCGCCAGTACCGCAGGATTTGTGCCTGCCGCTGCCGCTCGGCCCTCGACTGTCGGACGGACCCCATCCGCCCCCCTTGTGATCGTCGATCCCCGGGCACCGTAGCAGAGGGCAACTCCCTGTACGCGCCTACGGGCCACCGCTCACTCGCGGCCGCTGCGGGCTGCCACTCCGACGAACGCGTTCACGCTCATTCAAGCCAGCGGCGGGCCCGCCGGGTCCCGTGGGGGGCGCGGATCGCACCGAGGTGTCGGTACGGAGCCGATCCTGCGCAGCGCCACGACAATAACCCCGCTTCGGCCTCCGCGGCGATCTTCTGGGGGAGGTATCGATCCTCGTTCTCACCCTGGCAGGCGACGATCGCGCGGGTCACCAGAGGGGCGGACCGGGCCCAGGTGTACTGGCGCAGGTTGCCCGGCTCGGGGAGAAGCGGATCTCTTCGGATCTGTCCTGTAGGTGTGAGCGGTGCGGCCGGATCGCTCGCGGATCTGGATCGGGCACGAGTCGGTGGCCCGCTCTCTCTGCCTGCTCCAGTCCTCGACTACGTCCCCAGCACGTCGAACCGAAGGCTGTCGGTGAGTTCGTCGCCGAACTGCCGCGGGGCCGGGCCCATTCCACTGACCCGGCGGTCACTCGATGCCGAGGGCGCCGAGCGCGTTCTCCGGTGCCGACCACACCGCCTGCCCAGCCGGTCCTTTGACCGCCCGGGGATCGCGACCGAGGGACTGCCCGGCGATCGGCCGGCCAGGTTCGGGGAAGCCCAGTCACCGGTAGGCGAGCTGGTTGTCGCAGCGGCCAGCCACGGACACCGAGCCCCGGCCCGGTGTACTGCTCGACGGTCCGCAGCGCTCGATGGACTCGATCTGCCCGGTCAGGACCGGCTGTTCGAACCCAGCTGGTAGATGGCGGTGCCTCCACCGTGATGGAGGAGCGCGGGCCGGGGGGTGCGGTCGCGCACGAGGAGCTGCCAGGTGCCGGCTGGCAACAGCGAACGACGATGTCGAGTCTGATCCAGATCTGAATGACTCCGATGCGTCGGACAGATGAGTCTCGGACCGCAACGCGGTATCCCACGCTCCCTCCTGCGTATCAAGTAGCCGCCCGGGCGCTGCGGTGCAGTGCTACGGTGCCGGCATGAAGGTCATTTACAAGATCACCTATCCGACGGGCAAGATCTATATAGGACAGGACATCACCGATGACCGACTTCGGTACTACGGGAGCCCGTCGAAAAGGCTGTTGGAGCAGGACACCGATCGCGAAGCACTGCGCGATTTCACCATCAGGAAGGAGATCCTGTGGGAATCCGAAACAGCTGAGAAGGCTGAAGTCAACCAGCGGGAGAAGGAGTTCATCCTCCAGTTCCGATCGAATGACCCTGCTGTTGGGTACAACCAACTTCCCAAGTTTCGCGGACCTCAGTGAATCTCTTTCGGCAACGTGGCGACTGCACTGCGAGGTGGCGGCGGTGGCGCTCAGCGAAACCTGAGGCTCCACGTGCCTTCCAGCATCACCTGTGGATCACCGACCGTTCGCCACTCACGAGTGAGTCGTCGGTGGCCGACGCCCGATGCCGACCAATCTGTGTGAGCTGACCGCTGGCGTCACGTGGGTGCCGTCGTAGGTGCAGCCGTAAATGACTCCAAGGAGCAGAGCCAGAAGGCCTATGAAGCTCGCGGTCATGGTGAGGACGAACAGGATGGGCGTCAGAGACATGGGCGAGCCGTGGGTTCCAAAGGCGACGTATACGCATCCCGCCACCAGTGCTAAGCCAACCATTGCCAGTACGAGCCATAGGCGCCGTATCAACGCGGTGCGTTTGGCACTGTAGATGCGTAGACGGATCCGTGCGCTGCACTGCCCACAGTGTATGTACTCCTGCCTGCTCCCTTCATCGGGCCGACGAAGGAGGATGGGGTAGGTCGCGTAGCTGTGGATGATTGTGGCGTTCGGAAATCCGGGTTTGGTCCGAATATCGACAAGATGCGCTAGCCGATCTGACGGGTACTCGCCAATACCGCGCAACTGCATCTCCGCCCGTCGAGTGTGGAACCAGTTTATGAGCTGCGGGCCGGACCAGCCTCCGGGGCAGAGCTGTGCATCCACACACCTGACGCCAGATCGTTGTCCTCGGCCCAAAACGGCCCGCCTACGGGCACGCACCGCAACTATCGTAGGCGAGGAAGACCTCGGTGGGTCATGTAGCGGGGACGAAGCGTCAGCCGCGCGCCGGCTGTGCTCCCGGCCGCGACGATGCTCAGGCCGATCACCGAGCGTCCGGCAGGTACGGACCACGGCTGAGGGTCGGTGTCGAGCGCGGGCCAGCAACTCGTTCCCTCGTTGTCGAGGAGGGCCTTGTGACCGGGGCGGGTGTCCACGATCAGGATCCGTCCGTCCGCCACGGCGTTCCCCTCGGCCGGGGTGCTGCCGAAGTGCTCCCCGGCGGGGCTGGTGAGGGCGAAGGAACGCAGGGGCCCGCGGATCTTCCAGTGGGGCCAGGAGACGGTGTCTCCGGGGTTCACGACGGGGACCTGGGTGTCCAGGACGCCGCCACTGAGTCGGAAGGTAGAGCGGCTTGGCGGGGGCGAGGAAGGGGAGTGCCACTCGGCCACCCGAAGGTCTTCCGAGCAGAAGTGCCAGCGCCGAACGGGCCGGGTTGTTCGGCGCTCGGCTGACGGCGCAAGATCATCACCCGCGTTGGTCACGCTGCTGGTCACACGCGGCCCTGAGAGCCCCTGACCGAGGAGAAACCGCAGGTCAGGCCTGGGGAAGTATGGTGTCCGAGGGGGGACTTGAACCCCCACGCCCTTAAACGGGCACTAGCACCTCAAGCTAGCGCGTCTGCCATTCCGCCACCCGGACGGGGTGTGTGCGGCCCATGGCCGCAGCGACGGGTCAACCATATCAAGGTTCCCGGGGTGCTCCGTCGCGTCGAGGGAGCGGCGGCCCAGGGCCGCCGCTCCTGGTGGGTGGGGGTGCGGTGACCACCAGAAAGGTTTCTCCTCGGGGGGTCACGTGGGCCGCGCCCGTTCGGCGCCGCCGCCGGCTAGTTGGCACGCGGGGTGACGCCGCCCGCGGTGGCGCCCAGGGCCTTCAGCCAGGACGGCCCGCTCAGCAGCTCCAGCAGTAACAACAGGCGGCTCAGCGGCTCCCAGCGGGGCGTCGCGGACGCGCTCTCGACCGGCTCGTCGGCCGCCATCAACGCCCAGACGGCCTTGCCGTGCCGGTCCGGGGTGGTCCAGCCCCAGTCGCGGGCCAGGCCCTCCAGGACCTGGAGGCCGCGGCCCGACTCCTGGCAGGGGCTCGGGGTGCCGACCAGCGGGATCTCCTGCCCGGGGTCGAACACCGCGCACAGCACCGAGCGTTCGCAGTGCACCAGGCTCAGCAGCAGCGGCTGGTCCGTGCTGGCCGGCGGCAGTGGGCGCGGCCCCGAAGTGTGCGGCAGGCCGTAGCGCAGCGCGTTGGTCACCAGCTCGGAGACGACCACCAGGGTGTCCCCGACCAGCTCGTCCAGCTCCCAGTCGACCAGGGTGGCGCGGGTCAGGGAGCGCGCGGATCTGGGCGCGCCCGGCTCGCCGGCCAGGGGGAACGTCGCGAAGCCCGCCACCTCCGCGGTCGTGGCACGACGCCCGACAGCGGCGAGGGGCGCCATCGAGGCGTAGGGGAGAGCTGACATGACCGACCTCCGCGGGGTGTCCAACATGACCCAGGCGGTGACTCCGCAGAGTCTATCCTGGGGCACTCAGAGTATCGCTGCAAGTACATCTGAAAGAACGAACGCAAGTACAGCTGCAAGAACAGATGCAAGAACAGCGGGAGTTGGGGCAGTATCACTGCTGACACCCGCGTCACCCCACGGCGCGGGGTACGAGCCGACCCTAGGAGTGCGGATGCCGGAGTTCGTGAACGGTGTGTCAGCTACCCGGATCCCCGGCGCGAGTTGGCGGAAGAGCGCGCGCAGCAATCCGAACGGGAACTGTGTCGAGGTGGCCGGGCTTCCCGACGGCGGCGTCGCGGTGCGCAACTCGCGGGACCCGGAGGGCCCGGCGCTGATCTACACCAGGGCCGAGATGACCGCCTTCGTGCAGGGCGCCAGGGACGGGGACTTCGACGATCTGATCGACTGACCGCCCCCACCCCGTCGGTCCACCCCCACCCCCTGAGCGGAGCCGGTCACCGTGTGACGTGCTGGACGTCACCCTCGGTGCGGTCGGCGCGACTGTACGCCTCGTCCGAACAGTGCAACACTTGAGCGCTAATTCAACAGCTCAGGGGAACTCACATGACGTCAGCGCAGCCAGGACCCACCTCCTCGGTGAGGGATCTGCTGACTCACCCGAGGGGTGGGCCGACGGTCCTGCGGATCGTGCTGGGCACCCACCTGCGCCGGCTGCGGGAGTCCCGCGGCATCAGCAGGGAGGCGGCGGGTGACGCGATCCGTGGCTCGCACGCCAAGATAAGTCGGCTGGAGCTGGGCCGCGTCGGCGCCAAGGAGCGCGACATCGCCGACCTGTTGACGCTCTACGGCGTCACGGACGCGGCCCAGCGTGACCAGTTCCTGGCCCTGGCCCGGCAGGCGAGCACGCCGGGCTGGTGGCAGAAGTACAGTGACGTGCTGCCCAGTTGGTTCGAGACGCTGATCGGGCTTGAGGAGGCGGCCTCGCTCATCAGGACCTACGAGGTCCAGTTCGTGCCGGGGCTGCTCCAGACCGCCGACTACGCCAGGGCCTGTGTCCGGCTGGGCAACCCCCGGGCCACCGACCGGCAGGTGGAGCGCCGCCTGGAGTTGCGGTTGGAGCGCCAGAAGCTGCTGCTGCGGGACGGCGCGCCCCGGCTGTGGGCGGTCGTGGACGAGGCCGCGCTCACCCGGCCGATGGGCGGTCCGGCGGCCATGCGCCGGCAGATCCGGCACCTGCGGGAAATGGCTGAACGGCCCAACGTCACGCTGCAGATCGCGCCGTTCCGGCTGGGCGGGCTGGCCGCCGCTGGCGGCCCCGTCACCATCCTGCGCTTCCTGGAGCCGGATCTGCCGGACATCGTCTACCTGGAGCAGCTCAACAGCGCGCTCTACCTGGACAAGCGCGAGGACGTCGAGGACTACCTCGCGGTGATGGACAGCCTGTGCGCGACCGCCGAGCCGCACGGCCGGACCCCGGGCACCCTGGACCAGGTGATGCGGGCCCTGGACGCGGCCGCGGACGCGGGCTGACCGACACGGCGACGGGCCGGGAGAAGTTTCTCCCGGCCCGCCGTGTGCGCAGCCGCCCCCGGGGCGGCGGGGCGGTTCAGCGCTTGCGCGCGAC
This sequence comes from Streptomyces chisholmiae, assembly GCF_031845445.1. Lineage (NCBI taxonomy): Bacteria > Bacillati > Actinomycetota > Actinomycetes > Kitasatosporales > Streptomycetaceae > Streptomyces > Streptomyces chisholmiae. Next base: position 55,183 of record NZ_JAVREO010000018.1, on the reverse strand, counting down.
GCCGCCGAACTCGATCCACTCCTCGGTCTGCTGCTTCGGCCCCAGGTCGGTGTCCGGCCGCCAGGCGCTGATCTCGCCCAGGCCCGGGTCGAGGATCTCCAGCCCCTCGAAGAAGGCGCGGACATCGGCCTGTTGCCGCACCCGGCCCCAGTTGCCCTGGGTGGACTCGTTCATGAAGGTGCTGATCGAATCCCGCAGCTCGGCGTCGTCGCTGACCAGCTGGTTCATCACCAGGAAGCTGCCCGGGGCCAGGCGCGCGGTCACCCGGCGGATCAGGTCGCCCGGGTCGTCCTCGTCCGGGATGCAGTGCAGCACGGACACGAAGAGCGCCGCCACCGGCTCGTTCGGGTCGATCAGCCGCTGGACCTCGGGGTGCCCGAAGATGCCCTCGGTGTCCCGGAAGTCGGCCTGGATGACCGCCGTGTTGGCGTTGGTCTCCAGGATCGCCCGGCCGTGCGCCAGCACGATCGGGTCGTTGTCGATGTAGATGACCCGGGCGTCCGGGTCGCTGCGCTGCGCGATCTGGTGGACGTTGTCCTGGGTGGGCAGCCCTGAGCCGTGGTCGATGAACTGCCGGATGCCGTACTCCTCGGAGAGCACCCGCACCGCGCGTTGCAGGAACCGGCGGTTGTTGACGGCCAGCGGGCGCGTGCTCGGCGCGTGCCGCTCCAGCTCGTCGAACGCGTCGCGGTCCACGGCGTAGTTGTCCTTGCCGCCCAACGCGTAGTCGTATATGCGTGCGACGCTGGGCACGCTGACGTCCACCTCGCGGGTGGCGCCGCCCTCGGCTCCGGCCATGCCGACCTCTCTCTCCTGGAACTGCTCGACAGGGCCGCATCCTCGCACGCCAGAGGGGAGTTGACGGCTGATCAGGGGGTTCGGCGGGCACAGCTGTCCGAATGTCATCCGTCGCCGCGCCCGGCCGACCCGCCAGCCGGCTCCGGTGGGCCACCGGGGCCGGGGGCAGCCCGCCCCCGACCCCGCCCCACCCCTCGGGCCGGTCACCACATCAGGGCGTCTTCCAGGGAGGTCTGCCAGTAGGTGACGGCCGCCGCGCCGTCCACGTACAGCTCGCCGTCCGGCAGCGGCAGGTCCACCGGCCCGCCGACCGAGCCCTCGTCCTCGCCGCCGGTGAAGTACAGGGTGAGGGAGGACGTGGTCCAGCCCTCCCCGCCCTCGGCGGACGAGGTGATGATGCCGGCGTACGCGGACTCGCCCGGGTTGAGCGTGGCGACGGCGTGCGGGACGCTCTCCTGGACGCGCGGCAGCGGGGCCTGCGCGTCGTCGATGCCGATGGCCGGCGCGGAGTAGGCGTTGCACGCCTCGTCGCCGGTGTTGGTGACGGTGAGCAGCAGGTGGTTGATCGGGCGCTCGACGGGGGAGAGGGTCACCTCGGTGTTGGAGTCGGTGCACGGCTCGCTGACGGGGGTCTCCCCGTCTTCCCCGGCGCCGCCCTCAAGGGTGCCCTGGCCGGGCTCCACGCCGGTCTCCTCACCCGCCTCGTCGCCGTCGCCCCCCGTGGTGCCGCCGGTGTCGGCGCTGTCGTCGGTGCCCGCGTCGTCCTGTTCGGCCGGGGTCTCCTGCCCCGTCTGCTCCTCGCCGCCGCCCGAGCTGGCCACCTCGTCCTCGCAGGCGGTGAGGGAGAGGGCGGCCAGCGCGGCGGCGGTGGCGAGGAGGACGCGGGAGCGGCGGAGCGGGGATGCGTTCATGGCGTGCTGCTTTCTGGTGTGGGTCGCGAGCTGGTTTGGTGTGCGGTCCGCGGCGGGGCGCTGACCGACGACCACAAGCTATGGCGGGTTCCGTCCCATTCGGCCGTACCACCAACCAGGATGAGAGAGTGGGACGTTCGAGCCCCCGGTGACCTGGGAGAATGGCGGGCGCATCGAATGCCCGGCCGGGGCGGGAAACGAGGGAAGAGATGGGCGCGGACGTGGAGATCGCCGACCTGGCGGCGCTGCTTGAGGAGTTGAAGGGCCGTTCCGGACTGAGTTACGGCGTGCTCGCCAAGCGACTGCACCTGAGCCCTTCGACGTTGCACCGCTACTGCAAGGGGGGCGGGCTGCCGCCGGAGTTCGCGGTGGTGGAGCGGTTCGCCCGGCTGTGTGGGGCGAAGCCGGACGAGCTGGTCGAGCTGCACCGGCGGTGGATCGCGGCCGACACGGCGCGGGAGCGGGAGCGGGAGGGCCGGGTGCCCGCGCCCGCCGAGCCGCCGACGCCCACGCCGGCGCCCGCCGCCCCGTTGGCCGCCCCAACGACCGCCCCGGCGCCGCCCGTGCCGCCGGCCGCCCGCGCGCCCGCCGGCGTGGCGCCGGCCGCCGCGCCCCCCGCGCCCTGGCCGGCGCCGGCCGGGCCGCCCGGCTGGCGGCGCCGCCGGCCGGTGCTGCTGGCCGGCGCGGTCGCCCTGGCCGTGGTGCTGATCGCCGGTGTCCTGCTCGCCACCCGGGACGACGAGGCGGACGAGGCCGACGGCCCGGCGTCCACCGGCGACGCGCAGGCACCGGCGCCGGTGACGGTGGCGGCCCGGCCGCACGCCTTCGAGGAGCCCTGCGGCAACCGCTACCTGGTCGACTCGGAGCCCCAGTTGGTCCCGCCGCCGCCCGAGGAGCCGGACGCCCCCGGCTGGGCCCGCGCGATGGGCGCCGTCTCGGCCGACCAGCAGTACATCGAGCTGACCATCCAGGGCACCGGCGCGGACCGGGTGGTGCTGCGCGACCTGCACGTGCGGGTCACCAGGAGCGGTGACCCGCTGCCCTGGCCGGTCTACGCCGGGTACGGCGCGTGCGGCGGCGGCCCGGTGGCGACCACCGCCTTCGACATCAACCTGGACGCGGCCACCCCGGAGGCCACCGCCACCGGCGAGCAGCCGGAGCTGCCGCTGTGGGTGGACGCCACCAGTCCGCTGGTCGTGTACATCACCGCGCGGACCGACAGCCGGGACGTCGACTGGCACCTGGAGCTGGACTGGGCCAGCGGCGAGCGGGACGGCGTGCTGCGGATCGACGACGAGGGCCAGCCGTTCCACACCAGCGCGTCCACCGGCCAGGAGGAGTGGGCCTTCCCGCTGGGCGGCACCGACTGGTACGCGACCAGCGGCTGAGCCCCGCTCAGCACGCGCCGCGGGCGCCGGCCGATCGGGACGCCCCGGCGCTCAGCGGTGCCGGTCCAGCCAGTTCAGCAGGTCGGTCTGGACCTCGGCCCGGTTGGTCTCGTTGAGGATCTCGTGCCGGGCCTGGGGGTAGGCCCGCCAGCTCACCTCCCGGGTGCCGTGGTAGCGGAAGTCCTCCAGCAGTTCGTAGACCAGGGTCAGGCCGCTGTGGCAGGGGTCCTGGGCGCCGACCGCGACGTGCACCGGCAGCCCGCGCGGGACGCGGGCCTGCTGCTCGGGCGCGTTGATCTTGCGGACCCCCAGCACCCAGTCCAGCGACAGTCCGGCGCTGAACGCGAACCCGCAGCGCTCGTCCGCGACATAGGCGTCCACCTCGGCCGGGTCCCGGCTGAGCCACTCGAAGCCGGTGCGCCGCGGGAAGGCGTCGTTGAACGAGGCGAACAGCTCGGGCACGAACGAGGAGGGCGCGTCCCGGCCGCCGTGTTCGATCTCCTCCTGGAGGGCGGCGACGGCGGAGGCCGGCTCGCAGCCGGGCAGCGAACGGAAGGTGCCGCTGAGCACCAGCCCCTGGAGCGACTCGCCGTACTCCTGGGCGTAGTCGCGGGCCAGCTGGGAGCCCATGCTGTGGCCGAGCATCACCAGCGGCACCCCCGGATAGGTCTCCCTGGCCCGGTCGCCCACCAGCCGCAGGTCCTCGACGGTGGCCCGCCAGCCGGAGGCGCCGACCGCGCCGTAGCCGCCGGTGTGCGCGGCGGTGGCGCCGTGGCCGCGGTGGTCCGAGGCCAGCACGGCATAGCCGTGCTCGGCGAGTTCGCGGGCGAACCGGTCGTAGCGCAGGGCGTGCTCGGCCGCGCCGTGCACCAGCTGCACCACCGCGTGCGGGCGCCCGCCGTGGGCGGGTGGCCAGCTGTAGGTGGCGACGGGCACCCCGTCCCTGGCGGTGCTGAAGTCGGCGCGCGGGATGGTGCTGGCTGCCTGACCCATCGTTCACTCCTCGGGGCGTGTCGTCGCTCGGCTGTCCTGTGCTCTCTTCCCCGCCGGGCGCGGATCACCGGCCCCGCCGCCCCCATGATGCGAGCGGCCCCGGCCCGCCGGCCATCCGGCGTGCCGGGGCTCGTGAGGGGCGCCGGGGGGCGCCGGGGGTTCGGGCGGCGTGCCGCGAGGCCACCGGGGGCGGGACGGGGGGCGCGGCGCGCGGTCGGTGGCACGCGGAGCGTCACCCGGCCCGGCGCGTTCCGGTCGATACGGTGTCAAAGGCATTGACAGGCGGGGGAGTTGTGACCCGCCGGTAAGTTGACGCGCGTCACTGGCGTGGCCGCAGGTCATTGACATGGGCATGGCCCGGCCTGAAGGCTGGGGTATGCCGCGCGCCCGACCCCAGGGGCGCCGGTTCCGGCAACCCTCGAACGGAGAAGCGTGTTCAGACGATCTGCCCCACACAGTCGCCACCGCAGCGTGGTGTTGGCGGGCGTGACCCTCACCGGCCTGCTCGCCGCCGCCCAGCCCGCGCTCGCCAGCCCAGCCGCCGAGGTGACCGACCCGGTCAACGCCGCCTTCGGCGAGGCCGCCGAGACCTACCAGGTCCCCAGGGAACTGCTGATCGCGGTCGGCTACGGCGAGACGCGCCTGGACGACCACGACGGCGCCCCCAGCCACGCCCGGGGCTACGGCGTGATGCACCTGGTGGACAACCCGACCCACCGCACCCTGGTCACCGCGGCCGGCGAGACCGGCCTCCCGGTCGCCGAACTGCGCTCCGACACGGTGGCGAACATCCACGGTGGCGCGGCGGTTCTACGCGCGTACGCCGACGAGGTCGGGCTCTCCGCCGAGGAGCGGGCCGACCTCGACGCCTGGTACCCGGTGGTGGCCCGCTACGGCGGGGCCGACGCCGACGCCAGCGCCAGGCTCTACGCCGACCACGTCTACGACCTGCTCCGCGACGGCCTGGCGGCCACCGTGGGGGACGGCGAGACGGTCGTCGTCCAGGGCCAGGAAGTGGACCCCGAGCGTGGCGAGTACGCCGAGGCGGACCTCGGGGTGCTCAGCGACGACTACCCGTCGGCCCGCTGGGTGCCGGCCCACACGTCCAACTACTCGGCCGGCCGGACCCAGGCCATCGACACCGTGGTCATCCACGTGACCCAGGGCTCCTACGCCGGCGCGATCAGCTGGTTCCAGAACCCGGCCGCGCAGGTCAGCGCGCACTACACGATCCGCTCCTCGGACGGCGAGATCACCCAGTCGGTGCGGGACCGGGACACGGCCTGGCACGCCAGGTCCGCCAACTCGCACAGCATCGGCATCGAGCACGAGGGCTGGGTGGACGAGCCCTCGTGGTTCACCGACGCCATGTACCGCTCCTCGGCGGCGCTCACCCAGCACCTGGCCGCCGAGCACGGCATCCCGCTGGACCGGCAGCACATCGTCGGTCACGTCGAGGTGCCGGGCAACGACCACACCGACCCCGGTCCGCACTGGGACTGGAACTACTACATGGAGCTGGTGGGCGGCGACCCCGGCGAGCCGGGTGAGCCAGGCGAACCGGGCGCGCCGGAGCTGACCTTCCCCAGCTACAGCACCCTCGCCAACGGCTCCACCGGGCCCCAGGTGTCCGCGCTGCAGTACCTGCTCAACCAGAACGGGCAGAACGCGGGCACGGTGGACGGCCAGTTCGGGCCCAACACCGAGTCCGCGGTACGCGGCTTCCAGAGCGCGAAGGGCCTCGCCGTCGACGGCAAGGTCGGCCCGCGCACCTGGACCGCGCTGCTCTCCGCCGGCTCCACGGACTCGCTGCGGCAGGGCAGCTCCGGCGCCGCGGTCAGCCGGCTCCAGCGGGCGCTCACCGCCGCCCTGGGGCGGACCGTCTCCGCCGACGGCCAGTTCGGCCCGCTCACCGACCAGGCGGTGCGGGAGTACCAGGACTCGCGCGGCCTGGGCGTGGACGGTCAGGTCGGCCCGCTGACCTGGGGCGCCCTCCAGTCCGGCAGGTGAGCGGCGGCGGGTGAGCGCGGCCGGCGCCCGCGCGCGGTCGGCGCGTGAGCCGGTGCGGCACCCGCGCGCGTTCCGTCACTGAACATCCTCGGGGGCGGGCCGGCCCGGTCCGTCCCCGAGGCACGCTCCGGGCGGCGTGCTCAGTTGTGGTGCATCACGTCGAAGTTGTGCAGCGCGGCCTGGGCGTAGGCGAGCCGGCGCTCCAGCACCCGCGGGTCGTGGTGGTAGTCGGTGCGCAGATGACCGAAGGTCATGGCGCGGCCGGCCAGCCCGGCGCCGGCCCGCCGCCAGGTGATGCTGCGCGGGCAGCCCCAGACGACCATCTCGGCCACCTGACCGAAGGTCAGCAGGGTGAGCAGCAGGCAGCCGAGGAAGAGCACCACCCACAGCGGGAGGGCCAGCACGAAGACCAGCCAGCCGCGCAGCGAGCCGCGGCGGCCGACCACCGGCGGGCCGCCGTCCGCCGGATCGATCCGCCAGGCGCAGCGGCGGCCGAGCCGGGAGGGGGTGTGGGTGATGTCGGCCAGCGGCCGTTCGTGCTCGTCGACCACCCGGAACCGGGTGGGCCAGGCCACCCGCTCCTCCGGGTACACGGTGGCGAGCGGGCTGCCGTCCGGCTGGGTGAGGGCCAGCACCGGGTGCGGCAGGCCGCCGCTCTTCAGTGCCAGCCGCTCCTCGACCTCGGCCACCGTCACCGGGCCGGCCGCCCGCTGACTGGCCGGCTCGGCCGTGGTCTCCTGGCCGCCGGGCGCCAACAGCCTGACGCGGGCCGCCGGTTCGGCGTCCTCGCCGCGCCGGTAGGGGCGGATCAGGAACTCCTCACCGATCGACCACTCGGCGGTGCGCATGCCGTCCGCGCTGGCAATGTCCACGGTGAACGCCGTCGCCACGCCTCTCCCTCGGGTAGGAGCCGACGGGCGGGGGCCGTCGGCCACGCCGTCAATCCGCTGCCGCGTCCCCAAATTACCCGTCGGGCGGCGGCGCGCACCGCGACGATGACCACACGCCTGACGGGTTGACGGCCGGCGGTCGGCGCCTCAACCGCCCACCAGCCGACCCAGCAGCTCCATGCCCCGCCGGTCGACGGAGCGGGCGTTGGCGCTCAGCACCACCACCGCGGCCTGCCGCCCCGGGGCCAGCGCCAGCAGGGTGTGGTAGCCGCCGGTCCGGCCGTTGTGGAAGAGCATCGCGTGCCGGCCGACGGACGGCGGCAGGTGCGTCCCGTACCAGCCGGGGTGGATGGTGTGGGCCCGGTAGACGCGTCGGCTGGTCTCCTGGGTGAACGCCACCGCCTTGGCCAACTCGCCGCTCACATCGCCCAGTTCCGCCAGCAGGAGCTTGAGCAGGTCGGCCGGGGACGAGTGCAGCCCGCCGGCGCCGGCCAGGTCGGCCAGTCGCCATCCGGGGCGCGGCCGGCCGGCCCTGGAGTGGCCCGGCGCCAACCGCGCGGCCTGCTCGGCGGTCAGCTCGACCCGGGTGTCCCGCAGGCCGAGCGGGGCGCAGATCTCGCGCTGGATCAGCTGGTCGTAGCTCTGCCCGGTGTGCCGGGCCAGCGCCAGGCCGAGCAGGCCGGTGCCGAAGCTGGAGTAGCGGAACCGCGCGCCCGGCGTCGAGCGCGGCCGGGTGCCGGCCAGCTCGGCGAGCAGCGCGTCGGCGGTGCAGCCGGCGTACGGGTCGCGGCGGCCGGCGGGGCCGCGCGGCAGCAGTCCGGTGGGCAGCGCGGGCAGCCCCGAGGTGTGCAGGGCGAGGTGGCCGAGCGTGATGACCCGGCCGCCGCGCTCCGGCACCCGGGCGCCGGCCGGCAGCAGCTCGGCCAGCGGCGTCTCCCAGGTCAGGCTGGCCCGCACCACGAGCCGGGCCAGGGCGAGCGCGGTGAACGTCTTGCTGACGGAGCCCACCTCGAAGAGCGTGTCCGGCGCGGCGCCGTGCAGCGCCGTCTCGTCGCCGAGCACGGCACCCACCGCCACCCGGCCGGGGCGGCCGGCGGCGAGGCGGTCGGCGGTCTCCTCGACCAGCTGGTCGAGCGCGGTGGCGGTCAGCGTCATGACGGAGTCCCCCTGGGGAAGTTCGGTGCGGTGGCGGCGGGTCGATGCGGTTGGTGGGGCGGTCGGCGGGTGGTGGTCGGGGCGGCCGGCACCCCGGGTCAACTCTGATTGACCGTCGGGCGCTTGTCAACCTTGGTTGACGGCTCGTGGGTGGGCTCTTGCTCGCCGGGTCGCCGGCACCGCAGGATGGGCCGGGCCGGAACCGACGGGCGGGCCGGCGGGCAGTGAGGAGCGTGGGGCGTTGACAGCTCGGGTCGCCGTGGTGGGCGAGGTCCTGGTGGATCTGCTGTGGCGGACGGGCTCCCCGGAGGCACGCGCCGTCCCCGGCGGCTCCCCGGCCAACGTCGCGGTCGGGCTGAGCCGCCTGGAGCGGCCCGTCACCCTCCTCACCAGCTGGGGCGACGACCCGCCCGGCGCGCTGGTCGACGCGCACCTGGCCGGCACCGGCCTCGACGTGCGCCGGCTGCCGACCAGCGGCCCGGCCAAGACCACGGTCGCCCTCGCCTACCTCGGCGAGGACGGCTCGGCCCACTACGACTTCCTGACCTCCTGGGCGCCCGCCGAGCTGCACCTGCCGGACGACACCACCGTGCTGCACACCGGCTCGCTGGCCGTCGCCGTCGAACCGGGCGCCACCCGGGTGCTGGAGCTGGGCCGCCGGCAGCGCGCGCTGGGCCGGCTGGTGGTCGCCGACCTCAACGTGCGGCCCGCCGTCCGCCCCGACCGGGCCGAGTACCGGGCGCTCGCCGAGCGGCTGGCCGGCGTCGTCGCGGTCCTCAAGGCCAGCGACGAGGACCTCGGCTGGCTCTATCCCGACCTCGACCCGGCCGAGGCGGCCGAGGCGCTCCGCGCCCTCGGGCCCGAGCTGGTGGTGGTGACCCGCGGCGCGGCCGGCGCCTTCGCGCTGACCGCCGAGCACCGGGTGGACGTCCCGGCGCCCGCCGTGACGGTGGTGGACACGGTCGGCGCGGGCGACGCCTTCCAGGCCGCCCTGCTGGACGACCTCGCCGGCCGGGGCACGGTGCCGCTCGACCCGGCCACCCTCACCGAGGTGCTCCGCCGCTGTGTCCGCTGCGCGGCCCTGACCTGCGCCCGCGAGGGCGCCGACCCGCCGACCAGGGCCCGGCTCGACGCCCCGGAGTGACGGCCGGCCGGCCCCCCTGGGGTTGGCGCCCGGCGGCCGTCGCCCGGCCGGCGGGCGGGTCGTTCGTCAACGGGCGGACCCGCTTGGCAACCGGCCGGCTCGCCGGCCGGTTGCCAACGCACGGGCTGGTTTGTCAACGCACGGGTCGTTCGTCAACGGGCGGGCGGGCCGGTTTGTCAACGTATGGGGCCGGCTCGTCAACCGGCGGGCGGGCGGTTCGCCGACCCGGCCCCCGTTCGCCGGCGGCGGCTGGGCTCGTTCGTCAACCGGCGGGCCGTTGGTCAACCCGTCGGCGGGCCGGGCCCCGGCCGTCAGGACACCGGCTCGTCCGGGCCCTCCAGCCGGAAGCCGACCTTCAGGCCGACCTGGAAGTGCTCGATCCGCCCGTCCTCGATATGGCCCCGCACCTGCACCACCTCGAACCAGTCGAGCTGCCGCACCGTGCGCGAGGCCCGCTCGATCGCGTTGCGGATCGCCGCGTCCACGCCGTCCGGCGAGGAACCGACGATCTCGGTCACCCGGTAGATGTGGTCGGACATCGTGACCTCCCGTGGCTGGGCGCGACCTCCCGGGCGGGGCGCGCCGGACACCCTCCCCACGGTGCCCCAGCCGGCCCGCCCCCGCACCCGGAGCCGGGACGGCCGGCCACGGGCCCCCTGGCGTGCGGTGCTACCCTCGCGATGGGCCGTGACTGGCGCGTTCGGGATGGGGCACACCATCGGGGAGCGGCCCCAGCGATGCGATGTGAAAGCCGTGCGCCTGGGCCATCGCGACGTCTGTCTAGGAGGCCCTAAGTGACCGCGGAGAACACCTCCCGCACCACCGAGTCCGTCGCCTTCCGCTCCGCCCTCGACGTGGTGCGTGGCGTGGAGCCGAGGATCGCCGACGCGATCGGTGCCGAGATCGAGGACCAGCGGTCCTCGCTCAAGCTGATCGCCAGTGAGAACTACGCCTCCCCGGCCGTGTTGGCCGCCATGGGGAACTGGTTCAGCGACAAGTACGCCGAAGGCACCATCGGGCGCCGGTTCTACGCCGGCTGCCGCAACGTGGACACCGTGGAGGCCATCGCCGCCGAGCACGCCAGGGAGCTGTTCGGCGCGCAGCACGCCTACGTGCAGCCGCACTCCGGGATCGACGCCAACCTGGTCGCCTTCTGGGCGGTCCTCGCCCAGCGGGTCGAGCTGCCGGCGCTCGCCGAGGCCGGCGTGCGCCAGGTCAACGACCTGACCGAGGAGGACTGGGAGCGGCTGCGCAAGGCGCTGGGCGAGCAGCGGATGCTCGGCATGTCGCTGGACGCCGGCGGCCACCTCACGCACGGCTTCCGCCCCAACATCTCCGGCAAGATGTTCCACCAGCGCTCCTACGGCACCGACCCGGAGACCGGGCTGCTGGACTACGAGGCGGTGCGCGCCACGGCCCGCGAGTTCCGGCCGCTGATCCTGATCGCCGGCTACTCCGCCTACCCGCGCCGGGTCAACTTCCGCATCATGCGGGAGATCGCCGACGAGGTCGGCGCGACGCTGATGGTGGACATGGCGCACTTCGCCGGCCTGGTCGCCGGCAAGGTCCTCACCGGCGACTTCGACCCGGTGCCGCACGCCCAGATCGTCACCACCACCACCCACAAGTCGCTGCGCGGCCCGCGCGGCGGCATGGTGCTGTGCGACGACTCCCTGGCCGACCAGGTCGACCGCGGCTGCCCGATGGTGCTCGGCGGCCCGCTGCCGCACGTGATGGCCGCCAAGGCCGTCGCCCTGGCCGAGGCCCGGCAGCCCGAGTTCCGCGACTACGCCCAGCGGGTGGTGGACAACGCGCGCGCCCTGGCCGAGGGCCTGACCACCCGGGGCGCCCGGCTGGTCACCGGCGGCACCGACAACCACCTGGTGCTGCTGGACGTCTCCGGCTACGGCCTCACCGGCCGGCAGGCCGAGAGCGCCCTGCTGGACGCCGGCATCGTCACCAACCGCAACGCCGTGCCGCGCGACCCCAACGGCGCCTGGTACACCTCCGGCATCCGGCTGGGCACCCCCGCGCTCACCACCCGCGGGCTGACCACCGACGGGATGGACGAGGTCGCCGAGCTGATCGACAGCGTGCTCAGCCGCACCACCCCCGGCACCGCCAAGAGCGGCAAGCCGTCCAAGGCCACCTACGTGCTGGCCGACGGCGTGGCCAAGGAGGTCGCCGGGCGCGCCGCCGACCTGCTGGGCAAGCACCCGCTCTACCCCGAGATCGACCTCGGCTGAGCCGTCGGCACCCCCTCGGCTGACGCGATGACGATCCGGCTGGCCCGGCCGCACACCACACCGGCCAGCGAGGCCGAGGCCGCCGACCAGCAGCTGCGCCTGCGCGACCACACCGTGCTGGACTCCTCGGGCCCCGCGCCCGGGGCGCCCGGCACGGTGGTGGTCGGCGTGGACGTGGCCTACGACGACGACCGCGACCTGGTCGCCGCCGCCGCGGTGGCGCTGGACGCGGTCAGCCTGGCGGTGGTGGCCGAGGCCACCACCGTGGGGCCGGTCGCCTTCCCCTACGTGCCCGGGCTGCTGGCCTTCCGGGAGCTGCCCGCGGTGCTCGCCGCCCTCGACCAGCTGTCCCTCACCCCCGACCTGGTGGTCTGCGACGGGCACGGGCTGGCGCACCCGCGCCGCTTCGGCCTGGCCAGCCACCTCGGGGTGCTCACCGACCTGCCCACCATCGGCGTCGCCAAGAACCCACCGCCGGGCCCCGCCGGGCAGGCCCCGCCGGACCGCCGCCACCCGGCGCTCCCGGAGCGGCGCGGGGCGTGGGCCCCGCTGCGGGTCGACGGGACGGAGGTCGGCCGGGCGCTGCGCACCCGCGACGCGGTCAAGCCGGTCTATGTCTCGCCCGGCCACCGCACCACCCTGGACGACGCCTGCGCCCACGCGCTGCACCTGAGCCGGGGCGTCCGCCTCCCGGAGACCACCCGGCACGCCGACCGCCGCTGCCGCGAGGCGCTGGCCGCGGCGACCTGACCGACGGGCCCGGGCCGGGGCCAGGCCCTGGCGGGGGCTTGGCCCGGGCCGGCTCGGCCGGTGGCCGGTGGCCGGTGCGGCCCCGGCCGGGGGCCGGAACGAGGGCCGCCGCGGCGGGGTTTGGGCCGGCCCGAGCCGACTCGGCCGGCGGTCGGCGAGGTGCCGGCTGGGGCGGAACGGGTGCCGGTGCCGCGAGGCTTCACCTGGGCCGGCCGGCCGGTCGGCTGGTCGGCGTGGGCGGGCCCGGCCGGTGGCCGGTGCCGTGCGGCCTGGCCTGAACTGGCCGGCGGCCGCCAGGTGAGGTCGCGGGCGGAGCGAGCCGGTGGCCGGCCAGGTCTCGGCCGGGGCCGGCGGGGCTGCGTGCACCCGGCTGGGACGAGCTGTTGGGGCAGCGGCTGCGCGGGGTGGGCAGGCCTGGTGGGACGGCGAGGCCCGTGGCCGGGGCGGCCCCGCGCCGGGCCCGTGGTCCGGTGGCCAGGGTGCGGTGGTCCCGGAGCCGGCGGTGGCCCGGCGGCCGAGCCCGCGCCCGGCCGGTGACCAGTGGGGGTCCGATGGGGCCGGCCCGGCCGGTGGCCCGGTGCGGCGCCGTTGGGGCCTGGCCCGGCGGGGGCGGGTCAGGCCAGTGCGGTGAGGGCGAGGTCCACGTCGTCCTCGGTGTTGTAGAGGTGGAAGGCGAACCGCAGCCGGCCCGCCCGGGCGCTGAAGCGGACGCCGGCGGCCGTCAGCGCCGCCACCGCCCGGTCCGTCTCCGGCAGCGAGACTATGGGGGAGTCGCCCGGTACCGGGGTCAGTCCCAGTTCCGCCAGGCCGCGTCGGAACAGGTCGGCCAGCCGCAGGTCGTGCGCGCCGATCCGGTCCTGGCCCAACTCCCGGACCAGGGCCAGCGACTGGGCGGCGGCCACGAAGTTGAGCACCGTCGGGTTGGGGTCGAACCGGCGGGCGTCCGGGGCCAGTTCGGTGATCGGGCCGTAGAGCGCGCGGTCCGGGTGGGCCGCCGCGGCCCAGCCCGGGCCCGGCGGCACCAGTCCGCCGCCGTCCGCCGGCACGGTCAGGAAGGCCGTGCCCCGCGGGCACAGCAGCCACTTGTAGGCGCTGCACACGGTGAAGTCGAAGGCGTCGGCGGACAGCGGCAGCCAGCCGGTGGACTGGGTGGTGTCCACCAGCGTCAACGCGCCGTGCGCGCGGGCCGCCGCGGCCAAGCCGGCCAGGTCGGCGCGGGCGCCGTCCGCCGACTGCACGGAGGAGACGGCCACCAGCGCCGTCCCCGGGCCGACCGCGTCGACCAGGCCGGCCAGCGGCACCTGCCGCAGTCGCAGCTCGGGCCGGAGCGCGAATGCGGTCACCACCGAGCTGAACTCGCCCTCGGCGCAGAGCACTTCGCTGCCCGCCGGGAGGGCGGCGGCGACCAGCCCGACATGCCGGGAGACCGTGTCGCCGAGCGCCACCCGCGTCGGGTCGACCGAGACCAGGGCGGCGAACGCGGCCCGGCTCTCGTCCACCGCGCGCTCGTAGTCGACGCCTTCCAGCTCTCCGGTGGCCAGGCCGGCCAGCGCCTGTTCCAGGGCGGTCAGGGTGCGGGCCGGCAGCAGGCCCTGGGCGGCGGTGTTGAGGTAACCGGGGATGGCGCGGAACTCCGCGCCGGCGTGAGAGAGCATGACCGGTAGTCTCGCCGCCGGCGCGCGCCGGCGCACCACCCCGGCGCACACGGCCTCCCCATTCCCCCCTTTCGCCCTCGATATCACCTCTCGGACGGAACCACTCCCGGTGCCCGGCGGAGCACGCTAAGGTGCCTGACACGAGGGAACCCGGGGAGGGTGCGGTGCCGCGAGTGGAAGCGGGGGGCGGCGCGGGTGGGCCCGTGTCGAGCGTCTCGCCAACCAGGAAGTCCCCGTCGTCATGCGGGAGTTGACGCCGGCCGACCCTCGAAGGATCGGCGGCTATCTGGTGCTGCGGCGGCTGGGCGAGGGCCGCAGCGGCGTGGTGTACCTGGCCCGTTCGCTGCGCGGGGAGCCGGCCGCGCTCAAGGTGGTGCGCCCCGCCTACGCCGCCGACCGGGCCTTCCGGGTCCGCTTCGAGCGGGACGTGGCCGCCGCCCGGCGGGTGACGGCCCGCCGGCTGGTCACGGTGGCCGCCGCCGACACCGCGGGCGGCACGATCTGGGCCGCCTACCCCTTCGTCCCCGGCCCCACCCTGACGGAGGCCGTCGCCGCCCACGGCGCGCTGCCCCCGCGCACCGTCGGCGCGCTGGGCGCGCTGCTGGCCGAGGCGCTGCTCGCCGTGCACGGCGCCGGGCTCTGCCATCGGGACATCCGCCCGGGCCAGGTCCAACTCACGCTGGACGGCCCCAGGTTGACGGGCTTCGGTGGCTCCGGCACCCGCATCGGGCCGCCCGGGTTCCTGTCGCCCGAGCAGGCGGTCGGCGGGGCCATCCCGGTCGGCCCGCCCAGCGACATCTTCGCTCTGGGCTGCCTGTTGACCTTCGCCGCCACCGGCCGGGGCCCGTTCGGTGACGGCCCGCCGCGCGAGCTGCTGCGGCGTGCCGCGTTCGAGCCGCCCGACCTGGCCGACGTGCCCCGCGGGCTGCTGGAGCTGGTGGCGGCCTGCCTGCGCCGGGACCCGCTGCTCCGGCCGTCGGCGGGCGACCTGGTCCGGGAGCTGACCGTGCCGGTCGGCGCCGGCTGGCTGCCCGGGCCGCTGGCCCACGAGATCGCCGCCCGGTACGCGGCGCCGTTACCCGAGCCGGCGCCGGCTGACCTGGCCGCCGCCACCGGCCGGGAGCCAGCCGAACGCCCCGAGGCGGCCGGGGTGTTGGGCCCGGTCGGCGAGTTACCCCCGGCCGAGGCCAGCCCCACGGCCGACGGGCCGGCAGCCGAAGGCGCCGGGCCCGACCGCCCCGCCGGCGCCGCCGCGCCGCCCGACCCGCCCGGCCGCCGCCGCGCGCTGCGGCTGCTGGGTGGCGCCGGGGTGCTGGCCGTGGCCGGCGTCGGCGGCGGGCTGTTGATCCGCTCCGGCCCGAACTCCCCGGGGGTGGCCAGCGATCCGGGCCCCGGCTACGCGATAGGGCTGCACGCCGACCTCAGCGGGCGGCGGGCCGCCGTCGGGAACGGGCAGCAGCGCGGGCTCACCATGGCGGTGGACGAGCTGAACCGGCTGGGCAACCTCCCGTTCACGCTGGCCGTCACCGCGCGGGACGACGCGGGCGACCCGGCGCTGGCCGCCAGCACCGCCCGCGCGCTGGCCGAGGACCCCGCCGTGGTGGCGGTGCTCGGCCCGACCGACGACGCGGCGCTGCCGGCCGTCGGCCAGGTCTGCGGCGCGGCCGAACTGCCGCTGCTGGCCCTGTCGGTGGGCAGCCCGGGGGACCGGGAGCTGGCCCCCACCCTGCTGCACGCCCGCCCCAACACCGCCCTGGCCGGGCTGGCGGCCGGTGTGGTGCTCGCCGGCCACGGCGCCGAACGGATCGCCGTCCTCGACGACCGCTCCGCCGGCGACTACAGCGGGCAGACCGCCCGGGCCGTCAACGGCACCCTGGACCGTGAGCGCTTCCACCCGATCATCCGTGAACTGGACGCGGACACCACGGACTTCACCGAGCTGGCCGCCGATCTCACCGCCGAGGGCGCGGACGCGGTGGTCTGGTGCGGCTACGCCGAGGGGGCCGGCCGGCTGGCCGGCGCGCTGCGGACCACCGGCTACGCCGGCCTCGGTCTGGCCACCGAACGGGCCATCGGCCCCGCCTTCTTCCGGCACAGCGGTCGGCCGCCCGACGACTGGTTCTTCCTGGCCACCTACACCGACCCCCGACGCGACGCCAGGTCCCAGAGCTTCGGCCGGGCACACCGGGACCGCTACGGCTGGGACCCGGAGCCGTACGCGGCCGAGGCCTACGACGCGACCCACCTGCTGGTCAGCGCGATGCGCGACACGGTGGAGCGGCGCGCGGGCCTGACCAGGGGCGTGCTGCTGGACCGGCTGCGCGCCAGCCAGTACCGGGGCGTGGCCAGGGACCTGGCCTTCGACTCGGCCGGCGACTACGCCGCCCACGGCCCGCTCGCCTACCTCTACCGCGCCCACCACGGCGAACTCCGCTTCCAGGGCCCGATAACGGCCTGACCGGGACCGCGCTCAGAGGATGTGCACGCGCCCCCGGTAGCGCGCCCAGCTCTCGATCGCGTCGGCCATGGCACCGATCCACGGCTCCTCGGCCCTCCGCAGCGCCCGTACCCGGGTCATGCGCGCGTAGGCCACCGCCCAGGCGTCGATCGCCTCGGGGTCGGCGTCCCGCCACGCCGGACACCCCCCCCGCCCACCCCTCCGCCTGCTCCGGCGGGTGCCCGGCGGCGATGAGCTGGGTCACCAGCATGGCCGGATCGATGAAAGCGGCCCCCCTGGTCGGCCAGGCCCAGTCGACGACCCAGCCGCGGGCCTCGCCGACGAGCAGGTTCCCGGCGTTGATGTCCGCGTGCAGCAGCGTGTCGCCCCGGAAGAGCACGGCGGCCCCCTCGTCCGCCCACCAGTCCCAGCGATCCTCCCGCCAGGCCCGAGCCGGCTCGGGCAGGCCCAACTCCCCGATGGCGTTGACCAGGTCGACGACGGTCGCCAGGTCTGCCGAACCCGGCAGGATGTTCGCGGGGCGGGCCGCGACCCGCTCGAATCCGAGCGCCACCCAACGGGCGTTCTCGGCCGACCACAACAGGGTCGGGGCCAGGTCTCTGACGTGGGGGTTGATCGCCCTCTCCCGGTAGATCTGGTCCCGTCGGCCGCCGGGCTTGTTCCGCATGGCCTTGACGAAGAACGACCCCCGCTCGCCGTGCACCACGGCCGTCAGGTCAGAACCGAAGCCGCGCTCGGTCGGCGTGACACCGACCACCGCGCCGGTGTATGGCCGGAGCAGGGCCAGCAGGTCGGGATCCGGCGTCGGCTTGGCGGGCACTCATCTCCTCGGAACGCACTCGGTGTTCGGGTCGGTCGCGAGGATAGCCGTCGAGCGGTGCGTCATCCGCAAGTTGTTGCGGCGGCCGGCCGTCGCCCCCGTCCAGGTAGCGGCAACTCTCCTGCTGCGCAGGCGGTTTACAGGGCGGCGTGGCGCCCATACGATGCCGCAAGTTTCTGCATCTTCTTGCAGAGCGGCCGCTGGCGCGTGTGGCCTTCCGTAGCAAGCCGAAGGAGCCGCTGTGCGCTGGAATCCCCCACACCCCACCGCTCGTCGTCGGATCGGCCGGCGGGGGGCGTTGCTCGCGCTGCCGGTCGTCGGGCTGGTCGGCACACTGCTGCCGGGCGGCGCGGTCGCCGAGCCGCTCGCCGGGCCGGACGAGGGCAGCCCGTACTACGCCACCAACCCGGGCGGCGGGGTCGGCGTGCCGGCCGCCATCACCGTCGACGGCGAGGCCGACGAGTGGACCGAGGAGATGGTCGTCGCGCAGGGCGTCGCCAACGACGACGCGCGGATCTTCCGCGGCAGCCACGAGGGGCCGGTGCACGACCTGTACCGCCTCTCGGCCGCCTGGGACGACGAGCACCTGTACCTGATGTGGCAGTACACCAACGTGACCGACGTGGCCGACCCGGCGCAGGACTACCCGCAGTCGGGGAACGGCAAGCCCTACGCCGTCGACCTGCCGATCTCCCTCGCCCTCGACGTGGACCCGGCCGCCGGCTCGGACGGCCTGGTCGGCGCGGGCCCGGACGGGGTGTGGGACCTGCGCACCGAGTTCGGCAACGCCGAGGTGGACCACCTGGCCAACTTCTCGGCGGTGCCGGGCCGCGGCGAGCCCGCGCTGTTCCGGCTCAACGCCGAGGGCGCGTTCGACCACGAGCCGGCCAACCACACCGAGTTCGCCGAGGCCGGCATCGCCTACGCCCACGGCGACGGACTCACCGTCGACGAGGTGTGGGGCATCGAGGACAACGGGCACGCCGGCTACCTGCCCGCCGACCTGCTGGACGCCGACCTGTACACGGACCTGCTGACGGCCGGTCACGACCCGGCGCAGGACACCGTCTACGAGATCCAACTCCCGCTAGCCGAACTGGGGCTGACGCGGGCGTCGCTGGAGGATCAGGGGCTGGGCGTGCTGCTGGTGGCGACCTTCGGGCAGTCCGCCGTCGAGTCGCTGCCACACGATCCGGCGGTCCTGGACAACGCCCTCGACCCGTACGGCGCCGACCCCTCCACCTCGCACGAGAAGGAGGACTACGACACGTTCACGGTGCCCTTCGCCCGGGTCGGGGCGCTCGCGCCCTGACGCGGCACGGCCGGCCGGCCCCGGCCGCCGTGGCCCCGCACCCCGGCGAGGGGACGGGCCACGGCGGCCGGGCCGCTCAGCCCGCGGCGGCCTCGATCAGGTCGGCGGCGCCGGCCGTGCCGCCGCCGGCCCGGGTCCGCTCCCGCAGCTCCGCCGAACGGTGGGCCACCACCGGGTCGTTGACCAGGAGGCGCAGCGCCTCCCGGAGCCGTTCCGGGGTGGCCTCCGCGGTGTCCAGTCGCCGGGCGACGCCCAGCTCGACCAGCCGGTCCGCGTTGGTGAACTGGTCGACGGCCTGCGGCACGGCGATCATCGGCACCCCGTTGGCCAGCCCCTCGGCGCAGCCGCCCATCCCGGCGTGGGTGACGAACGCGTCGGCCTGTTCCAGCACCGAGAGCTGCGGCACCCAGGCGTGCACCTCGACGTTGGCCGGCACCTCGCCGAGCGCCGCCGGGTCGGTGTGCCGGCCGATCCCCAGCACCACGTGCCAGTCCGGCAACTCACCGAACGCGGCGAGGCAGTTGCGGTAGAACCCGACCTGCCGGGTGAACGCCGAGCCCAGCGAGATCAGCAGCACCCGGCGGGCGTCGGCCGGCCGCCGCCACTCCTGCCGGCCGGCCCGGTCGCCGAAGCACGGCCCCACGAAGGTCACCCGCTCGGTGTCCACGCCGGCCAGGTTCGGCTGCATGTCCGGCGGGATCAGCGCCAGCGCCCTGGCCGGCCGGCCGGCGAACGCCTGCCCGTCGGTGGTGCTCGCCCCGCACTCGGCGAGCCAGCCGCTGAACCGGGCCCGGAACGCGTCCGCGCCCGGCAGCTTCATCAGCGGGGTGATGACCTCCTCCTCGTAGCCGTCCCAGGCCACGTAGGTGGGGGAGATCTGGAGGTGCGGCCGGCCGTGCGCCTCGGCCAGCGCGCGGCCGGCGTAGCCGCCGATGTCGTAGAGGTAGACGTCGGCCGGGTCGCGGTCGTAGTGCGCGCGCAGCTGCGGCAGGGCGCCGATGGCGTCCTCCAGGAACAGCCGCATGGAGGCGATCGGGTCGTCCGGCCACTGGTTGTCGGCGACCGGCAGCGAGGAGTCGCAGCGGACGAACTCGGCGCCGGCCGCCTCGATCCGGTCGGCGACCACCGGGTCGTTGGCGTAGGTCACCCGGTGGCCGCGGTCGGCCAGCTCCCGGATGATCGACAGGCTGGGCAGGACATGGCTGATGGGCGGGACCCCGACCATGGCGATGTGGGCACGGCGGCGCGTGGGGCGGGAGGACATGCGGGCTCCGTTTTCGGTGTCAGTTCCACGGGAACAGGGCGCGGCCGGGCGCCACACCCACCGAGCCGGGTGGGGGCGCGCCGGACGGCGCGGAAACGGGGGCGGGGCCTGGGCCCGCTCGGTCAACCGTAGAGCTGGAAGAACATGCCGCCATGCTAACGGCCCGCGGGGCGGCGGCGAGGGCCGGGGCGGGGGCCGCCGGAGCCGCGGCCGCCCGCCTGGACCAACACCGGCCGTGCCGCCCGTGGTTGGAGCGCAGTCCCACGGCTGCCCGCCGACCGGGGGCGCGTCCCGGGGCCGGACCGCCGGAGCCGCCCGCCGACCGGCTTCGGCCGGGCCGCGTCGTCGAGGTTGTGCGCCGGCGGCCGGGCCCACGGCCCGCCCGCGCGGCGGCCGGCGCCGGTTCAGTCCCGCACGTGCAGGCCGAAGCCGCTCCGGCCGGCCCGCTCCAGGCCCTCCCTCAGGTGCAGCGACGGGATCGCGTAGTCGCCGAAGTTCTGCCGCCGGAAGGCGATCGGCTCGGTCGTCTCCAGGGTGCGCAGCCGCGCCTCCCAGGCCTTGGCGACCTCCGGGTACTCCCGCTCGGTGATCCGGTCGGTGCCGAACAGCACGAACGGCGGCAGCACCTCCAGGCCCGGGTAGAAGAGGATGCCGTGCTGGATCGGGAACAGCAGGTCGTCGATGGGGCCGTTGATGCCGCGCGCCGTGTAGTGCGGCTCGGGACCGCCGACGGTCACCGACAGCAGGGCCCGGCGGCCCGCGAGGGTGCCCTCGCCGTAGCGCTCGCCGTACCGGGTGTCGGTGTGCTCGCCGACGCCGTAGGCGAAGTGGTAGGTGAACACCCGGTCCACCCAGCCCTTGAGGATGGCGGGCATCGCGTACCACCACAGCGGGAACTGGAAGATCACGGTGTCGGCCCACAGCAACTTCTCCTGTTCGGCGCGGACGTCCGGGGTGAGCGCCCCGGCGTCGAGGGCCCGGCCCGAGTCGCGGACCGGCCGCAGCGGGGTCGAGGCGTGCGGGCCGTAGTCGGCGGCGTCCACGGCGGCCTTCCAGTTCATCGCGTACAGGTCGCTGACCCGCACCTCGTGCCCGGCGTCCGTCAGGGTGGACACCGCGAGGTCCGTCAGCGAGCCGTTGAGCGACCGCGGTTCCGGGTGGGCGTGCACGATCAGCGTCTTCAAGGGAACTCCTGCGCTCGGGGCCCGTGGGTCGGGCTCGCCTGTCGGGTGTCGTCGATCCTGGGCGCCCCGGCCCCCCGGCGTTCAGGGGTGCCGCTTCCGTAGGTCCGGACTTCCTGGTATCGGCAGGGCCACCTTCGGGCGGGTCGCCGGAGCCATACTGGGCACGTGGACGATCTCGCGGGCTTCCTGCGCACCCGGCGCTCCCGGGTCGACCCGGTCTCCGTCGGCATCCCCAGGGACAGCCGCCGCCGGGTCGAGGGGCTGCGCCGCGAGGAGGTCGCGCACCTGTCCGGCGTCAGCGTCGACTACTACGTGCGGCTTGAGCAGGGCCGGGCGACCCAGCCGTCCGAGCACGTGCTGGACGCCCTCGCCCGGGTCCTCGGCCTCGACGAGACCGAACGCGGGCATCTGCACCGGCTGGCCAGGCAGCGCCGGCGCCGGCCGAGCGCGCCGGGCGGGCGGGTCCGGCCGGAGCTGCGGCGCGTGCTCGATCTGGTCACCGAGGCGCCCGCGCTGATCATGGACCACCGGATGGACGTGCTCGCCGCGAACCGGCTGGCCGGGCCGCTCTACGGCCGGCCGACGCGGGGCCTGAACACGGCGCGGCACATCTTCATCGAGGAGGCCGACCGCGGTCTCTACGCGGACTGGGAGACCTGCACCCTGGATGTGGTCGGGCACCTGCGGCTGGCTGCGGGCAAGTACCCGGGGGACCCTCGACTGGCTTCGCTGATAGGCGAGTTGGCGATGGGCAGCGAGCGGTTCCGGCGGCTGTGGGCCCGCGCGGACGTGCGGGCCCGCACGCACGGCCGCAAGGTGTTCCGGCACCCGCTGGTCGGGCTGCTGGAGCTGCACCAGGAGAACTTCGCGCTGCCGGACGACTCGGGCATGGAGCTGCTGGTCCTGTCGGCGGCCCCCGGCAGCGCCGCCGAGGACGGTCTCCGGCTCCTCGCCGGCCTGGCCGCCGAGGCCAACGACCCGCCGGCCGCGCCCCGCGCCCGGCCCGGCGAGCGGCCCGCGACCGCCCCCGCCGGGCAACCGACGGCGGGGGACGGCGACTTGGCCGGACCTGGCGGCGGCTAGCCTGCCGCGCATAGGGAGCGTGGGCGCTACCCGTGGCACGACCGGTGTCTCGTCGGTCTGGCGCCCGACAGCCGCCACTTCCTGACGGTCGATCACGGCCGGGCCGACCTCGCCCCGCACACCTGCCCGGCGGGCGAGGTGACGCGCCCCCTCACCCTCGACGCCTTCGGGCACGACCCGGAGGAGGCCCAGCTGAGTGGGAGCGGCGGCTACCTGTACCGGGACACCGTCGTCGTCACCGTCGCCGGCGAGACCGAGGACGGCGAGGAGTGGTTCGGCGCCACTACCGGGTGGCCGCCGGCTCCGGCCGGGTGCTCGGCGCGTTCGACGCGCACGCGGCGCACCCCTACGACCGCCGGCCGCTCGGCGACGGGACGTGGCTGACCACCGACGCCTCCGGGCACCCGGTGCGCTGGTTCGAGCCGGCGGGCCCGGAGCGGGCGGTCAGTCCGGGGGGAACGGGACCCGGGTGAGGTCCTGGGCGGACCGCCACACGCGCTGCGCCTCCTCGGCGTCGCGCAGCGGAGGGTAGAGCTTCTGGGTGTCGGGCCGGCCCCCCAGGTGGCCGACGCCGCTCGGGCCGTAGAAGCCGCCCCGCTCGGCCTCGGGCGAGGTGGCCGCGTACAGCGCGGGCAGCCCGGCGGTCAGCACGGTGCCGACGACGACGCCCCGCTCGGACAGCACCCGGATCAGGCGCCGGCCCGCGGTGTCCTTGGCGCGGCCCACCTCGGGGCGGGCGGCGAGCAGGCTGGTCGGCGCGACGCCGGGGTGGGAGAGGTTGCTGGTGACGCCCCAACCGCCCGCCTGGCTGCGGCGGTCGAGTTCGAGGGCGAAGAGGCCGAACGCGATCTTGGACTGGCGGTAGGCCTTCATGCCGTCGTAGGAGCGTTCCCAGTTCAGGTCGTCCCAGTTGATGCCGCCGCGGGCGGCGGCGATGCTGACCTGCGAGGTCACCCGGGCCCTGCCGGCGCGCAGCAGCGGCAGCAGGTGGCCCACCAGGGCGACGTGGCCGAGGTGGTTGGTGCCGAACTGCAGCTCGAAGCCGTCGGCGGTGGTCTGCCGGCTGGGCGGGGTCATCACGCCGGCGTTGTTGACCAGGAGGTGGATCGGCCGGTCCTCCTCGGCCAGGGTCCTGCCGAGGGCGGCGACGGAGTCGAGCGAGGACAGGTCCAGCTCCCGGAGCGAGACCCGCGCGTCGGGCGCCTCGCGGCGGATCGCTTCGATCGCGGCCTCGCCCTTCCGCGGGTTGCGCACCGGCAGCAGCACCTCGGCGCCGGCCGCCGCGAGCCGGGTGGCGATGCCGAGCCCGATGCCGTCGCTCCCCCCGGTGACCACGGCGCGTCGGCCGGACAGGTCGGGGACGGTGATGTCGATGGGGGTGCGTGCCATGGGTCCACTCCTGGCGGTTCTGGGGCCGCGCCGCGCTGGGCGCGTCGGATGCGGCGGCGATGTCGTGAAAAGCCTTGACCGCCGTGGCGGGCGGAGCAAGCCGCCAGAGGGGGACTGTCGATCCGTGGCTGGCCGTCACGAACGGTCCGCGGAACGCGGTAGAAAGGAAGCGTCCGAGGAGGCGTGGATGGTGATTGACCGGACCGGTCTTGCGGAGTTCCTGCGGCGCCGGCGGGAGGCGTTGCAGCCCGAGGACGTCGGGTTGCCGCGTGGGCTGCGGCGCCGGACGAGCGGGCTGCGGCGGGAGGAGGTCGCCGGGCTCTGCCACATGTCGACCGACTACTACGCCCGGCTGGAGCGGGAGCGTGGCCCGCAGCCGTCCGAGCAGATGGTCGCGTCCATCGCGCAGGGGCTGCACCTCTCGCTCGACGAGCGCGACCACCTGTTCCGGCTGGCCGGGCACCACCCGCCCGCGCGGGGCGCCGCCAGCGAGCACGTCAGCCCCGGCCTGCTGCGCATCCTGGACCGGCTGCACGACACCCCGGCGGAGATCGTCAGCGAGCTGGGGGAGACGCTGCGGCAGACCCCGCTCGGCGTGGCGCTGACCGGTGACCTGACCCGGTTCCGCGGCCCGGCGCGCAGTATCGGCTACCGGTGGTTCACCGATCCGACCACCCGGCGGCTCTACGCCCCGGAGGATCACGCGTTCCTCAGCCGGATGTTCGCCTCGAACCTGCGTGGGGTGGTGGCGCTGCGCGGGCCCGAGTCCCGCGCGGCCCGGTACGTGGAGCTGCTGTCGGAGCGCAGCGAGGAGTTCCGCCGGGTGTGGGAGGAGCACGAGATCGGTGTCCGGCCGCACGAGGTGAAGAACTTCGTCCATCCGGCGGTCGGGCCGCTGGAGCTGCACTGCCAGCGGCTGCTCGACCCGCAGCAGTCGCACCTGCTGCTGGTCTACACCGCCGTGCCCGGCAGCGAGAGTTACGAGAGGCTGCGGCTGCTCTCCGTGCTGGGCGCCGGGGAGCTGGGCACGGAGCTGGGCGGCACGGAGAGCGGGACGGGGGCGGGGGCGCTCGGCTGAGCCTGGGTCAGGGCGCCGCCGGGGCGGCCAGCACGACGCTGGTGTTGATGCCGCCGAAGCCGAAGGCGTTGCTCAGCGCGTACCGGGTCTCCGCCTCGACCGCCCGCCGGCCGGCCAGCCGCAGCGGCTTGGCCGCCGGCACGGGCTGGCGCAGGTTGGCGTTGGGGTGCACGAAGCCGTGCCGGAGCTGCTGGACGCAGGCGACCGCCTCGATGGCGGCCGACGCCCCGAGGCAGTGCCCGGTGAGCGACTTGGTGGCGTTGACCCAGGGGCGTGCCACGTGCGGGCCGAGCACCTCGCGCAGCGCCTCGGCCTCGACCTCGTCACCGAGCGGGGTGGCGGTGGCGTGCGCGTTGACCTGGTCCAGCTGGCCGGCGTCCAGCCCGGCGTCGGCCAACGCGGCCCGCATCACCCGGACTTCGTCGGGCAGTGACGGGGTGGAGAGCCGGCTGCCGTGCAGCAGGACGGCGCCGCCGAGCAGCCGGGCCAGCGGGGTGGCGCCGCGGGCGGCCGCGTGCCGGGGGGACTCCAGCAGCAGCGCGGCCGCGCCCTCGCCGTAGACGAAGCCGTCGTGCTCGGCGTCGAACGGGCGGCTGCGTTCGGCCGCCGGCTCCTGGACCAGCTTGGCGCCCAGCGCGCCGAGGTTGAAGAACGCCATCCGCTCGACCGGGGACAGCTCGGTCATCGGGGCGATGACCAGGCAGACGTCCAGGTAGCCGTCGCGGACCAGCCGGAGGCCGGTGACCAGGCCGACGTTGCCGGCGGCCGAGGCGCCGCCGGTGGTGAGGCCGTCGCCGAGCGCGCCGAACAACTCGCTGGCGGTGCCGAGCAGATCGGTGTCCCACAGGTCGAGCGCGTAGCTGGGGCGGACGAAGGCGGGGGAGGCGCGGAACTTGCCGCCCATCTCCTGGTACAGCTGGTGCGCCTGGTTGCCGCCGGCGACCACGACGCCGGCGCGGGTGGCGTCCAGGCCGCGGGTCTCGGGGGCGGGGGCGCCCGCGGCGGCGTGGCCGGTGTCGGTGTCCGGCGCGGCCGGCAGCCCGGCCTGCGACCAGGCCTCGACGGCGGCCAGCAGCGCGTACCGCTTCGACCTGGTGGCCCGGCGCAGCAGCGGGGCCAGCCGGGCCGCGGTGGCCGGGTCGGTGCCGGGCGGCGGCCCGGCCGGCGACGGGCCCAGCCGGGCCGCGACGCCCAGCGTCGGCGGCAGGTCGTCGGCCGGCGGCTCGAAGGTCACCGCGGGCACGCCGGCGCGCAGCCCGGCGGTGAACGCCGCCAGCCCGGCGCCCAGCGCCGACTGGACGCCGAGCCCGGTGACGGCGACGCCGTTGCGGGCGCTCACGGCCGCAGTTCGGCCAGCACGGCCTTGAGCAGGGCCGGCTCGGTGCCGAACGGGGTGCTGATCGGGAAGCCGCGGTGGCCGCGGTGACTGGTCTTCATGAGGGTGGCGAGCGTCGAGGACGGGGTCAGGTCGACGTAGCGGGCGTCGGCCGCCCCGGGTACGGCGCCGAGCGCCTTGGTGAACGCGATCGGGCGGCGCAGGATCTCGAAGCAGTCGGCGGCGCCCCAGCCCGGGGTGACGTCGGCGGTGGTGGAGGAGACCAGCACCGGGGCGCCGGGGTGCGGCGCGGCCGGCGTGGCACCGAACCCGAGGGAACGCGCGGCCAGTTCGGTGACCTGCTCGCGCACCCGGTCCAGCAGCGAGGAGTGGAACGGGACGCGCACCGGCAACGCGACGGTCATCAGGCCGCGTTCCTTGAGCACGTTGGCGGCGCGGGCGAGGCCGCCGGTGTCGCCGCTGAGCACGAAGTGGTTGTCGTGGTTGACCGAGGCCAACTCGGTGTGCTGGTGCAGGGCGGGCAGCTCCTCGAAGAGGCCCGGGTTGCCCAGCACGGTGAGCATGCCGCCGGCGGGCACCGCGGTCAGCAGCAGCCGGGCCGCCTCGACCACGAAGCCGAGCACGTCCTCCACGGGGGCCAGGCCCGCGATGGCCATGGCGGTGAACTCGCCCAGGCTGGCGCCGACCAGCACGTCCGGGCGGACGCCGTGCGAGGTGAGCAGCTCGGCCAGCGCGTACTCGACCATCAAGATCGCGGCGTTGGAGCGGGGGAGGTCGTCCTGCGGGTCACCCAGCCCGCGCCGCGGGTCGTAGAGGTACTCCAGGACGGAGCCGCCGAAGCGGTCGCGGTAGGCGGCGTCCAGCCGGTCCATGGAGCGGCGGAACTCGGTGTTCTCCTGGTAGAGGGAGGAGACCATCCCGAAGTACTGCGATCCCTGGCCGCCGAGCAGGTACACCGTGTTCGGCATGTCTCTTATCCCCCGGTTGCATTCTCGTGAAATTTACGCGTCAACGAACGCGTGACTGCCCACTACCGAGTGCAGCCTAATACCGAATAACGGCCGGACCCTAGCCGAGCGCCGCATTGAGGGTCAACCGACCGGGACATCTGTCGACAATTCGTGACAGCGGGGCCACTGGGGCGGTCTGGCCGCTACTGCCGAAAACGGACGTCCGAGTTCCGATTTCTGCACTCAGCTGCACAAGCGGGCAAGCGTCGGCAAGGTGCGTAAGGGGATGTATGGCCGGTGGGCATTGTTTGGGGGGATTTGGCGGACAATCGTGCGGTGTGGTGACCCGTCTCGATCCGGTAACCGGCCGTCGGCCCGGGTTGCGGCGGCGGTGCTCGGTGCGATGGAATGACGCGCGGTTCCACGGGAACTGCCGAGGCGTCGCTGGCGTCTGTTCCGATGTGCGTGGTGAGACCGAACATCGCTGGTAACGCCCAGTTCACCCCAGTCGTGCTGGCTGGTGGGCGGGTCCGTCCGGTGTGGTGGGTCTGACCACGGCCCGGCTGAACAACATTTCTCATAGCTCTACGGGGGAGCGCTGACACATGGGTAGGACCAGAGTTCGTAGACGACGGACCACGCGTTGCTCGGCCGTGTCGAGCCGAGGCGGTTTAGTGTCCTCCGTGTAACCTCGCGGATTCGTTTCGGTGGTATGTGAGGCAACCCCATCCCGAGTCTTTTTCGGGGCCTCTCTGTTGTTCACGGTCCGCCTGACGGGATGAAATATTCCTCGGTCGGGACTGTGGTATACCAGTTGTGAACGAATCGAAAAGAGCTTTTACTGACCCGTCGTACCCAGAGGCCAAGTGGCCGTGGTCGCTTACTCCCCCCGCCGGCTCCCCAAGTCGGCGGAAGCACCCGGACACCCGGCGCTCGATGGTGGGGCTGCGGGTTCCTCGCGGTACGTCCTGTCTGCTTGTGGCAGCTGGTTCGGCTCCCCACGCGAGTGTGCTGAACAGTGCTGCCCGGACAGGTAATCCAGCTTCACATGGGTGCGTGAAAGGAAGGACACCCCACCATGGTGGCTTACCTCTTCCCGGGTCAGGGATCCCAGACCCTTGGCATGGGCGCCGACCTCTTCGACGACTTCAGGGACCTGACGGACGTCGCGGACGAGATCCTCGGGTACTCCATCCGCTCCCTCGCCCTGGAGGGTCCCGAGGAGCGGCTCAACCACACCCAGTACACCCAGCCGGCGCTCTTCGTGGTCAACGAGTTGAGCTACCGCCGGCTGCTGGCGGACGGCAAGCCGGAGCCCGACTACGTCGCCGGCCACAGCCTGGGTGAGTACAACGCCCTCGTCGCCGCCGGCGCGTTCGACTTCGCCACCGGGCTGCGGCTGGTCAAGCGGCGCGGCGAGCTGATGGGCCAGGCCCAGGGCGGCGGCATGGCCGCCGTGGTGGGGCTGGACGAGAAGGAGGTCCGCGACATCCTGCGGGAGTCCGGCCTCGACACCATCGACGTCGCCAACCTCAACTCGCCCTCCCAGATAGTCGTCTCCGGCCTGCGGGAGGACATCGAGCGGGCCGAGGCGGTCTTCAAGGCCGCGCAGGCGCGGATGTTCCGGCCGCTCGCGGTCAGCGGCGCCTTCCACTCCCGCTACATGGCCGAGGCCCAGCTGGAGTTCACCGCGCACGTCGAGCGGTTCGCCGTCTCCGCCCCGAGGATCCCGGTCATCGCCAACGTCACCGCCCGTCCCTACCGGGCCGACCGGGTGGTCGAGACGCTGGTCTCCCAGATCTCCTCCGGCGTCCGGTGGAGCGAGAGCATCCGCTACCTGCTCGGCAAGGGCGAGGAGGAGCTGCTCCAGGTGGGTCCCGGGCGGGTGCTGACCAGCCTGGTGCGCAGCATCCGCCGGGAGGCCGGGCCGCTGATCGTCGCCGACGAGGAGACCGAGCCGGCGACCGCCCCCGCGGCCACCGCCGGCACCGCCCCGGCCCAGGCCGCCCCGCCGGCGCTGGCCGACGCGGGGCCGGCCGCCGCGGGCAGCGGCCTGCGGGTCACCGCCGCCGACCTGGGCAGCGTCAGCTTCAAGCGGGACTACGGCCTGCGCTACGCCTGCGTGGCCGGCGGCATGTACCGCGGCATCGCCTCGGCCGAGCTGGTCGCCGCCGTCGCCAGGGGCGGCATGCTCGGCTTCCTCGGCACCGCGGGGCAGGCCCCCGAGCGGGTCGAGGCCGACCTGCGGCACCTGCGCGGCCAACTCACCGCCGGCGAGCCGTTCGGCGTCAACCTGGTCTCCGACCGGGCCCGTCCGGAGCGCGAGGAGGCCCTGGTCGACATCTGCCTCCGGCACGACGTGCGGGTGGTGGAGGCGTCCTCGTTCATCGCCATGACGCCGGCCCTGGTCCGCTACCGGCTGGCCGGCCTGACCCGCGCCGCCGACGGCCAGGTGGTGGCCCGCAACCGGGTCATCGCCAAGGTCTCCCGGCCCGAGATCGCCCGCGCCTTCCTCAGCCCGGCCCCCGCCCGGCTCGTCGCCCAACTGCTGGAGCAGGGCCGGATCACGGCCGCCGAGGCCGAGTTGGCCGGCGAGCTGCCGGTCGCCGACGACCTCTGCCTGGAGGCCGACTCCGGCGGCCACACCGACCAGGGCGTCGCCCTCACCCTGCTGCCCGCCATCCGCCGGCTGCGCGACGATCTGGTGGCCGAGCACGGCTACCGGCGGCCGATCCGGCTGGGCGCCGCCGGCGGCATCGGCACCCCCGACGCGGCCGCGGCCTGCTTCCTGATGGGCGCGGACTTCGTCACCACCGGCTCCATCAACCAGTGCACCGTCGAGGCCGGCACCAGCGACCTGGTCAAGGACCTGCTCCAGGACATCAACATCCAGGACACCGACTACGCGCCCTCGGGCGACGGCTTCGAGGTCGGCGGCCGGGTGCAGGTGCTCAAGCGGGGCGTCCTCTTCCCGGCCCGCGCCAACAAGCTGTACGAGCTGTACAAGCGGTACGACGCCCTGGAGCAGCTGGACGCGACGGCCGCCCGGCAGCTCCAGACCCGCTACTTCAGGAAGAGCTTCGACGAGGTCTACGCCGACGTCCGGGCCCACCACCCGGCGGCCGAGATCGAGAAGGCCGAGCAGGACCCGAAGCACAAGATGGCGCTCGTCTTCAAGTGGTACTTCGCCAACTCGACCCGCCAGGCGCTCAGCGGCGACGACGACGGCCGGGTCGACTTCCAGGTGCACTGCGGTCCCGCGCTCGGCGCCTTCAACCAGTGGGTGAAGGGCACCGAGTGGGAGGACTGGCGCCGCCGGCACGTCGCCGAGATCAACGGCCGGCTGCTCGACGAGGCCGCCGCCGTCCTCGGCCGCCGGCTGGCCGCGGTGGGTACCGCCTGAATGGACCACGAAACGATACGGGTGCGGCGCCAGGGCCAGGTCTGCCGCGTGCGGTTCGACCGCCCCGAGCGGGAGAACGCCATCAACGACACCCTGGTCAGGGAGTGCCACGCGGTCCTCGACGACTGCGCGCGGGACGGCGTCGGCGTGGTCGTCTTCGAGGGCTCACCCGAGGTGTTCTGCGTGGGCGCCGACTTCACCGCCGTCGCCGAGGGGCAGGCGCCGGTGGGGTCGGAGCCGGCCGCCGAGTACGACCCGGCGCCGCTGTTCGACCTCTGGCTGCGCATGGCGACCGGCCCCTTCGTCACCGTCGCCCACGTGCGGGGGAAGACCAACGCGGGCGGCGTCGGCTTCGTCGCCGCCAGCGACGTGGCGATCGCCGACACCAGCGCCACCTTCGGGCTCTCCGAGCTGCTCTTCGGGCTCTACCCGGCGATGGTGCTGCCGTTCCTCACCCGGCGGGTCGGCTTCCAGCGGGCCAACTACCTGACGCTGACCACCCGTTCGGTGGACGCCAGGCAGGCGGCCGAGTGGGGGCTGGTGGACGCCTGCGCCGAGCGCGGCGGCCCGCTGCTCGCCCAACACCTGGGCCGGCTCGGCAAGTTGTCGGTGGACGGCATCGCCCGCTACAAGCGCTTCATGAGCACCGAGCTGGCCCCGGTCGGCCGGCACCGGGAGCCGGCGATCGCCGCCAACCTGGAGATCTTCTCCGACCCCCGCAACCTGGAGCGCATCACCCGCTTCGTCGAACACGGCATCTACCCCTGGGAGCAGGGCGGCCCGCACCCCGGCCGCCGCGCGGACGAGGGCCCGGCATGAGGCCCACGAACCACCCGAGGCCCACGAGCAAGGAGAACGACGTGCTGGCGCAGCCATCGCCGAGCGTCCACCCGACCCCGCGCGCGAGCGGAGAGGTGACCCGCGCACGATGAACGCACCCACCCAGGACTCCACCCCCGGCGTGGCCATCGCCGTCACCGGCATCGGCTGCCGGCTGCCGGACGCCCCCGACCACCGCGCCTACGTGGCCAACCTGCTGGCCGGCCGCGCCTCCACCACCGAGATCTCGCCCGACCGCTGGGACCCGGCCCGGTACTACTCGCCGGACGTGGCCGAACCGGGCAAGACCCTCAGCAAGTGGGCCGGCCAGGTCGCCGACCCCTACGACTTCGACCACTCCTTCTTCCGGATCTCCCCGCGCGAGGCCGCCCAGACCGACCCCCAGCAGCGGCTGCTGCTGGAGGAGACCTGGCACTGCCTGGAGGACGCCGGCACCCCGCTGGACGCGCTGCGCGCCACCAGGACCGCCGTCTACGTCGGCGCGATGTCCCGCGACCACCTCCAGGAGTCGGCCCGCGACACCGAGGCGGTGGAGAGCCACTCGGCGCTCGGCGGCTACGACTGCCTGATGGCCAACCGGCTCTCCCACACGCTCGGCCTGCGCGGCCCCAGCGTCTCCGTCGACGCGGCCTGCGCCTCGTCGCTGGTCGCCATCCACCTGGCCATCGGGGCGCTCCGCGACGACGAGGCGGACTTCGCCCTGGCCGGCGGCGTCAACCTCAACCTCCACCCGTGGAAGTACATCTCGTTCTCCAAGGCGCGGATGCTCAGCCCCACCGGGCACTGCCGGACCTTCTCCGAGGACGCCGACGGCTACGTGCCGGGCGACGGCGTGGGCATGGTGCTGCTGCGCCGGCTGGACGACGCGGTCCGGGACGGCGACCACATCTACGGCGTGCTCACCGGCAGCGCCGTCAACCACGGCGGCAGCCGGGCCACCATCACCGCCCCCACCGTCGCCTCCCAGCGGGAGGTCATCACCGCGGCGCTGGCCCGCGCCGGCACCGACCCGCGCACCATCACCTACGTCGAGGCGCACGGCACCGGCACCTCGCTCGGCGACCCGATCGAGGTGGAGGCGCTCCGCCAGGTCTTCGGGGCCGCCTCGGACGACGCCGGCTGGTGCCACGTCGGCTCGGTCAAGCCCAACATCGGCCACCTGGAGGCCGCCGCCGGCGTCGCCGGGCTGATCAAGGTGCTGATGATGATGGCCGAGCGGCGGGTGCCGCCCAGCATCCACATCACAGCGCTCAACCCGCTGATCAAGCTCGACGGCAGCCCGTTCGAGATCACCACCGAGCCGACCGACTGGCACCCGCACACCGCGGGCGCGCCGCTGCGGGCCGGCGTCAGCTCCTTCGGCATGGGCGGCGTCAACTCCCACCTGGTGGTGGAGGAGTACCGGCCGGCGGCCGGCGCCGCGCTGCCCACCCCCGAGCCGGCCCCGGCGGACGCCGACGGCACCCCGCGCCGGTACCCGTTCCTGCTCTCCGCCAGGTCGCCCGAGTCGCTGCGCCGGCTGCTCGACCGGTGGCGCGCCCTGACCGCCGCCCCCGACTGGGCGCTGGCCGCCACCGCCGACGTCAGCCACACCCTGGCCGTCGGCCGGGAACACGCCCAGGTCCGGTTCGGCGGCCTGGTCAGCGGGCCCGAGGAGATCGCCGCGCTGGTCGCGGCGGCCGGCGAGGGCGAGCCGCCCGTCGAGCGCCGCTGGCGGCTGGCCGTCGGCCGGCTCCGCCCGCCGTCCCGGGCCCGGCTGCGCGAGCTGCTGGCCTCGCCCGCCTACGCCGAGGTCGTCGAGGAGTTCCGGGCCGGCTCCGGGCCCGCCGCCAGCGCGCTGCGCGCCCTGCGGCAGGGCGAGCGGGGCCGCCGCGCCGAGCTGGTCTTCGCCCTGCTCACCGTCCGGGTGCTGGTGCGCGCCGGCCTGGCGCCCGACACCGTCACCGGCCACGGCGCCGGCGTCTGGCCGGCGCTGGCCGCCGTCGGCACCCTGGACTGGTCCACCGCGGCCGACCTCGCCAAGGACGACGCGCCGGCGACCATCGAGCCCCAGGCGCCCCGACTGCCCTTCACCGAGCCGCTGACCGGCCACACCTACCCCGTCCACCCCTGGGACGAGGAGTACCTGGCCGAGCTGTTCGACGGGCTCACGCTGGGCGCCGAGGAGACCGCCGCGGTGTGGGCCAAGGCCGCCGGGCTGGTCGAGGGGCAGCACACCTTCCGCGGCCATCTGCGCGCCTGGAACCAGGAGTTGGCGCGGCAGGACCGGGACGACTGGCGGCTGCCGCTGGAGCGGGCCGGCTGGGCGGAGCCGCCGGCCGGCGCGACCGGGGCCGGCGAGGTCTTCCGCGTGCTGGCCACCCAGCACGCCCTGGACCTGGTGGACCGCAAGTGGAGCCTGCCGCGCGACCTGATGGTCGCCGAGCCACGGGCCCGCGAGATCCTCGACCTGCTGGCCGCCGGGGTGTTGACCAGGGCGCACCTGCCGGCGCTGCTCACCGGCGGCGCGGAGGCCCGCGCCGCGGTCGCCGCCGACCTGCGGGCCCGCACCGGCGGCCCGGCGCCGGCCGGCGACTTCCCGCGGCTGCGCGCCCGCGCCGGCATGCCGGCCGACCCCGAGCTGCTGCGCGCCTGGGCCGCGGCGCCGGCGCCGGCCGCCACCGAGCCCGACACGGCGACCCTGTGGCTGGGCGAGCCGGGCGCCACCGGCCCCGCCGACGTGGTGGTCGACGGCGACGACGCGTTCGCCGACCTGTTGGCCGAGCCGCTGCTGGCGCTGTGGCGCGGCGGCGTGTCCGTCGACTGGCGCCGGTTCCTGGACGCCGGGCCGCGCCGCGCGGTGCCGCTGCCCACCACCGAGTTCGTGCGGGTCACCCACCGGGCGCCAGCCGCCCGCCCGGATGCCGCCGTCGAGGCCAACGCCGGGACGGCCGGCACCGTCGCGCCGGTCGCCGACACCGGCCACCGGCTGCTGGAGCCGGCCGCGCACTGGGTGCCGGCCGCCGGCACTCCGCTGCCGGCGCCCGCCGGCCCGCTGCTGGTGGTGCTGCCCGAGCACGCCTGGGCCGCCGCCAGGCCGGCCGCCGCGGCGGCGCTCGGCGACGCGCGGACGCACTGGGTGCGGCTGGCCGCCGAGTTCGGCCGCGCCGACGACGGCTGGCGGGTCCGCCCCGACCAACCCGACGACTGGGACCGGCTGTTCACCGAGCTGGCCGCCGAAGGCCCGGCGCCGACCGCCGTGTTGCAGCTGATCGAGCCGGACCCGGACGGCACCGCCGAGCGGCGGCTCGCCG
This sequence comes from Streptomyces chisholmiae, assembly GCF_031845445.1. Taxonomy (NCBI): domain Bacteria; kingdom Bacillati; phylum Actinomycetota; class Actinomycetes; order Kitasatosporales; family Streptomycetaceae; genus Streptomyces; species Streptomyces chisholmiae. The sequence goes on along the minus strand of NZ_JAVREO010000018.1, from coordinate 20,833 downwards.
AGACCGTGCACGCCGCCAGCCAACTGGCCCGCGCCCTGGTCGAGCGGGACGCCGGCACGCCCGGCGGGCGGGCCGTGCTGCTCGGCGTCCGCCCGGGCCCGGACGCCGGCATCCCGCCCGAGGCGGCCGCCGTCACCGGCCTGGGCCGCTCGCTGCGGCGCGAGACCAGCCGGGTGCGGGCCCGGGTGCTGACCGCCGGGCGGGGCGTCGACGACCCGGAGCTGTGGCGGCTGGCCGTCGCCGAACTCGCCCTGGACACCCCGGCCGACGCGGTGCGCCACCAGGACGGGGAGCGGGCGGAGGAGCGCTTCACCGAGGCGCCCTTCCCGGCCGTCGCCCCGACCGGCCGGCCCGCGCTCCGCGAGGGCGGCGTCTACCTGGTGACCGGCGGCGCCGGCGGTCTCGGCCGGCTGGTCGCCGGGCAGCTGCTGCGCACCCCCGGCACCCGGGTGGTGCTCACCGGGCGCAGCGCGCCCGAGGAGCGCGCCGCCGAGCTGGCCGAGCTGCGGGACGGGGCCCCCGGCCGCGTCGAGTACCTCGCCGCCGACCTGGCCGACCCGGCCGGCGCCGCCGGGCTGGTCGCCGAGATCCGCCGCCGGCACGGCGGCCTCACCGGCGTGCTGCACTCCGCCGGGGTGCTCCGGGACGGCCTGCTGCGGCACAAGACGCCGGACCAGCTGGCCGCCGTGCTGGCCCCCAAGACGCTGGCCACCCGGCACCTGGACGAGGCGACCGGCGCCGAGCCGCTGGACTTCTTCGTGCTGTTCTCCTCGGTGGTCGCGGTGGCCGGCAACCCCGGCCAGACCGACTACGCCGCCGCCAACGCCTACCTCGACGCCTACGCCCTGGACCGGGAGCGGCGCCGGGCGGCCGGCGAGGTCAACGGCCGCACGGTCAGCGTCGGTTGGCCGCTGTGGGAGGGCGGTGGCATGGCCGTCGGTGACGACGTGACCACCGTCTTCCGCCGCGACCGTGGCCTGGCCCCGATGCCGGCGCCGGTCGGCCTGGCGGCGCTGGAGACGCTGCTGGCCGGCCCCGGCGGGCACCGGGTGCTGGTCTACGGCGCCCCCGGGTCGGCCGCCGAACTGCTGGCCGGGGCCGCGCCGTTCGCGCCGCCGGCCGCCGAGCCGGCGACCCAGGACGCCGGGCCGGCCGCCTCGGCCGCCTCGGCCGGCGAGTACGCCACCCGCTACGTGGTGACGCTCTTCTCCGAGCTGCTCGGCGTGCCGGAGCGGCAGATCGACACCGCGCTCGGCTTCGACGAGTACGGCGTGGACTCCATCACCATCGGCCAGTTCAACTCCCAGGTGGAGCGCGAGCTGGGCAGTATCCCGCACACCCTGCTCTTCGAGTGCCGCACCATCAGCCAGGTCGCCGAGGCGCTGGCCGGCTACCACCCGGCCGCGCTGGCGGCCCGGTACGCCGACCAGGCCCCGACCGCCGCCCCGACCGCCGCCCCGGCCACCGAGCCGGCCGCCGCCCAGGTCGGCACCGTCGCCCCGGCCGTGCCCACCACCGCCCCCGGGGTCGCCGAGCCCGTCGCGGCCGACGACCCGGCGGCGGACGGGATCGCCGTCATCGGGATGGCCGGCCGCTACCCGCGAGCCGACGACCTGGACGCCTTCTGGGAGAACCTGCGGGCCGGCCGGGACTGCGTCACCGAGGTGCCCGACGGGCGCTGGGACCGGGCCGCCCGCCCGGCCGGCGACCCGGCCGACGGCGTCACCCGCGCCGGCGGCTTCCTCGACGACGTGGACGCCTTCGACCCGCTGTTCTTCGGCATCTCCCCGCGCGAGGCGGAGGTGATGGACCCCCAGGAACGGCTCTTCCTGCAGACCGCCTGGACCGCGTTCGAGGACGCCGGCTACCCGCCGCACCGGCTCGGCGACCCGGACGTGCCCGGCGAGCGGCAGGTCGGCGTCTTCGTGGGCGTCACCACCCAGACCTACCAGCTGTGGGGCCCCGACCACTGGCGGGCCGGCGGTCACGAGGTGCCGACCTCCACCCTGTGGTCCATCGCCAACCGGGTCTCCTACGGCCTGGACCTGCGCGGCCCCAGCGTGCCCGTCGACACCGCCTGCGCCGCCTCGCTCAGCGCCGTCCACCTGGCCGCCGCCAGCCTGCGCCGCGGCGAGTGCCGGCTGGCCCTGGTCGGTGGCGTCAACCTCTACCTGCACCCGGCCAAGTACGACTGGCTCGGCCAGCTCAAGATGCTCTCGCCCACCGGCCGGTGCCGCAGCTTCGGCGCCGACGCCGACGGCTTCGTGCCGGGCGAGGGGGTCGGCGCGCTGGTGCTCAAGCCGCTGCGCGACGCGATCGCCGACGGGGACCAGATCCACGGCGTGATCCGCGGCTCCGCCGTCAACCACGGCGGGCGCGCCAACGGCTTCACCGTGCCGAACCCGCGCGCCCACGCCGAGGTGGTCGGCACCGCGCTGCGCGCCGCCGGCGTGCCGCACGACACCGTCGGCTACGTGGAGGCGCACGGCACCGGCACCGCCCTCGGCGACCCGGTCGAACTGGCCGGCCTGAGCCGGGCGTTCGCCCAGGACAGCGCCACCGGCGCCGCGCCGGGCGGCGCGGCCGACGGCTGCGCGGTCGGCTCGGTGAAGACCAACATCGGCCACCTGGAGGGGGCCTCGGGCGTCGCCAGCCTCACCAAGGTGCTGCTCCAGCTGCGCCACGGCGAGCTGGTGCCGTCGCTGCACTCGGAGACCGTCAACCCCAGGATCGACCTGGCCGCCGGCGGCTTCCACATCCCGCGGGCGACCGTGCCCTGGCCGGCGAAGACCGCGCCGGACGGCAGCACCCTGCCGCGCCGCGCCGGCGTCACCTGCTACGGCGCCGGCGGCTCCAACGCCCACGTGGTGGTCGAGGAGTACACCGGCCCGCTGGCCCCCAGGGGCCCGGTCGAGGGCGCGTACCTGGTGGTGGTCTCCGCCAAGGACGCCGAGCGGCTGCGGGAGCACTGCGCCAACCTGGCGACCGCCGTCAAGAACGGCGCCGACCGGCTCCGGCTCTCCGAGATCGCCTACCAACTCGGGGTCCGGCGGCAGCCGTTGGGCCGCCGGCTGGCCGTGCTGGCCCGCGACCCGCACCAGCTGGCCGACGTGCTGACCGCCGCCGCCCAGGGCAGCCCGCCGACGGTGGACTGCTGGAGCGGCGCCGGCGCCGGCCCGGCCGACCGGCCGGACCGCGCGGCCGTCGCCGACGCGCTGCGCCGCCGCGACCTGCCGGCGCTGGCCGCCGCCTGGGTGGCCGGTGCCGACGTGGACTGGGCCCAGCTGTACGACGGGCCGCTGCGGCACGCGGCGCTGCCCGGCTACCCGTTCGCCCGCGAGCGGTACTGGCTGCGCCCCGCCCCCGGGGCGTCCGAGGCCACCGCCCCGGTGGCCGGCGCGCCGGCGCTGGGCGACGCGGACCTGCGCGGCTTCGTCGACGGCCTGCTGGCGGCCGGCGAGCACGCCAGGACGCTGCTCGACCGGTGGGCCGGCGGCGTGCCGGCCGACCAGGCGCTGCCCGTTCCGGCCGAGGCCGGGGCCGGGGCCCCGCACCCGCTGGTGCGGGAGAACGTCTCCGACTTCCGGGAGGAGCGGTTCCGGTCCCGGTGGAGCGGCCGGGAGCCGTTCCTGCGGGACCACCTGCTGGGTGAGGCCGCCTCGTTGCCGGCCGCCGGGTGGATCGAGGCGGCCAGGGCCGCCGTCGCCCTCGCGCACGGCCAGGACGCCGACCACCTCGGCGTCCGGCTCGCCGACCTGGCCTGGTACGAGTCCTACACGCACCGGCCGGAGGACCCGGCGCCGGTGGACATCGCGCTGGTCCAGGGGCCGGACGGGCTGGTCGAGTTCGACTGCTACCAGCCGGCCGCCGGCGGCCCGGACCAGGCCGACGACGTGCGGGTGCACTGCCAGGGCCAGGCCGCGCTGGTGGCCTGGGACGCGGGCGACCAGATCGACCCGCGACTGCTGACGGACGGCACCGAACCGGTGCTGACCGCCGCCGAACTGGACGCCGCGCTGGCCGCCGCCGGGCTCCGCTGGGGCGCCGCCTACCGGGCGGTGACCACGGTGCGCCGTGGCACGGCGCACGTGCTGGCCGAGCTGCGGCTGCCCGCCGAGGCCGGCGACCCCACCGGCTTCGTCGCCCACCCGGTGCCGCTCGCCGCCGCCCTCCAGGTGGCCGCAGTCTGCGGCACCCCGGCCGGGGCGGGCGCGGTGGCCCCGCTCAGCGTCGACGAGGTCACCTTCCACGGCCGTGGCCCGGCCGCGGCCTACGCGGTCATCACCGCCGGGGCGTCGCCCCAGGCGCTCGACCTCGCCATGCGTGACAGGGACGGCCGGCTGCTGGTCCGCCTGTCCGGTATCCGTTTCGCCCACAGAAATGAGGGGGCACGATGACCCGCCCGGACGTGAGCATCCCGGACGACCTGCACCTGTTCACCGAGGACTGGGAGGCGGTGCCGGCGGTGCCGGCGAGCCCGGCCACCCGGTACGGGTGCGCCCTCGTCCTGCTCTCCGACGAGGGACAACAGGCCGAGATCCGGCGGCGGTTGACCGCCGACCAGCCCGGTCTGACGATCGTCTGGGCGGTGCCGGGAGCCGGCTTCCGGCGGCTCGCCGCCGACCGGTACGAGCTGGGCGGCGACCTGACCGGCGCTTACCGGGCGCTGCTGGCCGCGGTCGCGGCCGAGCACGGCCAGGTGGACGTCATCGCCCACCTGTGGGGCACCGAGGCCGGCGCCGGCCGCGCCGTGCTGGCTGACCCCGACCCGCTGCGGGCGCTGCTGCGGGTGCTCGCCTCGGACGGCGTCCGGGAGGGGCGGGTGCCGGCCAGGATCGTCTTCGGCGGCACCTTCACCGACGACCGGGAGCGGGCCGCCGTGGAGTCCTGGCTGGGCTTCGAGCGGTCCATCGGCCTGGTCGTCCCCGGCACCGCCCTCAGCGTGCTGTGCCTGGACGGCGGCACCGCGCCGGCCACCGAGCTGCCCGAGGCGCTGGCCAGGGAGCTCCAGGCGGCCCGCCCGGCCAGCGCCCTCTACACCGGCGGCCGGCGGCACGAGCAGCGGGTGCGGCCGGTCGACCAGCAGCCGCCGCCCGGCGCCCAGGAGCCGCTGCGCACCGGCGGCACCTACCTGATCACCGGCGGGACCGGCGGCCTGGGCACGATCTTCGCGACCTGGCTGGCCGAGCGGTACCAGGCCCGGCTGGTCCTGCTGGGCCGCCGCCCGCAGGACGACCCCCGGGTCGCCGAGCGGCTCGCCGCGCTGGCCGCCGCCGGCGCCGCCGACACCCTCTACCGGCAGGCGGACGTCGCCGACGCCACCGCGCTGACCGCCGCCGTCACCGACGCGGTGGCCCGCTTCGGCCGGCTCGACGGCGTGCTGCACGCCGCCGGGGTGGAGCGGCACGGCAACATCGCCGACCGGGACGCGGCCACCTTCGCCGCCGTCCTGGCGCCGAAGGTGGCCGGCACCCGCAACCTGGAGGACGCCCTGGAGGCCACGGGCGTGGTACCGGACTTCGTCTGCTACTTCTCCTCCAGCGCCGCCGTGCTCGGCGACTTCGGCTCCTGCGACTACGCCGTCGGCAACCGCTACCAGTCCAGCCACGCCCGGCTGTTGGCCCGGCACCGGCCGGGCGGGCCGCGCCGGCTGGCGGTCAACTGGCCGCTGTGGCGCAGCGACGGCATGAACCTGGCGGACGCCGACAGCGGGGACTTCTACCTGCGCTCCAGCGGCCAGCGCTACCTGGAGCCGACGGAGGGCACCGCGGTGCTGCGTGAGCTGCTGACCCGGCCGGACGCCGGCTACCTGGTGATGGCCGGGCAGCGGGACCGGATCAGGACCATCCTGCGGGTCCCGGCGGAGCCGGCCGAGCCGGCCGAGCCGGTGGCCGCCGCCCCGACCGGCGCCGACCCGGCCGACGAACTGCGGCGCGAGCTGGGCGAGGCGGTCAGCCAGATCCTCCGCATCCCGGCGGACCGGCTGGCCCCGGACGAGAACCTGCGGGACTTCGGCTTCGACTCCATCACGCTGGTGGAGTTCGCCGGGGTGCTCGCCGAACGGCTGGGCGTCTCCGTCACCCCCGACCTGTTCTTCAGCTACCCGAGCCTGGGCTCGCTGCACGCGTTCCTGCTGGAGCGGCACCAGGCCACGCTGGCCGAGCGCTATGCTCCGGCCCCCACCGAGACGTCCGCGCCCGCTCCCGCCGAACCGCCCGCGCCCGCCGAGCCGGCGGGCGAGCGGCGTGGGGCGCGGCTGCGGACCCGGCGCGGCGACGGCAGCCGCTTCGCCGCCCAGGGCACCCCCCAGCCCCGGGCCGCCGCGCCCGTCGCCGCGCCGACTCCGGCCGCCGCCCCGCCCGTTGCCCCGGCCGCGCCGGCTCCCGCCGGCCCGCCGCCGGCCGCCGTGCTGCCCCGCCCCGGCCGCCCGGCGCCCGGCCTCGCCGGGCCGGTCGCCGAGCAGGTCTCCATCATCGGCATGAGCGGCCGGTTCCCCGCCGCCCGCTCCGTCGACGAGCTGTGGACGCTGCTCGCCGAGGGGCGTGGCGCGCTCGGCCCGATGCCGCGCGAGCGGCACGCCTGGTGGGCGGACGGGAAGCCGCGCACCATGGGCGCGCTGCCCGGCGTCGCCGAGTTCGACCCGCTGTTCTTCGAGATAGCGCCCAGCGAGGCCGCCGCCCTCGACCCCCGGCAGCGGCTGCTGTTGGAGGAGATGTGGCACGCGCTGGAGGACGCCGGGCACGGCGCGGAGCGCCTCGCCGCCGAGAAGGTCGGGGTGTTCGTCGGCATCGAGGACGGCGACTACCGGCTGCTGACCGCGACCGGGGACGCCGCCGAGGAGAACATCACCGCCAACCACAACGCGGTGCTCGCCGCCCGCCTCTCCTACTTCCTCAACCTGACCGGCCCCAGCGTCGCCCTCAACACCGCCTGCTCCTCCGGCCTGGTGGCGCTGCACGACGCCTGCCTGAGCCTGCGCAACGGCGACTGCGACACCGCGATCGTGGCCAGCGCCAACGTGCACGCCACCCCGCGCGAGTACGACACCATGACCGGCGCCGGGATGCTCTCCCCGACCGGCGCCTGCCGGGCCTTCGACCGGAAGGCCGACGGCATGGTGCCCGGCGAGGCGGTGGCCGTGGTGGTGCTCCGCCGGCGCGACCTCGCCGAGCGGGACGGCGATCGGGTGCACGCCAACATCCTGGCCACCGGCGTCAACAACGACGGCCGGACCAACGGCATCACCGCGCCCAACGGGCAGGCCCAGACCCGGCTGTTGCGGGACGTCTACCGGCGCGCCGGGATCACCCCCGAGTCGCTGGGCCACCTGGTGACGCACGGCACCGGCACCCGGCTGGGCGACCCGGTCGAGATCAACGCGCTCGCCGAGGCGTTCCGGCCGGACACCGAGCGCCGCGCCTTCTGCGCGCTGACCTCGACCAAGCCCAACGTCGGCCACGCGCAGGCCGCCTCCGGCCTGGTCAGCCTGATCAGCCTGGTGCTCGGCATGCGGCACGAGACCATCCCGCCCAGCATCGAGTGCGACGAGGTCAGCGACTTCGTCGACTGGGCCGACAGCCCGTTCTACGTCAACCAGCGGGCCCGCGCCTGGCCGGCCGACGGGGCGGCGCCGCGGCGCGGCGCGGTCAGCGCCTTCGGCATCAGCGGCACCAACGCGCACGCCGTGGTGGAGGCGCACGGCACGGTCGCCGGTGAGCTGGCCGCGCTCGCCGCCCAACCGGCCGCCGGGCCCCACCTGCTGCTGCTCTCGGCCCGGACCGAGACCGCGCTCGGCAACCAGCTCCGGCTGCTGGCCGACCACCTGGAGGCGCTGCCGGCCCAGGTCGGGGACGGCGTGCTGGCCTCGGTCAGCCACGCCCTGATCACCGGCCGGCACCACTTCGCCCGCCGCCGCGCCCTGGTGGTGCGGGACCGCGCCGACGCGGTCGCCGCGCTGCGCCGGGCCGCCGACGGGGCGGCCGGGCCCGAGACGGTGGCCGGCACCGTGCCGCGCGACCACGTCACCAGCGCCGCCGCCAAGCGCGCCTTCGAGACCCTGGTGGCCGAGGTCGCCGCCGACGGCGGCGCCACCGCGCTGACCGAGCTGGGCCGCGCCTACTGCCAGGGCCACGCGCCCGGCCCGCTGCGCGCCCTGTGGGGCGGCACCCCGCCGCTCCCGGTCGACCTGCCGCCCTACCCGTTCGACCACGCCGAGTACTGGCTCACCGAGGCCGAGACCGGCGCGGGCACCGGCGGGGGGACACCGGCCGCCGGCCGGGCGCACCCGCTGGTGCACCGCAACGTCTCCGACGTCACCGGCACCCGCTACGCCTCCACCCTCACCGGCCGGGAGGAGTGGTTCGAGCCCGCGGCCGGGGGCCGACTGCTGCCCGGCGCGCTCCTCGAACTGGTCCGCGCCGCCGTGGTGTTGGGCCTGGGCGGCGAGCCGGCGCCGGTGGCCATCAAGGAGGTCGCCTGGTACGAGCCGGCCAGCGCGGCCGGCGGCCCGCTCGACCTGCGGGTCGATCTGCGGGCGGCCGGTGACGGCGCCGCCGACTGGGCCGTGGACTGGGCCGTCTACGTGGTCCCGGCGGCCGACGAGCCCTACCTGGTCTGCGACGGCGCCGCCGGCCCGGTGCCGGCCGACGCCCTGCCGGCCCTGGACCTGGCCGCGCTCCGCGGCTACCCGGGCCCCGGCCGGCTGCTGCTCGAACTGCCCGCCGGCGACGCCGAGTCGACCGAGCCAGGGCTGGTGCTGCGGCCCGCCGCGCTGACCGGCCTGCTGGACACCGTCTGGCAGCGGCTCGGCGCCGGCGAGGCGGCCGGCCGCGGCTGGCGGCTGCCGGCCGCCGAGTTCGCCGTACCCGGCGAGCCGGCGCGCTGGGCGCTGGTCACCCCGGGCACCGCGGCCGCCGGCGGCGACCAGCCGGTCACCGTCGAACTGGCCGCTGCCGACGGCACCGTGCTGGCCCGGCTCAACGAACTGGTCCCGGAGGCCGCCCCGTCGGCGGCCCCCGACGCCGCCGCCCCGGGCGGCGACGGCGAGGGCCGGCAGCCGCGGATGCGCGGCTGGACGGTCGCCCAGTGCGTGGCCTGGGAGGTCGCCGACGCCGCCGGCCGGGTGCTCGGCATCCCGGCCGAGGAGCTGGACGCCGACGAGAACCTCGCCAACTACGGCATCGACTCGCTGAACATCGCCAAGTTCGCCGCCGAACTCAGCGGCCGGCTGGGCTTCACCATCACGCCCGACGTGTTCTTCAGCCACCCGACGCTGACCCGGCTGAGCCACCACCTGCTCACCGCGCACACCGAGCGGATGAACGAGCGGTACCGGGAGGGTGGCGTCGCCGACCCGTCGGCGGCCCGCGCCGCCGTGCGGGAACGCCTGCACGCCTCCGCCCGGTTCGCCGCCCCGGCCAGGCCGGCCGTCGCCGACCGGCCCGACCCGCTGGACGAGCCGGTCGCCATCGTCGGGCTCAGCGGCCGGTTCCCGGACGCCCGCGGCGTCGAGGAGCTGTGGTCCATCCTGGCCGAGGGCCGCAGCGTCGTCGGGGACGTCCCCGAGGAGCGGCAGCCCTGGTGGCAGCTGCCCGAGTCGGTGGCGGAGCGCGCCGCGCCCCGCTTCGGCTCGGTGCCCGGCATCGCCGAGTTCGACCCGCTGTTCTTCGAGATCTCGCCGCGCGAGGCCGAGTTGATGGACCCGCGCCAGCGGCTGCTGCTCCAGGAGATGTGGCGGGCGCTGGAGGACGCCGGGCACGGCAGCCGCCCGGGCACCGGCGAGAACATCGGCATCTTCGTCGGTGTCGAGGAGGGCGACTACCGCTACCTGGTCGACGAGGAGGCCACCGTCACCTCCAACGCCACCTCGATCCTGGCGTCCCGACTGGCCTACTTCCTCAACCTCCACGGCCCCAGCATGGCCATCAACACGTCCTGCTCCTCCGGCCTGGTGGCCCTGCACGAGGCCTGCCTCAGCCTGCGGTACGGCGACTGCGACACCGCCATCGTGGCCGGCGCCAGCCTGATGTCCTCGGCCCACGACTACCTGGTCATGGACAAGGCCAACATGCTCTCCGCCGACGGCACCTGCTACGCCTTCGACGAGCGCGCCAACGGCATGGTCCCCGGCGAGGCGGTCGCCGTGCTGGTGCTCAAGAAGCTGCACGCCGCCGAGCGCGACGGCAACCCGATCTATGCCACGATCCTGGGCAGCGGCGTCAACTACGACGGCCGCACCAACGGGATCACCGCGCCCAGCGGCGAGGCCCAGGCCCGGCTGCTGACCTCCGTCTACGACCGGCACCGGATCGCGCCCGACTCGCTGGACTACCTGGTCGCGCACGGCACCGGCACCCGGCTCGGCGACCCGATCGAGACCAACGCGCTCGCCGACGCCTTCCGGTCCCGCACCGACCTCACCGGCTACTGCGCGCTCACCTCGATCAAGCCCAACATCGGCCACAGCATGGCCGCCTCCGGGCTGGTCAACCTGATCGCGCTGGTCACCTCCATGCGCAAGGGCACCATCCCGCCGAGCATCAACTGCGAGCACCTCAGCGACTACATCGACTGGGAGAACAGCCCCTTCTTCGTCAACCGCGAGGCCCGCGCCTGGCCCGAGACGCCCGGGCGGCCCCGCCGGGGCGCGGTCAGCTCGTTCGGCATGAGCGGCACCAACGCCCACGTGGTGATCCAGGCGCACGACGCCGGCCACGGCGCCATCGGGGGCGCGGCGCCGGCCGCGCCCGGCCACCACCTGCTGCTGCTCTCCGCCAAGACCGAGGAGGCGCTGCACGAGCGGCTGACCGACCTGGCCGACGACCTGGCGGCCCGACCGGCCGAGGAGACCGGCGCCGGCTTCCTGGCCTCCGTCAGCCGCACCCTGATGACCGGCCGGCACCACTTCACCCACCGCTGCGCGGTGGTGGTCCAGGACCGCGACGACGCGGTCCGGCTGCTGCGGGAGGCGGCGGACGGGGCGAAGATCCCCAACCTGGTGCGCGGCGCGGTCAGTCGGGACTTCGCCCCCAACTCGACCATCGAGCGGCTCATCAACGGCCTCGTGCTGGCCAGCCAGTCGGTCTGGCACGACCCGGTCCGCTACTCCGACCACCTCACCGCGCTGGCCGAGTTCTACAGCCAGGGCTACCCGCCGCAGTTCGACGGCCTGTGGGAGAAGCGGCCGAGCATGGTCAGCCTGCCCGGCTACCCGTTCGCCACCGAGCAGTACTGGGCGCCGGCGGCGCCGGGCCGCGCCCTGGCGGTGAACGCGGCCGGCGCCAGCCTCCAGCCGGTGGTCCGCGAGCGCACCCCGGACGGCAACGTCATCCACCGCTACAGCTCCCAGTTCACCGGCCGTGAAGCCTTTCTGAACGACCTGCTGATCCCCATCGAGAACACGACTCGCTGAGCAGCGCCACTCATAGCAGGAGGAATAGATCCACATGTTCGACGGAACGGACGCCTCGCGTGTCAAGGTGCTGCCCGAGGCCGCCCAGCTGGAGATGGTGCGGGCCGCCGCGATCCTCGCCGCCGAGGAGCGCGGCGACGGGGGGCGGGACTCCGCGCCGGTCGTTCGACTGACGGACGTTGTCTGGCACGCGCCGGTGGTGATCGGCCCGGGCCAGCAGGTCCACGTGGACCTGCACCCGGGCGCGGCCGGCGGGGCCAACGACTGGGCGGTCTTCGCCGACGCGGGGGAGGACTCCGGCAGCACCGGCTCGGTGACCGTGCTGACCGCCGCCGAGACGTCGGCCGAGACCGTGGACCTGGCCGCCTTCCGCTCCGGCCGGCGGCCGGGCGCGCTGCTGGTCGACCTCGCCCCGGCGCGCGCCGAGGGCCGCGCCGAGGCGGTCGTGGTGCCCGGTCAGCTCGCCCACTGCCTGGCCGCGGTGGCGGACCGGCTGGGCTGGGGCGGGCGCGAGCTGTGGCCGCTCAGCGTGGACGAGGTGACCTATGTCGGCGCCTCCCGCACCGGCTCGGCCTGGGGCGCCGTCGAGGTGGTCGGCGACGCCGAGCGGGACGACGAGGTCACCCTGGCCATCGACCTGGTGGACCGGGACGGCGTGAGCCAGGTGCGGTTCCGCGGGCTGCGGGTGACGGCCGAGGACCGGGCGCCGGCGACCGCGCCGGCCGAGGCCCCGGCGCCCGCCGCCGCGCCGGCCGCCGCGCCCACCGAGCGGGTCGAGACGCCGGCCGGTCCGGGGCGGCGGGCCGAGATGGCGGGCTGGTCGGTGGCCGAGTGCCTGGAGTGGGAGCTGAAGGACGTCGTCTTCCAGCTGCTCAAGCTGCCGGCCGGCAAGCTCGACGACGAGGCCAACCTCCAGGACTACGGCTTCGACTCGATCAGCCTGGTGGAGTTCGCCGGCGTGCTCAGCGAGCGGCTCGGCCTGGACCTGACGCCGGACGTGTTCTTCAGCCACCCGACGCTGGCCGCCCTCGGCGGCCACCTGCGGGAGGCCAACGGTGAGCTGCTGGAGGCGTTCTACCGCGAGGGCGGCATCGCCGCCGAGCCGGCCGCGCCCGCGCCCGCACCGGAGGCGCCCAGGGCGGCCGAGACGCCGGCGCGGCCGGCCGCGGCCACCCCGCCGCGCGCCGGCCGGCGCGCGGCCGACTCCCGGCAGCGGCTGCTGCGGATGAGCGCCCCGGCCCGGGCGGCGGCCCCCGAGGCGGGCGCCGACCGCGTCGGCATCGTCGGGATGAGTGGTCGGTTCCCGGGCGCGCGTTCGGTGGACGAGCTGTGGGAGATCCTGGTCGAGGGTCGGTCGGTGGTGGGTGAGGTGCCGGCGGATCGGCGTCCGGCGTGGGGCGCTGAGCGGCGGATGGGTGTGCTGCCGGGGGTGGCGGAGTTCGACCCGCTGTTCTTCGAGATCACGCCGCGCGAGGCGGAGAGCATGGACCCGCGGCAGCGGTTGCTGTTGCAGGAGATGTGGGCGGCGTTGGAGGACGCCGGTTACGGGCCGGGGGAGTTGGCCCGGGAGCGGGTCGGGGTCTTCGTCGGCGTCGAGGAGGGCGACTACCGGGACCTGGTCGGCGACGACGCCGGCGTCACCTCCAACAGCAACGCCATCCTGGCGGCCCGCCTGGCCTATTTCCTGAACCTGTCTGGCCCGAGCATGGCCATCAACACGGCGTGCTCGTCGGGTCTGGTGGCGTTGCACGAGGCGTGCCTGAGCCTGCGGCACGGTGAGTGCGACACGGCGGTGGTGGCGGGGGTGAACGTGCTGGCCGATCCGCGGAGTTATGACGCGATGGCCGGTGCGGGGATGCTTTCCGCGGAGGGGGTGTGCCGGGCGTTTGACCGGCGGGCGGATGGCATGGTGCCGGGTGAGGCGGTGGCCGTCCTGGTGTTGAAGCGGGAGTCGGTGGCGGAGGCCGGTGGTCATCGGGTGTATGCGTCGGTGGTGGGTTCCGGGGTGAACTACGACGGGAAGACGAACGGGATCACGGCGCCGAGTGGTGCGGCTCAGGTGCGGTTGTTGGAGGACGTGTACGGGCGGGCGGGGGTGCCGGTCGAGTCGGTGGGTTATGTGGTGACGCATGGCACTGGGACGCGGCTGGGTGATCCGATCGAGATCAATGCGTTGGTTGAGGCGTTTGGTAAGGAATCGGAGCGGCATGGTTTCTGTGCTTTGACGTCGACCAAGCCGAATATCGGGCATACGCAGGCCGCTTCGGGTCTGGTGTCGGTGATGGCGTTGGCGTTGGCGATGCGGCGGGAGGTGATTCCGCCGAGTATTCACTGTGATGAGTTGAGTGATTATGTGCGGTGGGAGGAGAGCCCGTTCTTTGTCAATCGTGAGGCGCGGGCGTGGCCGGACGAGGGTGCGGCGCGTCGGGGTGGGGTGAGCGCTTTCGGGTTCAGTGGGACCAACGCGCATGTGGTGTTGGAGTCTTCGGGTACCGAGCGGGCTGAGCTTTCGGTGCTGGCGGGTCAGTCGGGTGCGCCGTCGTTTGTGTTGCCGGTGTCGGCGAAGAGCGCGGGTGCGTTGTCGCGGGCGTTGGTGGCGTTGGCGGATGATCTGGCGGGCCGGGAGGAGGCCGGGCCCGGTGTGTTGGCCTCGGTCAGTCACACGCTTGCGGTGGGGCGGCACCACTTCGCGCACCGCTGCGCCGTGGTCGCGCGGGATCGGGATGACGCGGTCCGGCTGCTGCGCGCGGCGGCCGAGGGTGAGAAGCCGCGCAAGGTGTATCTGGGTGTGGTGGGGCGGGACTTCACGCCGAACAGCCTGGTGGGTGACCTGGTGGCGGAGGCGACGCGGTCGCGGTCCGACCACGGCCGGTTCCAGGAGCTGCTGCTGGGCCTGGCGGACTTCTACTGCCAGGGTTACGAGCTGCCGTTCGACCGGCTCTTCGAGGACCCGCCGCTGCGGGTCAGCCTCCCCACCCAACCCTTCGAACGGCGGCACTGCTGGGTCGAGGAGACCCCCGCCGCCCGTGCCACCGGCGAGGCCGTCCGGCGGCTGCACCCGCTGGTCCACGAGAACACCTCCAGCCTCGACGAGCAGCGCTACACCTCCCGGTTCACCGGCGCCGAGCCGTTCCTCACCGACCACGTGGTCGCCGGCCAGCCGATCCTGCCCGCCGCCGGCTACCTGGAGCTGGCCCGCGAGGCGCTGCGGCAGGCGACCCGCGGCGGCGCCGGCGACTCGGTGCGCGCCCGCCTGGTGAACGTCCGCTGGGTCCGCCCGCTCGCCGTCACCGGCGAGCCGGTCACCGCCGAGGTGGCGCTCGTCCCCGAGGCCGGCGGCGAGATCGGCTTCGACGTCTTCTCCGGCGGCGACGACGGCGACCTGCACTGCCAGGGCAACGCCGTGCTGGTGCCGCCCGGCCACGCGGCCGCCGAGGAGGCGCCCGCCATCGACGTGCCGGCGCTGCGCGCCGCGTGCGGACGCACCCTCAGCGGCGCCGAGGCCTACGACCTCTTCGAGAGCGCCGCCGGCCTGGCCTACGGCCCCACCCACCGCACCATCGCCGAACTCAGCCTCGGCACCGACCTGGTGGTGGCCCGCCTCAGCCTGCCCGACGCCGACGACGCCTACGTGCTCCACCCCGGCCTGCTGGACGGCGCCCTCCAGGCCACCGCCGGCTTCATGGCCGTCGAGGGCGGCTCCAGCCAACTCCCCGTCGCCGTCGACGAGGTGGAGGTCTTCGCGCCGATCACCGCCCGGGCCTGGGCGGTCGTCCGCCGCCTCCCGTCCTCCGGGTCCTGGGTCAGCCGCTACGACATCGACATCGCCGACGACGCCGGCCGCGTGCTGGTCCGGCTCCGCGGCTTCACCGCCAGCCTCGCCAGCTCCGACATGCCGGGCGGCGCGGCCGAGCCGGTCACCGGCGTCTGGTCGGCGGCCTGGACCGAGCAGCCGCTGGCGCCCGCCGACCAGCCCCACGACCGGCCGGTCAGGCAGGTGCTGCTCTGCGACGCCGGCGACGGCCAACTGCCCCTGACACCTGGCGACTTCGAGTCCCGGCCGGGGCTGTCCGTGCGGGCCGTGCGGACCACCGGCACGGACGCGGGCGGCCGGTTCGGCGCGCTCGCCGAGGCGGTCTTCACCGAGGTGCGGGAGATCCTCCTCGGCCGGCCGGCCCAGGAGGTGCTGCTCCAGGTCGTCGTCCCCGACGGCGCCGAGCACCACGTGTACGGCGGGCTGTCCGGGCTGCTGCGCACCGCGCGCCTGGAGAACCCCCGGCTGGTGCCGCAACTCATCGCCCTGGACCCGGCGTTCGACGCCCGGCAGGCGCTCGCCCTGGTCACCGCCGAGGCGTCGGCGGCCGCGCCGGCGCCCGAGGTCCGGCACCGGGGCCGGGCCCGCCTGACCCGCACCTGGTCGCCGCTGCCCGAGGCGGCGGCCGGCGAGCCGGCGCCGCTGCCCTGGCGCGCCGACGGCACCTACCTGATCACCGGCGGCGCGGGCGGCCTCGGCCTGCTCTTCGCCGAGGAGATCGTCGAGCGCGCCCCCGGCGCCACCGTCGTGCTCACCGGCCGCTCCCCGCGGGACGCCCGCATCGAAGCCGCCCTGACCCGGCTCGGCGCCGGCGGCGCCCGCGTCGACTACCGGCAGCTCGACGTCAGCGACCCGGCCGCGGTGGCCGCCGCCGTCCGCCAGCTCACCGCCGAGCACGGCGGCCCGCACGGCGTGCTGCACTGCGCCGGCGTGCTTCGCGACGAGTACCTCATCCGCAAGGAACTCGACGTGCTGCGCGTCGTGTTGGCGCCCAAGGTGGCCGGCCTGGTCGCCCTCGACGAGGCCACCGCCGACCTCGAACTGGACTTCCTGGTCTGCTTCGCCTCCACCACCGGCAGCCTGGGCAACGCCGGGCAGGCCGACTACGCGCTGGCCAACGCCTTCATGGACCACTTCGTCGCGCACCGCGCCGAGCGGGTGCGGGCCGGCACCCGACACGGCCGCAGCCTCGCCATCGACTGGGGCCTGTGGCGGGACGGCGGGATGGGCGTCGACCAGCAGCTTGTCGCCCAGCTTGAGGCGCGCACCGGCCTGGTGCCGATCCCCCGCGAAGCCGGCATCGAGGCCTTCTACCGCGCGCTGCGCGGCGACGCGCCGCAGGCCCTGTGCCTCAGCGGGCGGGACGCCCGCCGGCTGGCGGCCGTCCTCGACAAGCCGGCGGCCAGCCCGGCCGCCACCCCCGCCGACCAGGACCGGCCGGCCGCCGCCGCGCCCGAACTCGACCGGGTGGTCGGCTACCTGACCGAGGTCGTCGCCTCGGTGATGAAGCTGCCGGCCGAGGTCATCGAGGCCGACGGGCCGCTCGACGAGTACGGCATCGACTCGATCAGCGTCATGCTGCTCACCGACGCGCTGGAGAACGACTTCGGCACGCTGCCCAAGACGCTCTTCTTCGAGTACCGCACCCTCGCCGAGCTGAGCCGCTACCTGCTCGACGCGCACCCCACCGAGGTGGCCCGGCTGGTCGGCGGCGCCACCGCCGCCGCCCCGGCCCCGGCCGCGGCGCCCGCGGCCCCGCCGGCCGACGCCGAGCGCGTCCCGGTGCTGGGCCGCCGGCGCGCCACATCCCGCTTCCTGCCGGCCGCCGGCCGCCGGGAACACGACCAGGTGGCCACCCGGTCGCCCGACATCGCCATCATCGGGCTGGCCGGCCGCTACCCGCAGGCCGGCGACCTGGACACCTTCTGGGCCAACCTGCTGGCCGGCCGGGACAGCGTGACCGAGGTCCCCGCCGACCGCTGGGACGCGGACGCCCTCGACGCGGACGGCGTCTACTGCCGCTGGGGCGGCTTCCTCGACGACGTGGACCGCTTCGACCCGGTCTTCTTCAACATCGCGCCGCGCGACGCCGAGTTGATGGACCCGCAGGAGCGGCTCTTCCTCGAGTGCTCCTACGCCACCCTCCAGGACGCCGGCTACACGCCCAGAAGCCTCACCGAGGGCGACGGCCAGGCGGCCGGCCAGGTTGGCGTCTTCGTCGGTGTCATGACCTCCGACTACCAGTTCTTCGGCCTGGAGCGGCAGTTGGCGGGCGACCCGGTGGCCACCGCCGGCAACTTCGCCTCGATGGCCAACCGGGTCTCCTACCACCTGAACTTCCAGGGCCCCTCGCTCGCCGTGGACACCATGTGCTCGTCCTCGCTCACCGCGATCAGCCTCGCCTGCGAGAGCATCCGTCGCGGCGAGAGCGACGTGGCGCTGGCCGGCGGCGTCAACCTCTCCCTGCACCCCAACAAGTTCCTGCTGCTCTCCAACGGCAAGTTCGCCTCCAGCAACGGCCGTTGCGAGTCCTTCGGGGACGAGGGCGACGGCTACGTGCCGGCCGAGGGGGTCGGCGCCGTCCTGCTGAAGCCGCTGGACGTGGCGGTCCGCGACGGCGACCACGTCTACGGCGTGATCAAGGGCACCGCTCTCAACCACGGCGGCCGCACCAGCGGTTACACCGTGCCCAACCCCAACGCGCAGGGCGACGTGGTCGGTGCCGCGCTGCGCCAGGCCGGGGTGGAGCCGAGCGCGGTCAGCTACGTCGAGGCGCACGGCACCGGCACCAAGCTCGGCGACCCGATCGAGATCCGCGGCCTGGTCCAGGCGTTCGACGGGCGGACCGGGTCCGGCCGCGTCGCCATCGGCTCTGTCAAGTCCAACATCGGTCACGCCGAGGCCGCCGCCGGCATCGCCGGCCTCACCAAGGTGCTGCTCCAGATGCGGCACGGCACGCTGGTGCCGTCGCTGCACTCCGACGTGCTCAACCCGTTCATCGACTTCGACGACACCCCGTTCGTGGTGCAGCGCACCGCCGCCGAGTGGGCCCGACCGGTCGTCGACGTGGACGGCCGTCCCACCGAGCTGCCCCGGATCGCCGGGCTCTCCTCGTTCGGCGCCGGCGGCTCCAACGCGCACCTGGTGATCGAGGAGTACCGGCCGGCGGCCGACGCCGCCCGCCCCGCCGGCCCGGCCGGCCCGGTGGTGCTGCCGCTGTCGGCCAAGACCGCCGAGCGGCTGCGGGTGCTCGCCGAGGAGCTGCTGACCGCGCTGGACGGCGAGCGGTTCACCGACGCCGACCTGCCGTCGATCGGCTACACCCTCCAGGTCGGGCGGGAGGCGCTGCCGCACCGGCTCGGCCTGGTCGCCGGTGACCTCACCGAGGCCCGCCGCAAGCTGCGGGCCTTCCTCGCCGAGGCCGGCACCGGCACGGACGCGGTGCTCACCGGCCACGCCGCGCCGGGCGCCGAGAGCGGCGGCGCCGACCTCGGCGCCGACCTCGACCAGGGCCGGCTGCAGGCGCTGCTCGGCTCCTGGGTCAACGGCGGCCGGGTGGACTGGCGGCAGCTGTACGCGGGGGCCCGCACCCCGGCCCGGATCAGCCTGCCCACCTACCCGTTCGCCCGGGAGGCCTACTGGCTGCCCGGCGGCCGGACGCAGGCCGCCCCCGCGGTCGGCGGCGCCGCGCGCCCGCACCCGCTGCTGCACGCCAACACCTCCGACCTGACCTGCCAGCGGTTCACCTCCCAGCTGCCGGCGGCCCCCAGCCCGGCCGCCCAGCTGGAGATGGCCAGGGCCGCCGTGCTGCTGGCCACCCCGGGCGCCGCGGCCGGCGGAAGGACGGTCCGGCTGACCGACGTCGCCTGGCACGGCGCGCCCGAGCCGGCCGGCGACGGGCAGCCGGTGCACGTCGCCCTCGTGCCGGTCGCCGGCGGCCGGGTGGAGTGGACCGTCTACACCGACCAACCTCAGGCGCCCGACGAGCAGTTGGTGACCGGCGAGGGCTTCGCCGCGGTCGCCCCTGGCGCCGCGGGCGACGCCGAACGGCTCGACCGGTCGACCGCGACCGGCGAGGTCATCACGCTCACCGCCTCGGCGGTGACCGGGGCCGGACACCCCGGCCTGGCGCTGGTCGCCGCCCTGGACGCCTGTCTGGCCGGCGTCGAGGAGCCGCACGGGGCCGGCGAGGTCGTCTTCGGCGCCGCCGACGCCGCCCCGGCGTGGGCGGTGCTCGACCGCCGGGCCGCCGACCTCGACCTCACGGTGTGCGCGGCCGACGGCACCGTCCTCTTCCGGGCCTGGCGGCTGGCCTTCGGCGCCGCCGAGCCGGCCCCCGCCGCCCCGGCGGCGCCGGCGGCGGCCGAGGCGGTCGCCGTCGCGGCCGGTCCGGGGCGGCGGCCGGAGATGGCCGGCTGGTCGGTGGCCGAGTGCCTGGAGTGGGAGCTGAAGGAGACCATCAGCCAGGTACTCAAGCTGCCGGTCGACCGGATCGAGGACGGCCTCAACCTCCAGGACTACGGCTTCGACTCGCTGAGCCTGGTGGAGTTCGCCGGGGTGCTCGGCGAGCGGCTCGGCATCGAGCTGACGCCGGACGTGTTCTTCAGCCACCCGACGCTGGCCGCCCTCGGCGGCCACCTGCTCGGCAGCCATACCGCGACCCTGGAGGCGTTCTACCTGGCCGGCGGCGTGCCGGCCGGGCCAGCCGCCACCACGGTGGCCGAACGGCCGGCGGCACGCCGGGCCGGCCGGCCCCGCCGCCGGGCGGTCGCCGGCCGGACGCTGTCCGCGCCGGCCGCCGCCGAGTCCGGTCCCGAGCGGGTGGGGATCGTCGGGATGAGTGGTCGGTTCCCGGGCGCGCGTTCGGTGGACGAGCTGTGGGAGATCCTGGTCGAGGGTCGGTCGGTGGTGGGTGAGGTGCCGGCGGATCGGCGTCCGGCGTGGGGCGCTGAGCGGCGGATGGGTGTGCTGCCGGGGGTGGCGGAGTTCGACCCGCTGTTCTTCGAGCTGTCCCCCCGTGAGGCGGAGAGCATGGACCCGCGGCAGCGGTTGCTGTTGCAGGAGATGTGGGCGGCGTTGGAGGACGCCGGTTACGGGCCGGGGGAGTTGGCCCGGGAGCGGGTCGGCGTTTTCGTCGGCGTCGAGGAGGGCGACTATGTCAACCTCGTCCGCGACCAGGCCACCGTCACCTCGCACTCCGCCTCCATCCTGGCGGCCCGCCTCGCCTACTTCCTGAACCTCTCCGGCCCGAGCATCGCCATCAACACCTCCTGCTCCTCCGGCCTGGTGGCGTTGCACGAGGCGTGCCTGAGCCTCCGCTACGGCGACTGCGACACGGCGGTGGTGGCGGGGGTGAACGTGCTGACCGATCCGCGGAGTTATGACGCGATGGCCGGTGCGGGGATGCTTTCCGCGGAGGGTGTGTGCCGGGCGTTTGACCGGCGGGCGGATGGCATGGTGCCGGGTGAGGCCGTCGCGGTGTTGGTGTTGAAGCGGGAGTCGGTGGCGGAGGCCGGTGGTCATCGGGTGTATGCGTCGGTGGTGGGTTCCGGGGTGAACTACGACGGGAAGACGAACGGGATCACGGCGCCGAGTGGTGCGGCTCAGGT
>NZ_JAVREO010000017.1:0-154746 GCF_031845445.1 Streptomyces chisholmiae | reverse complement strand
GGAGGGCGCCGGGGGGTGGCGGGGTCCCCGCGCCGGGCGGCGGGGGCGTGCCGGGGGCGTGCGGCCCGCCGGGCGGCGGGGGGGTGCCGGGCGCGCCGGGCGGCGCCGGCGGCGGGCCGAGGGGCGCCCCGGCCGGCGCGCCGGACAGGCCGGCCGGCCGGTCGCCGGCGGGCGGCGGCTGCACGGTCGTGGGCGGCAGCGCGCTGCCGGCCGGCAGCACCGTCGTCCTGGCCTCCGACGCCGCCGCCGGGCGGGCGGCGGGCGGCTCGTGGTCGGAGTCGACCAGCGGCGGCGAGAAGACGGTGGCCGGCGGGGCCATCGCCTCGGCGCCGTCGGCGCTGCCCGAGGTGTCGGTGCCGGCCCACGGCGAGGCGCCGCCGGCCGGCGGCTTGCCGACGCCCGGCGTCACGTCCGCCGCCGCCCACGGGCTGTCGGCGGCCGGCGCGGCCGGCGTCGCCGCCGCTGCCGGCTTGGGCGGCGCGAAGGGGTCGGGCTTGGCGGCGGCGGGCTTGGGCGGCGCGAAGGGGTCGGGCTTGGCGGCGGCGGGCTTGGGCGGCGCGAAGGGGTCGGGCTTGGCGTCCGCCGGCTTGGGCGGCGCGAACGGCTCCGGCGCGTCGGCCGCCGCCGGCGGGGCCGGGGCCGCCTTCGGCCGGTTGTCCGGGATGCCGGCCTTGTCCGCCGCCTCCTGGAGCCACTCCGGCGGCGTCAACAGGAAGGACGTGGCCTCCAGGTCGAGGGACTTCGCCGGCGCCGGCGCCGGCTGGGCCACCTGGCTCCGGCCGTACTCCTCCTCGTAGCGGCGGATCACCTCGCTGACCGGCAGCGCCGGCCAGTACGTCGTCTCCCCGCTGTCCCTGGCGATCACCAGCCGGCCGCCGCCGACCGGCCCGCCGGCCGCGTCCTCGGCCCAGGCGACGAAGCCCAGGTCGAACTCGCGCACCCGGACCTCGTGGGCCGGCGCCCCGGCGCCCGCGCCGTTCACCCACCGCTCGGCGCGTTCCTGCGCCTGTGCGAACGTGACCACCGCGCTCACCCCTCAACCGGGACGGCGGTCGCGAAGCCGCCGTCCACCATCAGATTGGCCACGGTCTCCAGCTCCGGCGGGGAGCCGGCCAGCCGCAGCAGGAAGTCGTCGAAGTCGTCCCCGCAGGGCAACAGCAGCTCGGCGACCCGCTCGGTGACGCTCAACCCGTCCCGGTCCCGCGCGTCGTCGACCGGGCAGAGCCAGACCGAGCCGGCGCCCTCGCCGCGCACCCGGACGGCCACGATGCCGCCCTGCACGAAGGCCACCGCCAGGTAGTCCTTGGTGAGGTGATCCCGCAGGCACTTGTTGATGTAGACCAGGTCGTTGACCGCGGCCTCCTCGCGGAGGGTGAAGAACGGCTGGTCCACCAGCAGTCCCAGCTCCGCGTCGAGGGCCACCCCGACCGGCGCGCCGCCCCCGGCGGCCTTGAGGAACGAGCGGTAGGCGGGCGGCAGGCCGTAACCGAGCTTCTCCTCGGCGGCCCGCAGCCGCTCCTCCGGCACGGCCAGCCCGGCCGGCGCCTTGAAGTGCGCGGGGCGCGGGTCGGCCAGCGGCCGGGTGCCGCGCTTGTGCTGGTCGACGGTGGTGGTGGCCAGGCCGCCGTGGTGCCGCAGCAGCGCCTTGACCTCCACCGGCACCAGCTCCAGCCGGCGCGAGCGCGCCACATGGTGCCAGGTCCAGCCGTGCGGGGTGGCCACCGCCGGCAGCTCGGCCCACAGCTCGTGGCCGGCGGCGTGCAGCGCCGCGTTGGCCGACACGTAGTCGGTCAGGCGCAGCTCGTCGACGCCGAACCCCTCGGGGGGCTCGGCGATCTCGGCCGCCGCTCTGGCGTAGGGCGAGAAGTCGGGATAACCATCCGTGTCCACCCGGACACCGTGCGGATACCGCGCCGCGCGGACCGGGTCGGGGAACTGCACCACCTGGCCGGCGTAGGCCCGGTTGGGTGGCGCGGCCTGTTGCCCGAGCCGACCTGTCGTCATGGCGTGAACGCCCCCTGCTCTTGCCTCTCGCTGTCGCGGCACAGCCTATGGGGTCCCATCAGTCGGTGGCACGATCGTCCTCGTGATATCGGATATCCACGGCCAACCGGCGGGCGTTCCCCACGACGGGGACGCCCGGCCGATGGCGCCCACGTTGCTGCGCCGCCGCGACAGCATCCTGCCGACCACCGCCGCCGCGCTCTCGCTGCCGTCCCGCGCCCAGCCGCTGACCGGGACCGCGAGCCGGACCACCGCGCCGCCCGAGCCACACCCGGTGGTCGGCGAGATCCTGGGCGGACTCGGCACCGCCCAACGGGAGCGGTGCCTGGGGCGTTGCCCGGAGCCCGCGCTGCTCTCCCGCTGGCTCACCGAGTGCGGCGCCGGCGACCTCGACGAGGCCCGTCGGGTGCTGGACGGGGCCGGCATCACCAGCCGGCACATCAGGGAGGAGGGCGACCCCAGGCACGGGGCGCACGCCCCGCACTGCCGCTCCTGCGCGGTGCTGCTGGCCCGGCTCGGGGTGCCGAGCCTGGCCCCGGCGGTGCCGGTCCTGGCCGCCGGCGGCGAGCCGGGCGGCGACCCGCACGGCGGGCCGGCGGCCGGGGCGCCCTGGTCGGTCGGCACCGTGGACCAGGCGCTGGCGGCGGCCGGCTGGCGGCCGGGCCGGGAGCACACGGTGTGCGCCGAGCGCTGGGCCGACGCGCTCACCGGGCACCAGTCGGCGCACCCGCACGTGCTCTTCCCCGCGGCCTTCGAGACCTGGGCCGAGCTGGGCGAGATCACCCTGCGCCCCACCGGCCCCGGCGTGGCCATCGCCCCGAGCCCGGTGCTGGTCAACCCGCTCGCCGGGCTGCACTGGGCCCGCGTGCTCGGTAGCCTCGGCGACGCGCTGGGCACACAACTGGCGCCACTCGGCGAGGAGTTGGGCGGCGCGGGGCTGGTGGCGGTGGACCGGGAGGCCCGGTTGTACGTCCTGGACCACGCCGGGGACTGGTTTCTGGGCCAGGACGTGATCACCGGCCTGGCCGCCCTGCTGACCGGCACGGCGCCGCACCGCCTCGAAGCGTGACCCCCCGGGCCCGACCGGGCGGCCGACCGGCCGGAACGGGCCCGGAGGGGCGCGAACGGTCAGCCGCCGGCGGCCACGATCGCGTCCCGGTAGGCGCGGGCCGCCGCCCGCAGCGCGGTCTCCGGGTTGACCCCGGCCGCCTCGGCCTCGGCGGCCAGCGCCAGCAGCCGGTAGCCGTACCCCCCGTCGTGCGGGGTCTCGGGCAGCGGCACGGCGAGCCCCGACGCCCGCGCCCGGCCCAGCAGCTTGGCCGCCAGCGCCAGCGCCGGCTGCCCCAACGGCACCCCCTCGGTCACCGAGGTACGCCCCTTCTCGGTGGCCTTGGCCGCCAGCCACAGCGCCTTGACGTCCGCGGCGGTCTCGGCCCGCGCGTCGCCGAAGACATGGGGGTGCCGGCGGACCAGCTTCGCCACGATGGTGCCGGCGACGTCGTCGATGTCGAACGGCTCCGCCGGATCGTCGGCGGCGATCCGGGCGTGGAAGACCACCTGGAGCAGCACATCGCCCAACTCCTCGCGGATCTCCGCCCGGTCGCCCAGCTCCACGGCCTCGACCAGCTCGTAGACCTCCTCCAGGCCGTACGCCGCCAGCCCCTCGCTGGTCTGGACGGACGCCCACGGGCAGCTCGCCCGGATCTGGTCCATCACCCGCACCAGGTCGAGCAGCCGGGCCCCGGGCAGGTCGTAGGAGCCGGGCAGCAGCTCCAGGTCGGGCAGCGCCCGGGAGCGGCCGGAGCCGGCCAGCGCGGCCAACTCCTCGGTGAGCCGGGGCTCGCCCTCCGCGCCGGCCAGCACCACCACGGTGCGGCCGCCGGCGCAGGCGGCCACCAACTCGGCGGCGGACGGCACCCCCTCGGCCACCGTGACGCCGGCCTCGCGCAGGTAGGGGCCGTGCGGCTGCCCGCCGTCCCGGCCGACCACCAGGTCGGCCGCGTGCAGCACCTGCCAGGCGGGCCAGGACAGCAGGCCGGGCGCCACCCGGTGGCTGGTGGTGAGCAGCACGATCCGGCCAGCGGCATCGTTGACTTCGCGCACGGTCATCCGTCGAGGGTAACGACACCGGGACGGCCGCGAGTCGGGGGTACCGGGCGACCGCCGGAGCGGGCCCGCGAGGGGTCGGCGCAGGTCAGGCCGGCGGGGCCGGAATCCCCTCGGTGCCGGCCGCGGGCGCCTCGACGCGCAGCCACGGGGTGTCGGCGTCGGCGAGGACGCTCTGCTGGCTGTCCCACTCGCCGTAGCGCGGGTTGACCTCTACGCCGATCTCCTCGGCGGTCTCGGCCAGGGCCTGCTGGATCAGCTGGTCGCCCTCGGGTCCGGGCGGGGCGTTGAGCCGCGACGCCAGGCCCTGGAACATCAGCTGGCCGGCCAGCATCTGCTCGATCTGCTCCTCGCCGGCCATCGGCAGCGCGTTGGCGACCAGCGCGCTGCGCTCCAGCGCCTCGGCACCGCCCGCGCTGGCCTCGGCGAGCGCCCGGCTCTCCTGGATCTCCCGGCGGGTGATCTCGACGCCGTTCGCCTCAGCCGTCTGCTCCAGCACCTCCAGGTAGACCAGGAAGCTCACCGTCTGGCGGGTCAACCCGCCGCTGGCCTGGAGGAGTTGGTCGCCCTCCGGCTGCTCGCGCTGCGCCTGACGGACCGTCTCGACCCGCTCCTGCACGCTGGCGATGGTGATCCGCTCGTCCCCGACCACGGCCGCGGCACCCGGGTGGGCTTCGGTGGAGCAGCCGGTCAGCAACGGGGCGGCGACGAGCAGGGCTGCGGCGGAGACCGCCGTTACGGAGGTGCGGCGCTTCACTGGGGAACTCCCGAGGACGAGCCAGTGGGGTGGTTGATCTTACGCCGCCCGATCCTATGCAGCGGCCGGGGTCCTGACCACAGGTCCGACGCGGATCCTCAGGGAACCCGGGGCCCGTCTCGGGGGTGCGGGGCCCGTCCCGGCCGGCCGGGGGACCGTCGGGCGCCCGGCTACCGCCCGGCTGGAGCGGATCGCGAAGTTCGTCCGGAGTTCGCCGTCGGCTTCCGTGGCGGCGCCGCCCCCTACACCGATGTGTGGCCCCCTTAGGGGACATCTGCTACTTCTCACTGATTCCCACTTCATCCCGGGGGCTGACGAGGACGCGCCAGGCGCCTTTTAGGCTCTATGGAGTCCTGATCGGTGGACTGGGCGAGCACCGCCCGCGTCCCGGGCACGAAGCCCGGCACCATTCGCACAGCACAAGGAGACGCACGTGACAACGGCTGTAGTCAATCCGGCGACCGGGGGCGACGGGGGGCACTCGGCCGTGGCAGCGCGGGCGGAGAACGTGGTGAAGGCGTACGGGGAGGGGGAGACGCGGGTCGCGGCGTTGGACGGGGTGAGTGTGGATATCGAGCAGGGGGTGTTCACGGCGATCATGGGCCCCTCGGGGTCGGGCAAGTCGACGTTGATGCACTGCCTGGCCGGGTTGGACACGGTCTCCAGCGGGCGGATCTGGATCGGTGGGACCGAGATCACCGGTCTGAAGGACAAGCGGCTGACGAAGCTGCGGCGGGACCACGTCGGATTCATCTTCCAGGCGTTCAACCTGCTGCCCACGCTCAACGCCATCGAGAACATCACCCTCCCGATGGACATAGCCGGCCGCAAGCCCGAGCAGGAGTGGCTGCGGCGGGTCATCGACACCGTCGGTCTGGGCGAGCGCCTCAAGCACCGCCCCAACCAGCTCTCCGGCGGCCAACAGCAGCGCGTCGCCGTCGCCCGCGCGCTGGCCGCCCGCCCCGACATCATCTTCGGCGACGAACCCACCGGAAACCTCGACTCCCGCGCCGGCGCCGAGGTCCTCCAGTTCCTGCGCCGCTCCGTCGACGAACTCGGCCAGACCATCGTGATGGTCACCCACGACCCCGTCGCCGCCGCCTACGCCAACCGCATCATCTTCCTCGCCGACGGCCAGATCGTCGACGAGATGCGCGACCCCACCGCCGACCGCGTCCTGGACCGCATGCGCGGCTTCGACGGACAGGGGCGCACCTCGTGACCGTCCTCAAAACCTCCCTCCGCAGCTTCTTCGCCCACAAGTGGCGCATGCTGCTGTCCGGCGTGGCGATCGTGCTGTCGGTGGCCTTCGTGAGCGGGACGCTGGTCTTCAGCGACACGATGACCAGCACCTTCGACCGGTTCTTCGGCGCGACCAGCGCGGACGTGACGGTGGCGGCCGAGGAGGTGGAGCACGCCCAGGCCTCGGGCACCGCGCGCACCGTGCCGGCGGAGCTGGTGGAGCGGGTGCGGGCGGTGGACGGGGTGGCCGACGCGCACGGCGTGGTGGAGACCACCAACCTCACCGTGGTGGACGCGGACAACGAGGATCTCGGCTCGGGCAGCGGGGCGCCGACCATCGGCACCGGCTGGGGGCCGGTCAGCCAGCGGGCGATGGAGCTGGTGGCCGGCGCGGCGCCGGCCGGCGCCGACCAGGTGCTGGTCGACGCGGACACCGCGGACCGGCACGAGGTGGCCGTCGGGGACCAGCTGACGGTGGTCTCCACGGCGACCGGCAGCCACCGGGTGACGGTCAGCGGGCTGGTGGACTTCCAGGGCAGCAACCCGGGCGTCGGCTACCTGGTCTTCGAGCCGGCCGCGGCCAGCTCGACGCTGCTGGGCGCGGCGGACGCGGTCAGCTCGGTCGCGGTGGACGCCGCGGCCGGGGTGGGCGACGCGGAGCTGCGGGACCGGATCGCGGACGAGTTGGGCGGCGGCTTCGAGCTGCGGACCCGGGAGGAGAACCGCGCGGAGGCGATGAAGGAGGTCGGCTTCCTGGACGTGCTGCGGTACGGGATGCTCGGCTTCGCGGGGGTCGCGGTGCTGGTCGGGATCTTCCTGATCGTCAACACCTTCTCCATGCTGGTCGCCCAGCGCACCCGCGAGATCGGCCTCATGCGGGCGGTCGGCACCAGCCGCCGGCAGGTCAACCGCTCGGTGCTGATCGAGGCCCTGCTGCTGGGCGTGATCGCCTCGGCGGTGGGGGTGGTGGCCGGGATCGGGCTGGCCCAGCTGCTGATCCAGGCGATGGACGCGGTGGGCATGAAGGTCGCGGACTCGTCGTTGACGGTGAAGCCGACAACTCCGGTGGCCGGCCTGCTGGTCGGGGTGCTGGCCACGCTGGTGGCCGCCTGGCTGCCGGCGCGGCGGGCGAGCCGGGTGTCGCCGGTGGCCGCGCTGCGGGACGCCGGCACGCCGGGCGACGTCCGCGCCGGCCGGGTGCGGGCCGCGATCGGCCTGCTGCTGACCGGCGCCGGCGGGGTGGCGTTGCTGTTGGCGGCGCGGGCCGAGGAGACGGCGGACGGCGCCGGCTTCCTGGCGCTCGGTCTGCTGGGCACGCTGGTGGGCGCGGTGGTGGGGGCGCCGCTGCTGGCCTCGCTGGTGGTGCGGGTGCTGAACGCGATGGTGCTGCGGGTGTTCGGCCCGGTGGGCCGGCTGGCCGGGCGGAACGCGACGCGCAACCCGCGACGCACCGGGGCGACCGCGGGCGCGTTGATGATCGGGCTGGCGCTGGTGAGCGCGCTGTCCGTGGTGGGTTCCTCGGTGGTGGCCTCGGCCTCCGACCAGCTGGACCGGACGGTGGGGGCCGACTTCATCGTGGACAGCATGGGGCAGCCGCTGGTCGAGGAGGCGGCGCTGGCGGTGCGGGAGACGCCGGGGCTCAGCCATGTGACGGACTACACCGGGGTATGGGCCGAGGTGACCACGCCGGACGGGGTGGGCCGGGACGAGGAGCTGGTGGCGGCCTCGCCGACGTACGCGACGGACGTGCGGTTCGAGACGGTGGCCGGGGCGCTGCCGGACGCCTTCGAGCCGGGCGCGATGTCGGTGCCGGAGGGCTTCGCCGAGGAGCACGGGCTGGCGCTGGGCGACACGCTGCGGGTGGACTTCGTCGACGGGGACGGCGCCGAGCTGACGGTGGCGGCGATCACCTCCGAGGACACGGTGATCGACCAGGGCGCGTTCTATGTCGGCTTCGACACGGCGCGGGCGGCGCTCGGGGACGGGATGCCGCTGAACGTGGCGATGTTCGCGGCGGCGGCGGACGGCCAGGAGGCGGCGGCCTACGCGGCGCTGAAGGACCGGCTGGCCGGGTTCCCGCAGTACCACGTGGCCAACCAGGCCGACTACAAGCAGCAGTTGGAGGAGGAGATCGGCGGGTTGCTGAACCTGGTCTACGCGCTGCTGGCGCTGGCCATCCTGGTGGCGGTGCTCGGCGTGGTCAACACGCTGGCGCTGTCGGTGGTGGAGCGGACCAGGGAGATCGGGATGCTGCGGGCGCTCGGGCTCTCCCGGCGGCAGCTGCGCCGGATGGTGCGGTTGGAGTCCGTGGTGATCGCGCTCTTCGGCGCGGTGCTGGGGCTGGGCATCGGGCTGGCCTGGGGGCTGACGACGCAGCGGCTGCTGGCGCGCAGCGGTTTCGGGGTGCTGGAGATCCCGTGGCCGACGCTGGCCCTGGTGCTCGGCGGCTCGGCGGTGGTCGGCCTGCTGGCGGCGCTGCTGCCGGCGTTCCGGGCCGGGCGGCTGAACGTGCTGCGGGCGATCGCCACCGACTGATCCGGGCCGCGCGCCCCGGTGCCCGTGGCGGGTGCCGGGGCGCGCGGGCTCGGCGAACTCGGCGGGCCCAGCGAACTCGGCGGGCTCAGCGGGTGCTGGCGCCGAGTTCGCGGCTGCGGTCGCGGGCCGCCTCCAGGGCGGCGATCAGCGCGGCGCGCACCCCGTGGTTCTCCAGTTCGCGGATGGCGTTGATGGTGGTGCCGCCCGGCGAGGTGACCGCCTCGCGGAGGGCGACCGGGTGTTCGCCGGTGTCCCGGAGCATCACGGCGGCCCCGACGGCGGCCTGCACGATCAGCTCGTGGGCCTTGTCCCTGGGCAGGCCGAGCAGGATGCCGGCGTCGATCATGGCCTCGACCAGGAAGTAGAAGTAGGCGGGGCCGGAGCCGGAGAGGGCGGTGGCGGCGTCCTGCTGGGACTCGGGGAGCCGCAGCGTGCGGCCGACGCCGCCGAAGATGGCCTCGGCGCGGTCCAGGTGCTCCTCGGTGGCGTGCGCGCCGCCGGAGATCACCGACATGCCCTGCTCGACCAGCGCCGGCGTGTTGGGCATCACCCGGACCACCGGGGTGCCCGGGGTCAGCCGGGACTCGACGGAGGCCGTGGTGATGCCGGCGGCGGCGCTGATCACCAGCCGGTCGGCGGAGGTGTGCGGGGAGATCTCGTCCAGCAGGGCCGGCAGGTCCTGCGGCTTGACGGCGAGGATCAGGGTGTCGGCGGCCTTGGCGGCCTCGGCGTTCCCGACCGCCACCACCCCGTGCCGGGAGCGCAGCTCCTGGGCGCGCTCCGGGCGGCGGGTGGTGACCAGCACGTCGGCGGGGGTGCGGCCGGCCCGCAACAGGCCGGCCAGCAGGGCCTCGCCGATCTTTCCCGCGCCGACGACGGCGATCTTCCCGGACATCGCGTGGCTCACCTGCTCCGTGTAGACGTGAGGGGACGGGCCGAGGGACGCGGGGGCGGCCCTCGGTCGTCGCCATCCTCGCACCGGGGAGCGGGTCGGCGCCGAGGCGTCCGGGTGCCGGTCGCCTCGCGGTCGCCGGTGGTCGAGAGGCGTCAAAACGCGGTCGATAGGTAGTCGGCAGGTGGTCGGTAGCCGGTCAGCGGACGGTCGGTAGCCGGTCGGGGGCGGTCGTTTCCGGCGGCAGTGCCGTAGCCGGGGCCGTTCTCGGTGGGTGGGCTCCCGGGCCCGCGGGTCAGCCGGCCGGGCGGGGCAGGTAGGTGAGCCGGACCACGTAGGGCTCCTCGACCAGCCCGTCGGGGAACCGCCGTCCCACCACGGCCTCCTCCTCGGCCAGCACCGGCCGGCGCTCCGCCGGGTCGAGGACCGCGAACGCCGAGTGGGTGGCCAGGTTGGCGAGATGGGTGGCGAGCGGCACCGTGCGGCGCCAGGGGATCTCCCGGTAGACCGGCCGCAACGCCGGCTCCAGCGCGGTGAGTTCCCGTCCCACGCTGCGGGTGATGTCGGGGGCGCCGCGCCAGGGCAGCCGCTCGCGCAGCCGCTCGGTCTGCCGGGCCACCCAGTCCACCGTGTGGTCGTTGGTGTTCCACCACAGCGCCAGGCCGCCGCCGGGGCGCAGCACCCGCAGCGCCTCCGGGAGCGCCAGCTCCGGCCTGGTCCAGTGCCACGCCTGGGCGTAGCCGACCAGGTCGACGCTGGCGTCGGCGAACGGCAGCCGGTCTCCGTTGCCCCGGACCAGCGGCACCTCCGGGCAGACCGTGCGGAGTTGGGCCGCCATCCCGGCGCCGGGCTCGACGGCGGTGACCCGCGCGCCGCGCTCGGCCAGGCCCCGGGTGGACTTGCCGGTGCCGGCGCCCACGTCCAGGGTCAGGGCGCCGGCCAGCGGGCGGCCGAACGCCGCTTCGAGTGCGGTGTAGAAGGCGGGTGGGTAGTCGGGTCGGGCCGCGGCGTACTCGGCGGCGACGGCGTTGAACGAGGTGGCGAAGTCGGACGTGGCGAGGTCTGGGGTCCGCATGGGATCAGCCTCGCTGACCGGCTCCCTCCGCACCAGGGTGCTTCGGCGCCCGCCGCTCCCGGGCACTGGGGTGCTCCCGGGGGAAGCCGTCGTCGTCGTAGTCCCCCCGCGGCGGGGCGGGGAGCAGGATGCGGACGAGTCGTTGTAGGGCCTGCATGGTGGTGACTCCCTTCTGGACAGAGCCGCTGAACGGGACCGCTGCCGGCCCTAGTCGACCTCGCGCATCATGCGCTCCACCGAGCTGACCGAGCGGCGGGTGGCGGCGAGTTCGTCGGTGTAGCGGCGGAGGATCTCGGTGTTGTCCTCCAGTAGTTCGGCGTACTTGGCGGCCAGCCGGCGGTACTCGTCCTCCCGGGTGGCCAGCATCCGGGCCCGCCAGGTCGCGGCGACCTGCCAGACCACGACGATGAGCAGGACGAAGACGCCACCGGTACCGAGGGCTGCGGCCCAGACGCCGGCCGGGTCGGCGGCCAGGGTGCTCACAGAGTCGTTCACCGCGTTTCCTCTTTCTGCCCGGTCCGGGTGAGGGTCTCGGCGGCCTGGGCGATGCTGTCGGGGGTGAGCTGGTAGAGGAACGGAGCCACCTCGTAGAACCGCATCGCCTTTCCGTCGGCGGAGAGTTCCAGGGTGCCGCTGACCAGCCCGGCCGCCTCCAGGCGTTGGAGGTGCATGTGCAGCAGGGGGCGGCTGATGCCGGTCTCCCTGGCCAGCTGGCTGACGTAGTTCCGTTCCTTCGCGAGCGCGGCGACGATCCGCAGCCGGTGCGGGTTGTTGAGGGCGCCGAGCACCTTCAGCAGGTGGTCGCCGGTGCGGGTGGGCTCCGGGGGGTTCTCGTTCACCCGTCTCCTTCCGCCGCGGTGCCCGGACCCGTCGACGCGGTCCGTGCCGTGCTCACCACCGAAGCGTTTCAGCGGCGCGGGACACCGGTCAAGAAAAGCTGACACATGCCAGGGACCGCTGGGGGTTCCCCCTGAGTCGTCCCCTGAGCCCACCCCCGAGGCGCGGCCCGGGATGTCCCGGGGAGGGTCAACGCCGCCCGCGGCGGGCCGGGTTGCCGGAGCGCTTGGTGACCAGCCGGCGGTGCCGGGCGAGCGCCGCCTCGTAGTCGGCGCGGAGCAGCCGCTCCCCCGGCGCCTCAACCGCGCTGCGCAGCGTGTAGGCCAGCAGCACGCCGACGAAGCCGACCACGTTGATGCTGCGGAACGCCGACTCGTCCACCTGCGTCTCGGGCGCCGGCCTGGTGTACCGCAGCCACTGCCGGGTGAAGGCCAGCACCGTGCAGATGGCGAACGCCAGGGCCACCAGCGCGGCCAGCCAGCCCGGGGTCTCGGCGCCCGCCAGGCCGCCGTACCCGAGGGTGAGCACCAGGGCGCCGGCCACCGTGACCAGCAGACCGCCGACCGACAACGCGACCCGGCGCAGCCGGTAACCGCCGGCCCGCTCCACCCAGCTGGTGCCGTAGAACCGGATCGGCTCGGGGCGCGGCGGCTCCTGGGCGGCCGAGGGGTGTCCGGGCACGGAGGACCCGGGGGTGGGCTGTACAGACTTGGACATGTGGCCGATTATCTCCGTGCCCGTGCCGGAGGCCCACCCCGGCCACGGAAGTACGCTGTCTTCCGGCGGAATCGCGACAGACCGACGTACCCCACACGGAAAGGGGTACCGGCCGCTTCCAGGGGGAGTCGCATGGCGGATGGTGGCGAGACCCGGCCGGAGCGGATCGGTGGCTATGTCATCGAACGGCGGCTGGGCAGCGGTGGCATGGGCGTTGTCCACCTCGCCAGGTCGGTCGCCGGGCGGCAGCTCGCGATCAAGGTGATCCGCCGCGAGTACGCGGAGAACCCGGGCTTCCGGGCCAGGTTCCGGCGCGAGGTCGAGGCCGCCAGGCGGGTCAGCGGCGCCTTCACCGCGCCGGTGGTGGACGCCGACCCGGACGGCGACCCGCCGTGGCTGGCCACCCTCTACGTGCCGGGCGGCTCGCTCACCGAACGCGTCGACCGGCAGGGCCCGTTGGGCGCCCGGGAGGCGGCCGGGGTGGGCGCCGAGCTGGCCGAGGCGCTGCTGGACATCCACCGCTGCGGGCTGGTGCACCGGGACCTCAAGCCGGGCAACGTGCTGCTCGCCGAGGACGGGGTGCGGGTGATCGACTTCGGCATCTCCCGGGCGCTGGGCGACAGTCACCGGCTGACCGAGGACGGCGCGGTGCTGGGCTCACCGCCGTTCATGGCGCCCGAGCAGCTGTCCGGCGACGGCGAGGTGACCGCGGCGGCCGACGTGTTCGCGCTGGGCGCGGTGGTGGCGTACGCGGTGACCGGGCACAGCCCGTTCGACTCGGGGCGCGGCCTGGGCGACGACCCGCTGGCGGTCGCCTACCGGGTGGTGCACGAGGAGCCGGAGCTGTCCGACGTGCCCCCGGCGCTGCGCGACCTGGTGCGGCTGTGCCTGGCCAAGGACCCGGAGGAACGGCCCGAGGTGGCCGCCGTGTTGCGGATGGCCGCCTGGGCCGACACCCGGGCGCAGGCCTCCGACGTGCGCTCCTCCCCCGCCTGGCGGGGCGCGCGGCGGGAGCCGCCGACCCCGCACGGCGACGGCGGTCGGGGCGAGCCGCCGGCGGCGCCGGCCGCCCGGCGGGGGTCGGGCCGGCGCGGGCGGCGCTGGGCGGTGACCGCGCTGGCGCTGGTCGCCACCGGGGCGGTGGCCACCACCCTGTGGCTGACCCGGACCGGCGCCGGCGGCGAGGCCGAGCCGACCGACGGACCGACCGACCGGCCGACCGCGGCGGGGCCCGGCGACCCGGCGGTCGGTCCCTGGGAGATCGACCTGCGGGAGTGGGGCCTGGAGGACGCGGTGACCAGCGGCTTCCGCTGCCAACCGGTGCCGGACGAGGGCCTGCTGTGCTCGTCGGGCGGCCAGTTCACGGTGCTGGTCAACGCGGACGGCACCGAGCGGTGGCGCTACTACGGCCCGCGCACCGGCGGGGGCGGCCCCAATGCGACCGTGCTGGGCGACTCGATCCTCACCCAGTCGGCCACCGGCCTGGCGGCCCTCGACCCGGCCGACGGCGAGGTGCGCTGGGAGGTCGACGCCCCCGAGCTGCGCGAGACGCTGGCGCTGGGGGACGGCACGGTTGCCCTGCGCAACGGCGACAGCACGGTGCGGGTCTACGCCGCCGATGGGCCGGAGCGGCTGGGCGGTTGGGAGACCCCGGGCCGGTACATCACGGACCTGCTGGGCCACGGCGACCGCTTCCTGTCGCTCAGCCGGGAGGACGAGACCGGGGCCGACCCGCAGCTGGAGCTGCACGCGACGAACGGCCAGGAGCTGTGGCCGACCCCGCTCACCCCGCCGCCCGAGGTGCCGGGGCTGCTGGAGGCGATCGGCATGGACGAGGAGGCCGCCTACTTCGAGGAGCGGGACGTGGACCTGCCGATCGCCACCGCCGTCCACCGGCTCGACCTGGCCAGCCGGGAGTGGAGCCGGGTCGAGCTGCCCGAGCCCACCGAGCCGCGGACCGTGCTGGCCGACGGGCTGCTCTACGCCTCCACCATGGGCGGCACCTTCATGGCCGTCGACCCGGCCGCCGGCGAGGTGCTGTGGCACCGGGCGACGGGGGTGACGACCGCCTCGCTGCCCGCCGTCAGCGACGGGACGCTGTACCTCTCCGACCACGAGGGCGCGTTGCACCAGCTGTCCGCCGAGGACGGCCGGCCGCTGGCGACCGGCGAGCCGCACCCGGGCACCGAGGGCCCGGGCAGCGGGGCGGCGACCCCGCCGCCGGCGGTGGGCGAGGGCGTGGCGTACGTGCCCACGCTGGGGAACACCCTGTACGCCACGCCGCTGGACGAGCCGGCGGCTTAGGCCGGCTCGTCCGCCTCCGCGCGGAAGCAGCGCGGGGTCAGCGCGGGGTCAGCGCGGGGTCAGCGCTCCAGCTGGCTCAGGTCCCGGATCGCGCCGCGGTCGGCGCTGGTCGCCATCGCGGCGTAGGCGCGCAGCGCCAGGGAGACCTTGCGCTCCCGGGCCACCGGCGCGTACCGGCCGTTCAGCTCGGCGCGCCGCTGGGCCAACTCCTCGTCGGACACCTTCAGTTCGATGGACCGGCCGGGGATGTCGATGCGGATCGGGTCGCCGTCCCGCACCAGCGCGATGGTGCCGCCGGCCGCCGCCTCGGGCGAGACGTGGCCGAGGGAGAGGCCCGAGGTGCCGCCGGAGAACCGGCCGTCGGTGATCAGCGCGCACTTGGCGCCCAGGCCGCGGCCCTTGAGGTAGGACGTCGGGTAGAGCATCTCCTGCATCCCCGGACCGCCCCTGGGGCCCTCGTACCGGACGACGACCACGTCGCCCTCCTTGACCCGCTTGGTGAGGATCGCCTCGACGGCCTCCTCCTGGGACTCCACGACCACGGCCGGGCCCTCGAAGGTCCAGATCGACTCGGCGACGCCGGCCGTCTTCACCACACAGCCGTCCTCGGCCAGGTTCCCGAAGAGCACCGCCAGGCCGCCCTCGGTCGAGTAGGCGTGCGCCACGTCCCTGATGCAGCCGCGCTCGGCGTCGGTGTCCAGCGACTCCCACCGCTCGGACTGCGAGAACGCCTCGGCCGAGCGGACGCAGCCGGGCGCCGCGTGGAACAGCTCGACCGCCTCCGGCGAGGGCGCCCCGCCGCGGATGTCCCAGGTCTTGAGCCAGTCGCCGAGCGAGTCGCTGTGCACGGTGTGCACGTCCTCGTTGAGCAGACCGGCCCGGTGCAACTCGCCCAGGATGGCGGGGATGCCACCGGCCCGGTGCACGTCCTCCATGTAGTAGCTGCCGTTGGGCGCGACCTTGGAGAGGCAGGGCAGCCGCCGGGAGAGCGCGTCGATCTCCTGGAGCCCGAAGTCCAGCTCGGCCTCCTGGGCGGCGGCCAGCAGGTGCAGGATGGTGTTGGTGGAGCCGCCCATGGCGATGTCCAGGGCCATGGCGTTCTCGAACGCCGCCCGGGAGCCGACCGCGCGCGGCAGCACCGTGGCGTCGTCCTCCTCGTAGAAGCGGCGGGTGATCTCCACCACCGCGCGGCCGGCGTCCTCGTAGAGCGCGCGGCGACCGGTGTGGGTGGCCAGCAGCGAGCCGTTGCCCGGCAGCGAGAGGCCGAGCGCCTCGGTCAGGCAGTTCATCGAGTTGGCGGTGAACATCCCGGAGCAGGAGCCGCAGGTGGGGCAGGCGTTCTCCTCGATCCGGGCCAGGTCCTCGTCGGAGACGGAGTCGTTGGCCGCCTCCGACATGGCGCTGATCAGGTCGAGCTTGCGGACCGTGCCGTCCACCAGCGTGGTGGTGCCGGACTCCATCGGGCCGCCGGAGACGAAGACCGTCGGGATGTTGAGCCGCATCGCGGCCATCAGCATCCCGGGGGTGATCTTGTCGCAGTTGGAGATGCAGATCAGGGCGTCGGCGCAGTGCGCCTCCACCATGTACTCGACGGAGTCGGCGATCAGGTCCCGGGACGGCAGGGAGTAGAGCATCCCGCCGTGGCCCATGGCGATGCCGTCGTCCACCGCGATGGTGTTGAACTCCCGGGGCACGCCGCCGGCCTCCTTGATCGCCTCGGAGACGATCCGGCCGACCGGCTGGAGGTGGGTGTGGCCCGGCACGAACTCGGTGAAGCTGTTGGCGACCGCGATGATCGGCTTGCCGAAGTCCTCCCGGGCTACCCCGGCGGCGCGGAGCAGGGCGCGGGCGCCCGCCATGTTGCGGCCGTGGGTGACGGTTCGGGACCTCAGGCTGCCCATGATGATGCCTCTCCTCGCGAGACGGTGCGGCTACCCTCCCGAGGCTACGCCCGTGGGCCGCGTTCCGGGACGCCGATACCGAAATGCGGACGGGCCCGGCCCGAGGCCAAGGCGCCGGCCGGACCCGCGCCGCCTCGCCGGGGACCGGCCGTGGCCCGGCTCCGAGGCCGCCGAGTTCAGCTCGGTCGGGCCCGGCCGGCCCGACGTCGCCGGTCACCGGGGTCCGCTCGGACCGGCCCCCGTCACCGAGGGCGTCGGCCCGCGCCGGCGCCGCGGCCGGTCCGCCCAGCCCGGTCCGCCCAGCCCGGCTTCCACGCACACCGGCTTCCGCTCAGACCGGCTTCCGCTCGGACCAGGCCGCTCGGACCGGGACTCAGACCAGGTCCGGTGTCGCCGGCTCGACCGGGTCCGCCGGGTGCGGCGCCAGCAGCGGCAACGGACGGACGCCGGGCGGGGTGACGCGCTGTGCCGCGAGCCGCGCCTCGCACAGCTCGACCAGCTGGTCGTAGCCGTCCTTGCCCATCAGCTCGACCAGCTCGGCGCGGTAGCTGGCGTAGAGCGGCTCGGCCGCGCCGTGCGCCGCCGGGGCGCCGGTGCACCACCAGTGCAGGTCGTGGCCGCCGCCGCCCCAGCCCCTGCGGTCGTACTCCCCGATCGAGACAACGAGCTTCTGCTCGCCGTCCGGCTGTTCCACCCACTCGTAGGTGCGCCGGATCGGCAGCTGCCAGCAGACGTCGGGCTTGGTCTCCAGCGGCTCGCGCCCCTCGGCCAGCGCCAGGATGTGCAGCGCGCAGCCCTCGCCACCGGCGAAACCCGGGCGGTTGTTGAAGACGCAGGCGCCCTGGAACCTGCGGGTGCGCCGCTCGCCGTCCTCGTCCAACTCCACCCAGCCCGCCCGGGAGTTGCCCTCGGTGTGGAACTGCCAGGTGTCGGGTGTGAGTCGCGTCACGTGCTCGGCGACCCGCTGCTCGTCCTCCTCGTCGGAGAAGTGCGCGCCCAGGGTGCAGCAGCCGTCCGTCGCCCGGCCGGGCTGGATGCCCTGGCAGCCACGGCCGAAGACACAGCCCCAGCGGGAGGTCAGCCAGGTCAGGTCACAGCGGAACACCTGCTCGGGGTCGGCCGGGTCGGGGAACTCGATCCAGGCCCTCGGGTGGTCGAGCGCCACCTCGTCGCCGGCCGCCCGGCGCCGGGCGCCGTCCCAACCGCCGTCGCGCGCCGTGTCGGCCGGGACGCTTCTGTCCGGCTTCGCCCTCTTCGTCTTCGCCACACGCCCAGAGTAGTAGGGCGGGGTAGCGTTGCCGGTCATGAGACTCGGAGTTCTCGACGTGGGGTCCAACACGGTTCACCTGCTCGTGGTTGACGCCCGACCCGGCGCGCGGCCCCTGCCCGTCTCCTCCCACAAGGCGGAGCTGCGGCTGGCCGAACTGCTGGACGAGGCGGGGGCGATCGGCCCGTCCGGCGTCGACCGGCTGGTGGCCAGCGTCCGGGAGGCGCTGGAGGTGGCCGAGGAGCACGGCGCCACCGAGCTGCTGCCGTTCGCCACCTCGGCGGTGCGGGAGGCGTCGAACGCCGAGCAGGTGCTGACCCGCGTGACGGCCGAGACCGGGGTGGTGCTCCAGGTGCTCTCCGGGGCGGACGAGGCCCGGCTGACCTTCCTGGCGGCCCGGCGCTGGCTGGGCTGGTCGGCGGGGCGGCTGCTGCTCTTCGACATCGGGGGCGGCTCGCTGGAGATCGCCTGCGGCCTGGACGAGGCGCCGGACACGGCGGTCTCGCTGCCGCTGGGCGCCGGCCGGCTGACCGCGGCCCGGCTGCCGGGCGACCCGCCGGAGCGCCAGGCGGTGCGCGCGCTGCGGCGGGACGTGCGCACCGAGGTCGCCGCCGTGGTCGGCCGGTTCAGCCGGCAGGGGCCGGCGGACCGGGTGGTCGCCACCTCCAAGACCTTCAAGCAGCTGGCCCGGATAGCGGGCGCCGCGCGCTCCGCCGAGGGACCGCACGTGCGGCGTGAGCTGAGCCGGAACGATCTGCGGACCTGGAGCCAGAAGCTGGCCGAGATGCCGGTGGCGGAGCGGCTGGAGCTGCCCGGCGTCTCGCCGGGACGGGCCCGCCAGCTGCTGGCCGGGGCGCTGGTCGCGGAGGCCGCGATGGACCTCTTCGACGTGCCGTCGCTGGAGATCTGCCCGTGGGCGCTGCGGGAGGGCGTGATCCTCCGCCGGCTGGACCGGATGCGCGCCGCCTGAGCCGGCCGGCACCTCAGGCGGTGCGCCGGCGCAGCGTCGCCGCGCCGAGCGCCAGCACCAGGCCGGCGACCCCGCTGACCACCAGCACGTCCCGCACGTAGTCGCCGGTGATCGAGGAGTGCCGCAGCACCTCGGTCATGCCGTCGACCGAGTAGGACAGCGGCAGCACGTTGGACGCGTACTCCAGCACCGGCTGCATGCTGTCGCGCGGCGCGAAGAGGCCGCAGAGCAACAGCTGGGGGAAGACGAGCGCCGGCAGGAACTGCACCGCCTGGAACTCGGAGGCGGCGAAGGCCGAGACGAAGAGGCCGAGCGCGGTGCCCAGCAGCGCGTTGAGCAGCGCCACCAGCAACAGCAGCCAGGGCGAACCGGCCACCTCCAGGCCCAGCAGCCAGAGCGCGACCCCGGTGGCCAGCGCCGCCTGGAGCACCGCGAGCCCGCTGAACGCCAGCGCGTAGCCGACGATCAGGTCGCCCTTGCCGAGCGGCATCACCAGCAGCCGCTCCAGGGTGCCCGAAGTGCGCTCCCGGAGCGTGGTGATCGAGGTGACCAGGAACATGGTGATCATCGGGAAGACCCCGAGCAGCGAGGAGCCGACGCGGTCGAACGCGCCGGGGTCGCCGTCGAAGACGTAGCGGAGCAGGACCAGCAGCAGGACCGGGACCAGCAGCAACAGGGCGACGGTGCGCGGGTCCTGGCGCAGCTGGGCGAGGACCCGGCGGGCGGTGGCGAGGGTGCGGGCTGGGCTCATGGTCAGGACTCCTCGCGACGGGGCCCGGCGGCGGGCGGCCGGGCGGTACCGGCGGGGTCGGGGGCGGGCGGTTCAACGGCCGGTTCAGGGGTGCCGGCGGGGCGGCTCGGAGAGGCGGCGTCGGCCTCGACCAGCGCGAGGAAGGCCGCCTCCACGGAGTCCACGCCGCTGTGCCGACGCAGCCCCGCCGGAGTGTCCTCGGCCAGCACCCGCCCCTCGCGCAGCAGGATCAGCCGCTGACAGCGGTCGGCCTCGTCCATCACGTGCGAGGAGATCAACAGCGTGGTGCCGCGCTGGGCGGCCAGCCGGTGGAAGAGGTCCCACAGCGAGCGCCGCAGCACCGGGTCGAGCCCGACCGTCGGCTCGTCCAGCACCAGCAGCTCCGGGGTGCCGAGCAGGGCCGCGGCCAGCGACACCCGGGAGCGCTGGCCGCCGGAGAGGTCCCTGGTCAGCGAGGTGGCGTGGTCGGTCAGGTCGACCTCGTGGAGCACCCGGTCCACCTCACCGGCCCGGGCGGCGCGGGGCAGGCCGAGGACCGCGGCGAAGTAGTCGAGGTTCCGCCGGACCGTCAGGTCGGCGTAGACCGAGGGCGCCTGGGTGACGTAGCCGAGCCGGGCCCGCAGCCCTGCCGCGCCGGCCGGCTCGCCCAGCACCCGCAGCTCCCCGGCGACCTGGCGCTGCGCGCCGACGACGGCCCGCATCAGGGTGGTCTTGCCGCACCCCGAGGGGCCCAGCAGGCCGGTGACCGTGCCGGCGGGCACCGTGAAGTCCAGCCCACGGAGCACCTCCCGCCGGCCGCGGGTCACCCGCAGACCCTGTGCGCGCACCGCTGGTCCGGGGTGGTCGGGCGGCCCGCCGGGGCTTTTATTCGTCATGCGTTTAATTATTTGTCCGGTGGCCTCCCGACGTCAAGCAGGGGCGCGCCGGCGGACGCCGTAGGCTGGGCGCCGTGGCAGATCAGGTTCCCGTCGAGGCGGTGAAGGTCGGGCTCTCCACGGCTTCCGTCTATCCGGAGAACACGGCGGCCGCCTTCGAGATAGCCAGCAGACTCGGCTACGACGGGGTGGAGGTCATGGTGTGGACCGACCCGGTCAGCCAGGACGTGTCCGCCCTGCGCCGGCTCTCCGACGAGCACCGGATCCCGGTGCTGGCCGTGCACGCGCCCTGCCTGCTGGTCACCCAGCGGGTCTGGTCCACCGACCCCTGGCGCAAGCTGAGCACCGCCCAGGCCGCCGCCGAACGGCTCGGCGCCGACACCGTCGTGGTGCACCCGCCGTTCCGCTGGCAGCGCGCCTACGCCCGGGGCTTCGTCGAGGGCATCCGGCGGCTCGGGGAGGAGAGCCCGGTGCGCTTCGCGGTGGAGAACATGTACCCGTGGCGCTACCGGGACCGCGAGATGCAGGCCTACGCGCCCGGCTGGGACCCGACCGAGGAGGACTACCAGGACCTGACCCTGGACGTCTCGCACGCGGCCACCGCCAGGGGCGACGCGCTGACCCTGGCCAAGCGGATGGGCGACCGGCTGCGCCACGTGCACATCGGGGACGGCTCCGGCTCGGGCAAGGACGAGCACCTGGTGCCGGGGCGCGGCGCCCAGCCCTGCGCCGCCCTGCT
This sequence comes from Streptomyces chisholmiae, assembly GCF_031845445.1. Lineage (NCBI taxonomy): Bacteria > Bacillati > Actinomycetota > Actinomycetes > Kitasatosporales > Streptomycetaceae > Streptomyces > Streptomyces chisholmiae. The sequence goes on along the minus strand of NZ_JAVREO010000017.1, from coordinate 133,774 downwards.
CGAACGGCTGGCCGCGGACGGCTACCGGGGCCATGTGATCGCCGAGATCAACACCCGCCGGGCGATGTCCGCCCGGGAGCGGGAGGCCGACCTCGCCGAGGCGCTGGCCTTCACCCGGCTGCACCTGGCCGGGCCGACGCCGACCCCGCCGGGCGGCGGGCCCGCCCGATGAGCACCCCCACCGGCCGCCGCCGCGGCCGGCCGCCCCGGGCCGCCGCCCAGGACGGCGCCCCGGGCACCAGGGAACGCATCCTGGACGCGGCCCGGGCCGAGTTCGCCCGGCGCGGCTACGACCTCGCCGCCATCCGGGCCATCGCCCGGGCCGCCGACGTCAACCCGGCCCTGGTGCACCACTACTTCGGTCCCAAGGAGGCGCTCTTCGCCGCCGCGGTGGGCGCCGCCGTCGAGCCCGTCAGCCGCCGGATCGCCGGCGAGCCACTCGCCGAGGTCACGGAGCTGGGCGAGCGCTTCACCCGGCTCTTCCTCGGCGTCTGGGAGAGCCAGGACACCAGGGAGCCGCTGCTGGCGGTGCTCCGCTCCGCGCTGAGCAACGAGACCGCCGCCGCGATCTTCCGCCGGCACGTCACCGACCTGCTGCTGGCCCGGCTCGTCGAGACGCTGCCGGGACCCGACGCCGCGCTGCGCGCCGAGCTGGCCGCCACCCAGCTGGTCGGGGTGGCGCTGGCCCGCTACGTGCTGCGCCTGGAGCCGCTGGCCAGCACCGACGTCGAGACGCTGGCACGGCGGCTGACCCCCGCCGTCCAACTGCACCTCACCGGGCGGCCGGACGCCCCGGCCGGCGCCTGACCGGCGGGCCTCACCAGTCCCTGGTGGCTATCAGCTTCTCCGGATCGGCGTCCGGAAAGCCGTAGGCCGTGGCCACGAAGGCGAAGTCGCCGGCGATCTCGTCCCGCGCGACCGTCTCGATCTCGCTCCCCGCCTCCTCCAACGCCTCACCCCAGGCGTTGAACTCCTCGGTGGCCGCGTGGGTCAGCGGGTAGAGCGCGGCCAGGTCGGCCGGCCGGACCGCCTCGATCCGCTCGCACAGCCGGCGCAGGATGTCCGCGCCCCCGTCGAGCAGCTCGTCGGGGAAGTACGGATCGGAGTAGAGCGGCTGGAGGAAGACGTGCTCCCGCGCCTGCTGGTTGGTGATCGGCATGAGTCGAGGGCCTTCCTGCACTGGACGGCGACCGGCCGTCCGGGAACGGTCCGACCGATCCTGCCCCATGCCACTGACAGTCGGCCCGGGCCGGCGCCCCACCCGGGCCGCCGGCCGGTCAGACCGGGCGTGGCCGCGCGCTCGGTCAGACCGGGCGTGGCTGCGGCACCGGCTCGTCGGCGGGCGGCTCCGTCGGCTCCTCGGCCGGCGGCTCCTCCGTCTCCGGCGGGGGCTGCTCCGTCTCCGGCGACTCGCCCGCCCCCTCCACCGTGACCACGGTCCCGGTGGGCTCCACCACGATCGCCGCCCGCCAGGGCCCGACCGGCTGCCGCGCCGGGTCCACCAGCACCTCGATCACCAGCGTCTCCCCCGGCCAGAGCGTCCCCGACGAGCGGCCGAGGAGCAGCCAGTCGGCGCCGCTGGCCGCCGACCAGCTGACCGGGGAGCCACCGGAGACCGTGAGCGTCAACAGCGTGCCGGACTCCGTGGTCACCGCGTCCACCGACAGCTCGCCGGGCGCCGGGGTCACCGGCTCCCGCGGCGCCTCGTCCGCCGGCTCGCCCGGCCCGGCCGAAGCCTCGGGGGACGGCTCCGCGCGCTCCCCCTCGGCGCCCTCCTCCGTCAGCTCGTCCGCCGGCGGCGCGTCCGGCAGCGCCGGCCGCCCCTGGTCCCGCTCGCCGGCCGGCTGCCGGCCGGTGCCCGGGTCGTCAGCCGGCTCGTCCGGCACGCTCGCCGACATCCCCTCCAGCTCGGCCGCCTCGCCGGTCACCGGCGCGCCCCGGTAGGCGGCCCAGAGCGCCAGCACCGGGGCCGCCAGCACCGTGGCCACCACCGTGCCCGTGACGGCCCGGCCCCGCAGCCGCTCGCGGCGCGCCGCCCGGTCCTTCTCCGGCAGCGGGAAACCGCCCCGGTCCCAGCGCGGGCCGGCCTGGGAGCGCGCCCGCCGCACGGCCAGCCGGGCCGCGTGCACCGCCGGCCGGGGGGCGCCGACCACCGCCAGCCGGGCGCGGCCGGTCGGCGCCGTGCCGGGCCAGCCGAGCCCGGCCAGCGCCCGCTGGGCCACCAGCCGGCAGGCCGGGCACTCGTCGACATGGCGCACCAACTCGCGGCGCAGCGTGGGCCCGAGCAGCACCCGCCGGTCGTCCCCGGAGAGCGTGGCCATCGCCGGGCAGTGCGCCAGATCCACCGCGGCCAGCGCGGCCCTGGTCCGCTCCACCTCGCAGGTGGCCCGGGTCAGCAGCGCGTGGGCAGTCTCCTCGGGCAGCCGCAGCACCCGGGCGATCTCCGCCGTGGAGAGCCGGTGCCTGGCGGCCAACTCCAGCGCCTCGCGCTGCTCCTGGGTGGTGCCGGCGGCCTCCGGCCAGGCCAGCAACGCCAGCTCGCGGCGGCGCTGCGCGTCCTCCCCGACGGCGCGCGGGGCGGCGGCCAGGCCCTGCTCGCGCTGCCTGGCGAGCCGGCGCAGGCAGCACCACCGGGCCAGCGCGTACAGCCAGGGGCGGGCCAACTCGGGCTCGGCCGGCCGCCGGCCGCGCTCGTGCTGCCGCTCGGCGAGCGCCAGCGCCTCACCCAACGCGGCGATGGCGGCGTCGTGTTCGCACATGACGGAGAGGCAGTAGGTGAACAGCCCGTCCAGGTCGGCGTCGGCGTACGCCGCCGGGCGGGCGGCGCGCCTGGCTCGCGAACTCCGGGAGGCGGCGTGCTGTGGGCCCCTCCCGGTCAGCGGGGAAGGCTGGGCGCGGCAGCTGGTCATCACCTCGTGACGGTAGGCGCCAGGCGGCCGACCGGCGGAGCTGGGCGCCCCAGGTTCCCTCCAACGGGTGATGTTCGCGGCGTCGTTGCGACGCCCCCCGGGGCTCCGGCCGCCGGTGCCCCGGTGGGCGGGCGACCCGCTGTCGGTGCCCGGCGGTAGCGTTCCGTCCATGGCTCGTAAAACTGACCGCCCGGCATACCGCTGCAGCGAGTGCGGCTGGTCCACGGTGAAGTGGCTCGGCCGCTGCCCGGAGTGCCACGCCTGGGGGACGGTCGAGGAGGTGGGCGGCGCGCCCGCGGTGCGCACCCTGCCGGCCTCCCGGGTGGCCTCGCCGGCGCTGCCCATCGGGCAGGTGGACGGCGCGGCGGTGACGGCCAGGAGCACGGGCGTGCCCGAGCTGGACCGGGTGCTCGGCGGCGGGCTGGTGCCGGGCGCGGTGGTGCTGCTGGCCGGCGAGCCCGGCGTCGGCAAGTCCACGCTGCTGCTCGACGTGGCGGCCAAGGCCGCCTCCGAGTCCCGGCCCACGCTCTACATCACGGGGGAGGAGTCGGCCGGCCAGGTCCGGATGCGGGCCGACCGCATCGGCGCCCTCGCCGACCACCTCTACCTCGCGGCCGAGACGGACCTCAGCTCGGTGCTCGGCCAGTTGGACACGGTCAAGCCCGCCCTGCTGGTGCTGGACTCGGTGCAGACGGTGGCCTCGGGCGAGATCGACGGCGCCCCCGGCGGGATGGCGCAGGTACGGGAGGTCGCCGGCGCGCTGATCCGGGCCTCCAAGGAGCGCGGCATGTCCACGGTGTTGGTCGGCCACGTCACCAAGGACGGCGCCATCGCCGGCCCCCGGCTGCTGGAGCACCTGGTGGACGTGGTGCTGCACTTCGAGGGCGACCGACACGCCAGGCTCCGCCTGGTGCGCGGCGTGAAGAACCGCTACGGCGCGACGGACGAGGTGGGCTGCTTCGAGCTGCACGACGAGGGCATCACCTCGCTCGCCGACCCGTCCGGTCTCTTCCTGACCCGCCGCGACGAGCCGGTCCCCGGCACCTGTCTGACGGTCACCCTGGAGGGCCGCCGGCCGCTGGTCGCCGAGGTGCAGTCGCTGACGGTGGACAGCCAGATCCCCTCGCCCCGCCGCACCACCTCCGGCCTGGAGAACTCCCGGGTCTCGATGATGCTGGCGGTGCTGGAGCAGCGCGGCCAGATAGCGGCCCTCGGCAAGAACGACATCTACACGGCGACGGTCGGCGGGGTCCGGCTCTCCGAGCCGGCGGCCGACCTGGCGGTCGCCCTGGCCCTGGCCAGCGCCGCCAGCGCCACGCCGCTCCCGAAGAACCTGGTGGCCATCGGCGAGGTCGGCCTCGCCGGTGAGGTGCGCCGGGTCACGGGGGTGCAGCGGCGGCTGGCCGAGGCGTCCCGGCTGGGCTTCGGCCACGCGCTGGTGCCGGTGGACTCCGGTGACGTGCCCGCCGGGATGCGGGTGCTTGAGGTGGCGAATATCGGGGAGGCGCTAGGTGTGCTTCCCGCCTATCGGGCGGAGTCCACCGGGCGGCAGAAGGCACGCCGGTAGACTCAGCGGCGCAGAGCGCGGTTTATCGTCCCCCCGGAGGAGTGCATGGCAGCCAGCGACCGGCCGGCGAGTCCCGGCAGGGCCGGGGGTGGCTCGGGCGCGGAAAGCCTGCTGCGCGCCGCGCTCAGCGCGGTCGCCCCCGGCACCCAGCTGCGGGACGGGCTGGAGCGCATCCTCCGGGGGAACACCGGCGGCCTCATCGTGCTCGGTGTGGACCGCACGGTGGAGTCGCTGTGCACCGGCGGCTTCGTGCTGGACGTGGAGTTCACCGCGACCCGGCTGCGGGAGCTGTGCAAGCTGGACGGCGCGGTGATCGTGGACCGGGACATCTCCCGGATCGTGCGGGCCGGCGTCCAGCTGGTGCCCGACCCGAGCATCCCCACCGAGGAGACCGGCACCCGGCACCGCACCGCACAGCGGATCTCCATCCAGACGGGCTTCCCAGTGGTCTCGGTCAGCCAGTCGATGCGCTTGGTGGCGCTCTACGTGGACGGCCAGCGGCGGGTGTTGGAGGACTCCGGGGCGATCCTCTCCCGCGCGAACCAGGCGCTGGCCACCCTGGAGCGGTACAAGCTGCGGCTGGACGAGGTGGCCGGCACGCTCTCCGCGCTGGAGATCGAGGACCTGGTCACGGTCCGGGACGTGGCGGCGGTGGCGCAACGGCTGGAGATGGTGCGCCGGATCGCCGCGGAGATCGCCGAGTACGTGGTCGAGCTGGGCACCGACGGGCGGCTGCTCTCGCTCCAGCTGGACGAGCTGATCGCGGGCGTCGAGCCGGAGCGGCAGCTGATCGTGCGGGACTACCTCCCGGACGCCGCCGGCAAGCGGTCCCGCAAGGTCGGTACCGCGCTGGCCGAGCTGGACGCGCTCGGCCACGCCGAGCTGCTCGAACTGCCCCTGGTGGCACGGGCGCTGGGCTACAGCGTGGCCGCCGAGGCGCTGGACACGGGCGTCTCGCCGCGCGGCTTCCGGCTGCTGGCCAAGATCCCCCGGCTCCCCGGGCTGGTCATCGACCGGCTGGTCGACCACTTCGGCGGGCTCCAGAAGCTGCTGGCCGCCAGCGTGGACGACCTCCAGGCGGTGGACGGCGTCGGCGAGACCCGGGCCCGCTCGGTCCGCGAGGGCCTCTCCCGGCTGGCCGAGTCCTCCATCCTGGAACGCTACGTCTGACCGGCCGACCGCCCGCTTGCCGGCCGGGCCAATCCGGTCCGTCTTGGTCCAACCGCGCCTCGTTCACCCGAGCCCGGCCACGTCGGTCCCTGCCGCGGCTCGGAACTCGGTCCGTCGGTAGTCGCCGAACGCGCCTCCCGGGTCCGCCGGACTCGATCGGGCCGTGGTCCCACCGGCCCGCGCGGGCGGCCGGCCCCGTCCGACCTGCCAGCCCGGGGCTCCGCCCCCGAGCCCGGCCACGTCGGGCCGCGCCGCGGCCCGGGCCGGTTCGACCGACCGGTGCACGACCCCGCCGCGCTCCGGGACCCGGGCCGATCACCTCAAGGGCCCGCCGACTTCCCGGGCCCGGCCGGTCGGCGCTCGTCGGTCGCGTCCCGGACCAGTCAGGGCCGGTCGGGCAACGGCCACGCCGGACGGTCCCGGGACCCGTCCCGGTCGGCTGGCGGACCCAACTCGCGCATCCGGCCGGGCCGGTCGGGGCCGGGGTGGCGGCGCCGGCGGTCAGTCGGCTTCCAACCGGAAGGACGTCTGGGCGACCGGGTACCCGGCGAGCTGGGCTTCCGCCAGGTAGGTGCCGGGCGCGGCGGCCGCGCCCCGCCCGGCGTCGCAGTCGGCCACCGAGTGGCGCAGGTCCCAGCTGACCGTGTGGTCGGCGGTGCCGCCGGCCGGCACCGCGGTGCGCGCGGTGGCCGGGGTCGCCGGGCAGTCGGCCGACGACCACACCTCGTTGTCCTCGGCGTCGGCGAGGGTCATGGTCAACGCCTGGTGGCCGAAGTCCAACCCGCAGGCCGCCGAGCCCGAGTTCTGGGCGGTGAGCCGCAACTCCGGCTCCTGACCGGGGGCGTAGTCGTTGGCGTCGCTGCGCAGCGAGAGGGTCACCTCGGCCGGGGCGCAGTCCGGCAGCCCGGAGGCACCGCCCTGGCCACCACTGGTGTCGGCGGCGCCCTCCTCGTCCGAGCCGGCGTCGCCCCCGCCCTCGCCGTTCGCCCCGTCGTCCTCGCCGGCCGAGCCGTCCTCGCCGTCGCCACCGGCGGAGCCGGCGCCGCCGTCCGAGTCGGCCTCACCGTCGCCGTCCTCGTCGTCGCCCTCCTCGCGGCCGCCCGGGCGCTCCTCGATCAGCGACTCCGAGGGGGTGGGCCCCGGGGTGATCGACTCGACCGGCCCCTTGCCGTCGTCCGATCCGGCGGTGGGCGAACCACCGCCCCCGGTCGAGCGCACGGCCCAGAAGACGAGCAGCAGCACCACCGCGAGCAGGAACAGCACCGCCGCCCTACGGCGCCAGTAGATGGTCGAGGGCAACGGGCCAACGGGAGTTCGCAGTGATCCCACGCGGAAACCTTACGAGACTTCGCCCACACCCGAATGCCCTACCCTCGGCTTGCCAGGACACCTTTCCGCATCAACACGCGCGAACCGGGCGTCCGCTTTGTGCCGTGCCCCGCTCATGTCAGGATCGCCCTTGCCATGACTGCGACGACTGCGACTGACACAACGCCGGGCGAGGCGCCCCCCGGGGCCGACCCCACCGCCCTGCACGCGCCGGTGATCGAGTGGTTCCACCACAACGCCCGTGACCTGCCCTGGCGTCGGCCCGAAGCCGGCGCCTGGGGGGTCATGGTGAGCGAGTTCATGCTGCAACAGACCCCCGTCAACCGGGTGCTGCCGGTCTACGAGGAGTGGCTCAAACGCTGGCCGCGCCCCGCCGACCTGGCCGCCGAACCGGCCGGCGAGGCGGTGCGCGCCTGGGGCCGGCTCGGCTACCCCCGGCGGGCGCTCCGGCTGCACGGAGCGGCGGCGGCCATAGCGGAACGGCACGGCGGCGAGGTCCCGACGGACCACCACCAGCTGCTGGCCCTGCCCGGGGTGGGCGAGTACACGGCGGCCGCCGTGGCCTCCTTCGCCTACCGCCAGCGGCACGCGGTGCTGGACACCAACGTGCGCCGGGTGTTCGCTCGCGCGGTCACCGGCACGGAGTACCCGCCGAACGCCACCACCGCCGCCGAACGCAAGCTGGCCCGGCTGCTGTTGCCCGAGGAACCGGCGACGGCGGCGCGGTGGGCGGCGGCCACCATGGAGCTGGGCGCGCTGCTGTGCACCGCCCGCAACCCGGACTGCGGGCGCTGCCCCATCCTGGAGCAGTGCGCGTGGCGGCGCGCCGGCGCCCCCGCGCACCAGGGCCCGCCGCGCCGGGGCCAGACCTATGTGGGCACCGACCGGCAGGTGCGCGGGAAGCTGCTCGCCGTGCTCAGGGAGGCACCGGCCCCGGTGTCCCGGATGCTGCTCGACCGGGTCTGGCACGATCCCGAGCAGCGCTCCCGGGCGCTGGGCGGCCTGCTCAGTGACGGGCTGGTCGAGCGGCTGCCCGACGGGCGTTACCGGCTGCCGGGCACCGGCTGAGTGTCGTCGGGTGGGCCGGCGGCGTAGGCCAGCGGCGGCAGCATCGCCCTGGCGTCCTCGTTCGCGCCCACCCACAGCCCGATCACCAGCGCGGCCGTCGCCTCCAGCAGGCCGGCCCTGGCCAGCCCGCCGCCGGCCTGCGGCACACAGCCCAGGTCCCGCACCAGCCGGCCGGCGACGGCCAGCGCCGCCGGCTCGTCCCCGCAGAGCGGCACGGCCAGCGGCGCACCGTCGAAGGCCGGCGGCGTCATCCGCCAGACGTCCTCATGGCAGAGGTTGAAGCCCTTCACCACCCACGCGCCAGGGGCCGCGGCGGCGACCCGCTCGGCCATCGACCGGCCGCCACCGTCCGCCAGCACGAAGCCCGCGGCCACCGGGTTGACGCAGTCGATCAGCGTGCGGCCGGCCAGGGCGCCGTCCCCCGCGCCGGCGGCGGCCAGCACCGGCAGGGCACCCTCGGCCCGGACCGCCAGCAGCACCACCTCGCCGAACCGCGCCGCCGCGGCGAAGTCGCCGGCCGCCGTCCCGCCGCCGAGCCGGCCGGCCAACGTCTCGGCCCGCGCCGGGTCCCGGCCGCTCACCAGCAGCCGGTGGCCGGCCCGCACCCAGTGCGCGCCCAGCGCCTCGGCCATCCGCCCCGCACCCAGCACCCCGATCCGCATGTCCATCCCCTCTCCGGTAGCCGGCTATGGTCGGGAGCGTAGGTCGCCCGACAGGCACCGATCGGTAACCAGGGGGGCCACCCGATGCCCGAGTTCATCGCCGACTGCCCGGCGCGGCTGGCCCTCGACGTGCTGGGCAACACCTGGCACGGGGTTCTGCTCTGGGCGCTGCGCGACGGCCCGAGCCGGCCCGCCGAGCTGCGCCGGCCGTTCGGCGGGATCAGCAACAAGGCGCTCACCGAGGCGCTGCGCCGACTGGAGCGGGACGGGCTGGTCGCCCGCCGCCGCTACCGGGAGGCGCCGCCCCGGGTCGAGTACCGGCTGACGCCGCTGGGCCGCGGGCTGCTCCCGGCGCTGCGGGCGGCCGGCGACTGGGCCGCCACGCACGGCGCCGAGGTGCTCGCCGCCCAGGACGCCTGGGCTCAGCGGGCCGACGGACCGGGGAACTCCCAGACCGGGACGAGGCAGGGCTCCGCCGTGGCACCGCCGGCCGACCGGTAGGTGGCCAGGGCCGGCTCGTTGTCCAGCTCCACCGCCGACCACATGCCGTAGCAGCCGTGCACGCGGGCCAGCTCGGCCAGCGCGGCGACCAGCGCCCGGCCCACCCCCCGACGCCGGTGCGCGTCGGCGACCCCCAGCTCGTAGAGGAACATCTCGGTGCCCTTGTCCGGGTGGGTCAGCTGGACGCCCGTCACCATCCCGACCGGGGCCCGCTCGCCGCGCGCCCTGGCCAGCAGCAGATGGTGCCCCGGGGAGGCCAGGAACCGCTCGGCCCAGGCCCGCCGGGCCGGCCCGTCGTAGAGCGCCTCGGCGCCCACCACCTCCTCCACCGTCTCGGCCTCGACGATCCACCAGTCCTGTGCGTCCATGCCACCTCACTCCCTCGTCAACGCTGACGGATGCCGCCCCGCCCCGCGGCGACCCACCGGGCAGCGGTCAGCCGCCCCGGGCGTGGCAGTCCCCGAGATGGTCGTTGACCAGCCCGCAGGCCTGCATCAGGGCGTAGGCCGTGGTGGGGCCGACGAATCTGATGCCGCGCCGCTTCAGCTCCTTGGCCAGGGCCACCGACTCCGCCGTGGTCGCCGGGACCTCCGCGGTGCTGCGGGGCGCCGGGCGGCCCGCCGGGTCGGGGGCGAACGACCAGATCAGCTCCGTCAGCTCTCCCTCGGCCCAGCCGGCTATCACCGCGGCGTTCCGCAGGGTGGCCTCGATCTTCAGGCGGTTGCGGATGATGCCGGGATCGGCCAGCAGCCGGGCCGCGTCCGCCTCGGTGAAGCGGGCCACGGCGGCGATCTCGAAGCCGGCGAAGGCGGCGCGGAAGCCGGGCCGGCGCCGCAGGATGGTCAGCCAGGAGAGCCCGGACTGGAACGCCTCCAGCGAGATCCGCTCGAAAAGCGCGTCGTCCCCCCGGACCGGGCGGCCCCACTCCTCGTCGTGGTACGTCCGGTACACCTCGGGCGTCAGGCCCCAGGGACAGCGGGCCAGCCCGTCGGCTCCCGTGATGGCCAGGGTCTCAGTCATACGGGCAGTCTGCACCAGCCCACTGACAGTCGATCCCGGATCGGTGTCGGCCCAGGTCAGGGCACCTCGCGCAGATAGAGCGCGCCGCAGGTGTGACACATCGGCTCGGGGGTGCGGCCCCACTCCGCGTCGGAGAGCCCCCGGGCGTCGGGGCGCAGCTCCCGGCCGCACATCGCGGCCCGCTCGCCCTGGCGCACCATGTGCCAGGTCTTCACCGGCCACGGCGGGGACTGCTCCGTGTCCGTCTCCCAGTACTCGGCCCGCATCTCGTGCTGCATGGCGCCGCACCTCCCGCCGCTCCACCGGCTCGACCCCGGTGCCTCGCTTCCTCCTCCATCGTGGGCGGAATCGGCCCGGCCGGCGAGCGCAGCGGGCCGGCCGGGGACGCGGGAACGCCGGGGCGGGGCAGCGGGCGACGGGCGACGGCCGGAAACGCGGCGGGCGGGCGCCCCCGGCGACCGTGTGGTCGCGGGGACGCCCGCCCGTTGCCGTGCGGGGGCCGAGGAGAGCCTCAGTCCTTGGAGAGCTTCGGCCCGCCCTTGGCGGCCTGCTCCACCAGCGGCGTGTCCGGCAGCGCGGACTTCTCCTCACCCCGGAAGGTGAAGGAGCGGTCCTTGCCCTCGCCCTCGGTGTCCACCACCACGATGTGACCGGGGCGCAGCTCACCGAAGAGGATCTTCTCGGAGAGCACGTCCTCGATGTCGCGCTGGATGGTGCGCCGCAGCGGCCGAGCGCCGAGCACCGGGTCGTACCCGCGCTTGGCCAGCAGCTCCTTGGCGTCCGTGGACAGCTCGATCGCCATGTCTCGGTCCTTCAACCGCTCGTCCACCTGCGCGATCATCAGGTCGACGATCTTGATGATGTCTTCCTGGGTGAGCTGGTGGAACACCACGGTGTCGTCGACACGGTTCAGGAACTCCGGGCGGAAGTGCTGCTTCAGCTCGTCGTTGACCTTGGCCTTCATCCGCTCGTACCCGGTGGCGACGTCGCCGGCCACCGCGAAGCCGAGGTTGAAGCCCTTGGAGATGTCCCGGGTACCGAGGTTGGTCGTCATGATGATGACGGTGTTCTTGAAGTCGACCACCCGGCCCTGGGAGTCGGTCAGCCGACCGTCCTCCAGGATCTGCAACAGGGAGTTGAAGATGTCCGGGTGGGCCTTCTCGACCTCGTCGAAGAGGACCACGGAGAACGGCTTGCGGCGCACCTTCTCGGTGAGCTGGCCGCCCTCCTCGTACCCGACGTAGCCGGGCGGGGAGCCGAAGAGCCGGGAGACCGTGTGCTTCTCGCCGAACTCCGACATGTCGAGGGAGATCAGCGCGTCCTCGTCGCCGAAGAGGAACTCCGCCAGCGTCTTGGACAGCTCGGTCTTACCGACGCCGGACGGGCCGGCGAAGATGAACGAGCCGCCGGGCCGCTTCGGGTCCTTCAGGCCCGCCCGGGTGCGGCGGATGGCCTGGGAGAGCGCCTTGATCGCGTCCTGCTGGCCGATGACGCGCTTGTGCAGCTCGTCCTCCATGCGCAGCAGTCGCGAGGACTCCTCCTCGGTCAGCTTGAAGACCGGGATGCCGGTGGAAGCGGCCAGCACCTCGGCGATGAGGTCCTCGTCCACCTCGGCGACGACGTCCATGTCGCCGGCCTTCCACTCCTTCTCCCGCTGGGCCTTCGCGGTGAGCAGCTGCTTCTCGTCGTCCCGCAGCGAGGCGGCCTTCTCGAAGTCCTGCGAGTCGATCGCGGACTCCTTCTCCCGACGCACGTTCGCGATCTTCTCGTCGAACTCGCGCAGGTCCGGCGGGGCCGTCATCCGGCGGATGCGCATCCGCGAGCCGGCCTCGTCGATCAGGTCGATCGCCTTGTCGGGCAGGAAGCGGTCCGAGATGTAGCGGTCGGCCAGCTGCGCGGCGGCGACCAGGGCGGCGTCCGTGATGGAGACCCGGTGGTGCGCCTCGTAGCGGTCCCGCAGGCCCTTGAGGATCTCGATGGTGTGCGGCAGCGACGGCTCCGCGACCTGGATGGGCTGGAAGCGGCGCTCCAGGGCCGCGTCCTTCTCCAGGTACTTGCGGTACTCGTCGAGCGTGGTGGCACCGATCGTCTGCAGCTCGCCGCGGGCCAGCATCGGCTTGAGGATGCTGGCGGCGTCGATCGCGCCCTCGGCGGCGCCCGCCCCGACCAGGGTGTGCAGCTCGTCGATGAACAGGATGATGTCGCCGCGGGTGCGGATCTCCTTGAGGACCTTCTTCAGGCGCTCCTCGAAGTCACCGCGGTAGCGGGAGCCGGCGACCAGCGCGCCGAGGTCCAGGGTGTAGAGGTGCTTGTCCTTGAGGGTCTCGGGCACCTCGCCCTTGACGATGGCCTGCGCCAGCCCCTCGACGACGGCGGTCTTGCCGACGCCGGGCTCGCCGATCAGCACCGGGTTGTTCTTGGTGCGGCGGGACAGCACCTGCATGACCCGCTCGATCTCCTTCTCGCGCCCGATCACCGGGTCGAGCTTGGTCTCCCGAGCCGCCTGGGTGAGGTTCCGGCCGAACTGGTCGAGCACCAGGGAGGTGGACGGCGTGCCCTCGGCCGGGGCGCCGGCCGTGGCCGCCTCCTTGCCGCCGGAGTAGCCGGAGAGCAGCTGGATGACCTGCTGCCGCACCCGGTTCAGGTCGGCGCCGAGCTTCACCAGGACCTGGGCGGCGACGCCCTCGCCCTCGCGAATCAGGCCGAGCAGGATGTGCTCGGTGCCGATGTAGTTGTGGCCGAGCTGGAGTGCCTCCCGGAGCGACAGCTCCAGGACCTTCTTGGCCCTGGGGGTGAAGGGGATGTGGCCGGACGGCGCCTGCTGGCCCTGCCCGATGATCTCCTCCACCTGCTGACGGACCGCCTCAAGCGAGATCCCGAGGCTCTCCAGGGCCTTAGCGGCGACACCCTCACCCTCGTGGATCAGGCCCAGAAGGATGTGCTCAGTGCCGATGTAGTTGTGGTTGAGCATCCGGGCTTCTTCCTGAGCCAGGACGACAACCCGCCGCGCGCGGTCGGTGAACCTCTCGAACATCGATAATCGCTCCTCAGAGCGGTCAGGCAGTAAAGGGGTCGGTCCCCTCCCTGTCCTTCCGCAGCTTAGTCCCGCAACGGGGGACCGCTCATTCCAACGGTGTGCTCCTGTCCCCGGCTCCGTGCCCCGAACAGGCGACAACAGCTCCAACCCGATAGTGCGAGACGATGTTCCCGCAGGCCAAGACAGAGCGCCCGAGACGACTACGCCGATGGCGAACGCACCCCGGAATGCCGGTCATGGCCCACAACCACCGCCCCCTCACCTATGAGGGACTTCTTACCCCCCAAGGCTGACACTCCATGCCGCCGAGCGGCCGGACATCCGCTACAGGCGAACGCGGACACCCTGAGTGGCGGCACCCGGGCGGGCTGTCACGCCCGGCCGACCAGGCCGGACACGCCTCGGGGGGCCGCACACGGCGACCCCCCGTACAGGGACCGGGGCTCCGCGGCCGCGCCGACGGGGGTCGGCGGGGACGAGGGGCCGGTCACCGTCTGGTCCCTCAGACGCCGGCCTTCTCGTAGGCCTCGCGGATGTTCGCGGGAACGCGACCCCGGTCATTGACCTCGTATCCGTTCTCCTTGGCCCACGCACGGATTTTCGCGGTGTCCTGGGTGGCGCCACCGGACGTCGCGCCCGCGGCGGCGCCGCGGCCACGACCCCGCGCCGGCCGTCCACTACCGGCCCGCCGCCCCGCCTTGACATAGGGGTCAAGGGCGTCCCGCAGCTTGTCAGCGTTTTCGGAGTTGAGGTCGATCTCGTAAGTCTTCCCGTCGAGCGCGAACGTAACTGTCTCGTCCGCCTCGCCCCCGCTGAGGTCATCGAGGAGAAGGACCTGAACCTTCTGTGCCACCGGGCTACTCCTCTTTCATAGTTCCGAATACCATTAGGGGTACTGCGGAAGTAATCAAACCGCCGATGCCGGAAAAACACAAACCCCGGGGCGAGATTACGAGGCCACCCATAAGACAGGACAGGACGATTCGGACATAACCTCCGCTCGTCACATGATTCAGAGATGCAACAGCATCCGGCTGTTACCCAAAGTGTTGGGCTTGACGCGTTCCAGACCAAGGAACTCGGCGACACCCTCGTCATAGGAACGCAGCAGCTCACTGTAGACATCCCCGTCCACCGGGGCGTCACCGATCTCCACGAAGCCGTGCCGGGCGAAGAACTCGACTTCGAAGGTGAGACAGAAAATGCGACGAACCCCGAGCCACCTGGCGGTCCCGACCAGCTTCTCCAGCAGCCGGTGCCCCACCCCCCGACCCTTCACCGCCGGATCCACCGCCAGGGTGCGCACCTCGGCCAGGTCCTCCCACATCACGTGCAGGGCGCCGCAGGCCACCACCGCGGCGTCGTCGTCCCGCTCGGCCACCCAGAACTCCTGAATGTCCTCGTAAAGGGTGACCGTCGCCTTGTCCAGCAGGATGCCCTGCCGGGCGTACGCGTCGATGAGCCGGCGCACGGCCGCGACATCGGTAGTCCTCGCCCGGCGCACGGTGACTTCAGTTGCGGTTTCCGACACAGCCGCGAGGTTATCGCTGCGGCGCGTCGTCTTCCTCTTCGGGGGCGGTCACCCGAACTCCGGGCACATCCACGACCCGCAGGGCCCCGCGCAATGCCGCCGTCTGCTCGGGTGACATCATGCCGAAGAATGCCACGAGTGCCGCCGCCGGGTTGTCGCTCTCCGACCACGCGTCATTCATCAAAGCGGCCGAGTACGCGGCCCGGGTGGAGATCGCCTCATAGCGATAGGCGCGCCCCTCCTGCTCCCGGCGGACCCAGCCCTTCTGATGCAGGTTGTCCAGAACCGTCATCACCGTCGTATAGGCGATCGAACGCTCCTGGCGCAGATCTTCGAGAACTTCCCGCACCGTCACCGGGCGGTTCCACTCCCACACGCGGGTCATCACCGCGTCTTCCAACTCTCCCAAAGGCCGAGGCACAGGAAGCACAATAGTGCCGCCGGGACAAAACGGGCGCTCTGCCGCCCCGCCCCGGCGCTCCGCGGGAAGCCGGCGTCAGTCGGCCGAGCGCGTGGCGCCGCCCCGCTCGGATTCGGCGGGGGCGGCCGGCTTGGCGCTGGCCGCGGCCAGCGCCGCGTCCACGGCGGCGTCCTCCTTGTACTTGTTGGCGCCGCCCTGGCTGCGCACGATGGTCACGATCAGGCAGGTGAAGGCGATGGCCATCACCGTGGGGGCGAAGAGCGCGGCGAGATAGTCCACGGGGAATCGGCCTCCTTGGGGCTGCTCGGGTGAGCCAGCCTACCGACCGCCTTGTGCCGGCTTCTCCTCACTCCTCCCCTTCGGCGCGCTCCCCCGCCCCGCCGCTCTCGTCGTCCTCGCCGCCCGGGGCGGCGGGCGGCGGCGCGGGGCGCTTGCGGCGCGGCGGGAAGACGTCCGCGGGGGTGGGCATCGGCCGGCGGGCCGCCGGCCGGCCTGACTGCTGCTCACGGTTGTCGTCCCCGTCGCCGCCGGGAGCGGGGGAGGAAGTCTGAGACATAGCCATAAACCGACTTTAATTACTAAACAGACAATCCCGGCTCATTGTCGGTCGGCGGCGTGTTCCCGGAAACCCCGGCGGCGAGCCGTCAGAGCCGCGAGATGTTCCGTTCGTAGACCATCCGCAGCCCGATCAGGGTCAGCCACGGCTCGTGCTCGTCGATCACCGTCGACTCGCGCAGCACCAGCGGCGCGACCCCGCCGGTGGCGATCACCGTCACGTCGTCCGGGTCGTCCGCCAGCTCCCGGGACATCCGCTCCACCATGCCGTCCACCTGGCCGGCGAAGCCGTAGAGGATGCCGGACTGCATGGACTCCACGGTGTTCTTGCCGATCACGTGCCGTGGCCTGGCCAGCTCCACCTTGTGCAGCTGGGCGCCGCGCAGCCCCAGTGCCTCCACCGAGATCTCGATCCCGGGGGCGATGGCGCCACCCGCGTACTCGCCGCGCGCGGAGACCGCGTCGTAGGTGGTGGCGGTGCCGAAGTCGACCACGATGCAGGGGCCGCCGTACAGCTCGACGGCGGCGACCGCGTTGATGATCCGGTCGGCGCCGACCTCCTTGGGATTGTCGGTGAGGATCGGCACCCCGGTCTTCACTCCCGGCTCGACCAGCACCGCCGGGATGTCCCCGTAGTAGCGCCGGGTCACCTCGCGCAGCTCGTGCAGCACGGACGGCACGGTGGAGCAGATGGCGATGCCGTCGATCCCGTCGCCCAGCTCCTCGCCGAGCAGCGGGTGCATCCCCATCAGGCCCTGCAGGAGCACGGCCAGCTCGTCCGCGGTGCGGCGGGCGTCCGTGGAGATCCGCCAGTGCTCGACGATCTCCTCGCCGTCGAAGAGGCCGAGGACGGTGTGCGTGTTCCCGACGTCGATGGTGAGCAGCATGGTCAGTCGCGCCCCTCGGAACGGAGGTCGAGACCGATGTCCAGGATCGGCGCCGAGTGGGTGAGCGCGCCGACCGCCAGGTAGGTGACGCCGGTGGCCGCGTAGTCGGCGGCGTCCGCCAGGGTCAGCCGCCCGGAAGACTCCAGCTCGGCCCGGCCGGCGACCAGCTCGACCGCCGCCGCCGTCTGCTCCGGGCTGAAGTTGTCCAGCAGCAGCAGGTCGGCGCCCTCCGCCAGCACCGGCTCGATCTGGTCGAGACGGTCCACCTCGACCTCGACCGGCACGCCGGGGAACTCGGCCCGCACCCGGCGGAACGCCTCGGCCACCCCGCCGGCGGCGATCACGTGGTTGTCCTTGATCAGCGCCGCGTCGGAGAGCGACATCCGGTGGTTGACGCCGCCGCCGCAGCGCACCGCGTACTTCTCCAGGGCGCGCAGCCCCGGCGTGGTCTTGCGGGTGTCCCTGACCCGGGTCCCCGTGCCGGCCAGGGCGTCCGCCCAGGCGCGGGTCGCGGTGGCGATGCCGGAGAGCCGGCAGAGCAGGTTGAGCGCGGACCGCTCGCCGGTCAGCAGGTCACGGGTGCGGGTGGTGACCGAGAGCAGCACCTGGCCGGCCTCGACCCGGTCGCCGTCCTCGACCAGCCGCTCCACCTCCAGCTCGTCGGTGCAGACCACCGAGAGCACCGCCTCGGCGACCCGCAGCCCGGCCACCGTGCCGGCCTGCCGGGCGGTGAAGTCGGCGGTGGCGACAGCCGTCTCGGGGATGGTGGCCACGGTGGTCACGTCCACCCCCTGGTCCAGGTCCTCCTCGACGGCCAGGTGCGCGATGTCCTCGACGAGCACCGGGTCCAGGCCGGCCGCGGTCAGCAGCGCGGCCAGCTCCGGGTCGAGCCCGCAGGTCAGCGGGTCGAAGTCGGCGTCGGCCTCGGGGCCGGCGCCACAGCCGCAGCCGTCGCCGCAGCCGCCGACCGGCTCGTCCGCCGCCGGGCGGCCGCCGATCGGCAGCAGGGTCAGCTCGACCGGCGGCGCCGGCGGGGTGCCTGGGGTTCGGGGGCTGGTCACGGTGAAGGCTCTCCTAGGGGACGACCGGGCCGTCGGGGAACGCGGTCGATTCGGTGGGGTGGACGGCGAGGCGGGGCCCCGCCGCTCCGGGGCGCAGGGCGGCGACCAGGTGGTGCCGCCCCGACGCCTCGTCGGGTCCTGGGTGGTCCTCGCGCCAGTGACTGCCGCGGGTCTCCGCGCGCCCCTGGGCCACGGCGACCAGCACCCGGGCGACCAGACGCAGGTTAGCCGTCTCCCAGGTGTCGGCGCCCGGCTCGGCCGGCTTCCGGTCGTCGCCGTCGGCCAACGCGTCCAGCGCGGCGGCCGTCTCGGCCAGCCCGGCGGCGGACCGCAGCACCCCGGCGCCGGCCGTCATCAGCCGCTGGACCGTGCCGCGGGCCTCCGGCGGGAGCAGCCAGGACGGCTGGCCGGCGGCCGGCGGCGGCACCGGCGGGCCGGCGACGGGGGCGTCGCCGAGCACCGCCGCCGCGATCCGCTCCGCGAAGACCAGCCCTTCGAGCAGCGAGTTGGAGGCCAGCCGGTTGGCGCCGTGCACCCCGGTGCAGGCCACCTCGCCGCAGGCGTAGAGGCCGGGCACCGTGGTGCGGCCGGCCAGGTCGGTGCGCACCCCGCCGGAGGCGTAGTGCGCGGCCGGGGCCACCGGGACCAGGTCGGTGACCGGATCGATGCCGTGCGTCCGGCAGGCGGCCAGGATGGTGGGAAACCTGCGCTCCCACATCGCGGCACCGAAGTGCCGGGCGTCCAGGTACATGTGCTCGGTGCCCAGCTCGCGCATCCGGCGGGTGATGGCCTTGGCGACGATGTCCCGCGGGGCCAGCTCGGCCAGCTCGTGCTGGCCGAGCAGGAAGCGGACGCCGGCCGCGTCCACCAGGTGGGCGCCCTCGCCGCGCACCGCCTCGGAGATCAGCGGCTGCTGCCCCTCGGCGTCCGCGCCCAGGTAGAGCACCGTCGGGTGGAACTGGACGAACTCCAGGTCCGAGACCTCGGCCCCGGCGCGCAGCGCCAGCGCCACCCCGTCCCCGGTGGAGACCGGGGGGTTGGTGGTGGCCGAGAAGACCTGGCCCATGCCGCCGGTGGCCAGCACGACGGCCGGCGCCAGCACCGCGCCGACCCCGTCGTGCCGGCCCTCGCCCATCACGTGCAGGGTGACCCCGGCGGCCCGGCCGTCGGCGTCCTTCAGCAGGTCGAGGGCGAGCGCGTGGCGCACCGTCTCGATGCCCGCGGCGCGGACCGCGGCCAGCAGCGCCCGGGAGATCTCCGCGCCGGTGGCGTCGCCGCCGGCGTGCGCGATGCGCCGCCGGTGGTGGCCGCCCTCGCGGGTCAGCGAGAGGTCGCCGCCCGGCTCGGTGTCGAACGTGGCGCCCAGCGCGATCAGCCGGCGCACCGCCGCCGGGCCCTCGGTGACGAGGGTGCGCACCGCGCGCTCGTCGCAGAGGCCGGCGCCGGCCACCAGGGTGTCGGCCAGGTGCTGCTCGGGACTGTCGCCGGCGCCCAGCGCGGCGGCGATGCCGCCCTGCGCCCAGCGGGTCGAGCCGTCGTCCAGCCGGGCCTTGGTGACGATCACCGTCCGCCGGCCGGCGGCGGCGCAGCGCAGCGCGGCCGTCAGGCCGGCGACGCCGGAGCCGACCACCACCACGTCCGCCTCGATCGCCCAGCCGGGCGGCGGCGCGGGCAGCGGCCCGGCTATCCCGGGGGCCAGCGGCCGGGCGGCGCTCATGCCGGGCCGCGCAGTGTCAGCGTGCGGTTGTCGATCAGCCGGGTGGCGCCGACCCGGGCGGCGACCGCCAGCAGCGCGTCCCCGACGTGGTCGTCGGCGACCTCCAGCAGGTCGGCCGGGTCGAGCAGGGCCAGGTAGTCCAGCTCAAGGGGCGGGTCCTGGCCGGCCGCCTCGGCCAGCACGGCGTCCGCCGCGGCGCGGGCGCCGGCCGCGTCCGGCCGCGCGGCCGCGGCGGCGAGCGCCCCGGAGAGCGCCAGCGCGGTGCGCCGCTCGGCCGCCGAGAGGTAGCGGTTCCGGCTGGACCGGGCCAGCCCGTCCGGCTCCCGGACGGTCGGCACCGGCACGATCTCCACCGGGAAGTCCAGGTCCCGCACCATCCGGCGGACCAGCGCCAGCTGTTGGGCGTCCTTCTCGCCGAAGGTCGCCAGGTCGGCGCGGGTGAGGTGGAGCAGCTTGGCGACCACGGTGAGCATCCCGTCGAAGTGGCCGGGCCGGGACGCGCCCTCCAGCCGCTCGCCCAGCGGGCCGGCGGCCAGCGTCACCAGCGGCCGCCCGGTCGGGTACATCTCGGCGTCCGTGGGGGCGAAGAGCAGGTCGGCGCCGGCCGCCTCGGCCAGCGCCAGGTCGGCGTCCAGGGTGCGCGGGTAGCGGTCGAAGTCCTCGCCGGCGCCGAACTGGAGCGGGTTCACGTAGACCGTCACCACGACCTGCCCGGCGGGGCCGACCCGCTCCCTGGCGGCGCGGATGTTGGCCGCGTGCCCCTCGTGCAGGGCGCCCAGCGTCATCACCACGGCCCGCCGCCGGCCGGGCGCCTCGTGCGCCCGCAGCTCGGCGGCGGTGCGCGTCACGGTCAGGGTCATCGGTCAGCTCCGTCCGTTCCTTGGCCACCCGGGCCACCGGCGCCGCCGCCCGGGCCGCCGTCGGGGCGGCCAGCCAGCACGTCCAGCAGCGCCTCGGCGGACTCCGGCCGCAGCAGGCCGTGGTCCAGGGCGCGGTCGGCGGTGGTGCGGGCCAGCGCCAGGTAGCTGGCCAGCGTCCCGGGGGCGTGCGCGCGCAGCTCGTCGAGGTGCGCGGCGACCGTGCCCGCGTCGCCACGGGCCACCGGGCCGGTCAGCGCGGCGTCGCCGGAGCGCAGCGCGTTGTCCAGCGCGGCGCCCAGCAGCGGGCCCAGCATCCGGTCCGGCGCCGCCACGCCCACCTCGCGCAGCACGTCGAGGGACTGGGCGACCAGGGTGACCAGGTGGTTGGCGCCCATCGCCAGGGCCGCGTGGTAGAGCGCGCGGTCCCGCTCCTCGATCCACTCCGGCTCGCCGCCCATCTCGATGACCAGCGCCTCGGCCGCCATCCGCAGCTCCGCCGGGGCCGTCACGCCGAACGAACAGCCGGCCAGCCGCTGCACGTCGACCGAGGAGCCGGCGAACGTCATCACCGGGTGCAGCGCCAGCGGGAGCGCGCCGGCCCGCAGCGCCGGGTCGAGCACCCCGACCCCGAACCGGCCCGAGGTGTGCACCAGCAGCTGCCCAGGGCGGATCGCGCCGGTCTCGGCGAGGCCGGCGACCAGCGGCGGCAGCGCGTCGTCCGGCACCGTCAGCAGCACCAGGTCGGACGCGGCCAGCACCTCGTCGGGGGCGACCAGCGGCACACCGGGCAGCAGCGCCTCGGCGCGGCGGCGGGAGGCGTCGGAGACGCCGGAGGCCGCGACCGGCTGGTGTCCGGCCAGCCGCAGCGCGGCGGCCAGCACCGGACCCACCCGGCCGGCGCCGACCACGCCGACGCGCAGCCGGGCCGGGCGGTCGGCCGCCTCGGTGGGTCGGGGCGCTGAGGCGGGGTTCACGTGGCTTCTCTTCCTGATCGGGCGTTCCGGGCCGTCCCTGCGGTACCGGACGTCCCTCTCATGCTACGGCGCCCGGCCCGGGCCGCCGCTGCCCTGTCGGCCGCCGGCCCGCACCAGACCGGCCTCGTAGGCCAGCACCACCGCCTGCACCCGGTCGCGGAGCTGCAACTTGCCGAGCACCCGGCCCACATGGGTCTTCACGGTCGCCTCGGAGACGAACAGCCGGCCGGCGATCTCCGCGTTGGACAGGCCCTGCGCGATCAGCAGCAGCACCTCGCGCTCCCGGTCGGTCAGCAGGTCCAGCTCCGGCGCCCGCCGGTGGTCGGGTCCCGGCAGCAGGGTGACGAACCGGTCGAGCAGCCGGCGGGTGGTGGACGGCGCCACCACCGCGTCGCCACTGTGCACCGCGCGGATGGAGGCGAGCAGCTCGTCCGGCGGCACGTCCTTGAGCAGGAAGCCCGAGGCGCCGGCCCGCAGGCCACTGAAGGCGTACTCGTCGAGGTCGAAGGTGGTCAGGATCAGCACCCGGGGCTCGCCCGGACCGCCGGCGCCGTCCCGGCAGATCCGGCGGGTCGTCTCGACGCCGTCCAGCCGCGGCATCCGGACGTCCATCAGCACCACGTCGATCTCGGTGTCCCGCAGCCGCTCCAACGCCTCGACGCCGTCGCCGGCCTCGGCGGCCACCGTGATGTCCGGCTGGGCGGAGAGCACCATCCGGAAGCCGGTGCGCAGCAGCGCCTGGTCGTCCACGAGCATCACTCGGATCGGCATCGGGACCGCCCCTCCTCGGCTGGCGCCACTGGCGCCCTCGGCACTACGGAACCGCTGGAACTCTAGGGCCTGCCCGGGCGCGGCCGGGCGCCGCCCACCGGGACGGACCCCCGTGCTACGGCCGCTCGTTGAGCGGCAGGGTGGCGCTGATCCGGAAGCCGCCGCCGGGGCGGGGGCCGGCGACCAGCAGGCCGTTCACCATGCCGACCCGCTCCCGCATGCCGATCAGCCCGTGCCCCTGGCCGTCCGCGCCGCCGCCCTCGTACAGCTCCTGCTGGGCGCCGCGGCCGTCGTCCTCGGCCAGCACCGTCAGCGCGTCCCCGCCGTACTCCAGGGTGACCGTCGCGCCCGCGTCCGGGCCGCCGTGCTTGCGGGTGTTGGTGAGGGCCTCCTGGACGATCCGGTAGGCGGTCAGCTCGACGCCGCTGGGCAGCGGCCTGGGGGTGCCGGAGACCCGGAAGTCGACGGGCAGGCCGGTGTCCCGCACCTGGTCGACCAGCTCGGTGAGCTGCTCGACGCCCGGCTGCGGCACGTAGTCCTGGGCGCTGACCGCGCTGTCCTCGGTGCGCAGCACGCCCAGCAGCCGGCGCATCTCGGTGAGCGCCTGGCGGCCCGTCCCCGAGATGGTGCGCAGCGCGTTCCGCGCCTGGTCGGGAGCGCTGTCCAACACGTAGGCTGCGCCGTCCGCCTGGACCACCATCACGGAGACGTTGTGCGCCACCACGTCGTGCAACTCCCGGGCGATCCTGGCCCGTTCCGCGGCCACCGCCATCCGGGCCTGGGTCTCCCGCTCCAGCTCCAGGCGGGCGGCGCGCTCCTCCAGCTCCGCGTAGTAGGCGCGGCGGGTGCGCAGCGAGTCGCCGAGCACCCAGGCCAGGCAGAAGACGCCGGTCAGGAAGATGCTGGAGATCACCCGGTTCACCAGGGACTCGGCCTCCGCCTGCGGCCAGCGCAGCACGCTCAGCACGGGCGCGGCCACACACATCAGCAGCCCGAGCCGGGAGGGCCACCGCTCGGACCCGACCGCCACCGTGAAGCCGATCATGAGCAGCGCGAAGTTGGCCGGCAGCGGGGTGACGTCGGTCGCCAGCTGGAAGAGACCGGTGACAATGGCGAGCAGCAGCATCTCGGCCGGCCAGCGGCGCCGCAGCAGGACCACGACGCCCATCGCCAGGGTGGCGATCACGGCGGGCACCTCGGGGCTGTCGTACTTCGTGTCGTCCGGCATCGCGAGGAAGACGAAGACCAAGGAGGCGAACACGAGCACCAACGCCCAGCAGCCGTCGACCCAGGTCGGGTGACGGCGGAGGAAGTCATAGAGCCGGTTCACTTCACCCAGCGTAGGCACTGTGACCGGCCGTGGAGTCAACCCGACGACCGATACGTCACGCGCTCAACTACTCCTCAAGGTGGACGGAGACCTCTCACCATGGCAGGGCAGCACGGACCGGAAGGCTGGCGCGCGGCGATGACCAGGGCGCTCTACGGACCCGGCGGGTTCTACCTGGAGCAGGCCCCGGCGGCACACTTCCGTACCTCGGTACACGCCTCGCCGCTCTTCGCGCGGGCGGTGGTGGAACTGCTGCGCCGGGTTGACGCGGCGCTCGGCGAGCCGGGCGAGCTGGCGCTGGTGGACGTCGGGGCCGGCCGGGGTGAGCTGCTGACCGGGGTGCTGGCCGCGGCGCCGCCGGAACTGGCCGGCCGGCTGCGGCCGTTCGCGGTCGAGGTGGCCGACCGGCCGGCGGGGCTCGACCCGCGGGTGGTCTGGTGCGCCCGGCCGCCGACCGGCACGGTCGGGCTGCTGTTCGCCAACGAGTGGCTGGACAACGTGCCGTTGGAGGTGGTCGAGACGGACCGGGCGGGGGTGGCGCGCCGGGTGCTGGTCGCGGCGGACGGCGCGGAACGGCTGGGGCCGCCGGTGGCCGGCGCCGAGGCGGCCTGGCTGCGCCGCTGGTGGCCGCTGTCCGGCCGGCCGGGCGAGCGGGCCGAGATCGGGCTGCCCAGGGACGCGGCCTGGGCGGACGCGGTGGGCTCGGTGGCCGGCGGGCTGGCGGTGGCGGTGGACTACGCGCACCTGCGGGCGGACCGGCCGGCCGCCGGCACGCTCACCGGCTACCGCGGGGGGCGGCCGGTGGCGCCGGTGCCGGACGGCGCCCGCGACCTCACGGCCCATGTGGCGCTGGACGCCTGCGCGGCGGCGGGGGCGGCCGTGGTGGCGGCGGGCGGGGACCCGGCTGGTGTGGGGAACGCGGGGGGCGCGCGGGTGGTGAGCCAGCGCGCGGCGTTGCGTGCGCTGGGCGTGCGTGGCGAGCGCCCGCCGCTGGCGCTGGCGCACACCGACCCGGCCGGCTACCTGCGGGCCCTGGGTGCGGCCGGCGCCGCCGCCGAACTCACCGACCCGGCCGGGCTCGGCGGCTTCGGCTGGCTCCTCCAACCGGTCGGCGTCCCCGACCCGTTGGCCGACTGACGGCGGTGACCGGGCGGCCGGGGAGGCCGGCGGCCCGGCCGCTACTTGTCGATGTCGCCCACGACGAAGAAGAACGACCCCAGGGTGGCCACCATGTCGGCGACCAGCGTGCCGGGCAGCAGCTCGCGGAGCGCCTGGATGTTGTTGAACGAGGCGGAGCGCAGCTTCAACCGGTGCGGCGTCTTCTCGCCCTTGGAGACCAGGTAGTAGCCGTTGACGCCGAGCGGGTTCTCCGTCCAGGCGTAGGTGGCGCCCTCCGGCGCCTTGAGCACCTTCGGCAGCCGCTGGTTGACCGGCCCGGGCGGCAGCTCGGCCAGCCGGTCGAGGCAGGCGTCGGCCAGCTCCAGCGCGTTCCTGGTCTGTTCGAGCAACACCTCGAAGCGGGCCAGGCAGTCACCCGCCGTGCGGGTCACCACCCGCAGCGTGTCGGCCAGTTCGCCGTAGGCCAGGTACGGCTCGTCCCGGCGCAGGTCGAAGTCGACGCCGCTGGCCCTGGCGATCGGCCCGGTCACCCCGTACGCGCGCGCCGTCTCGGCGCCGAGCACCCCGACGCCGCGGGTGCGGGCCCGGAACACCTCGTTGCCCAGCACCAGTTCGTCCAGCCGGGGCAGACCGGCCCGCACCTCGGCGACCGCCGCCCTGGCCCGCCCGGTCCAGCCGGCCGGCAGCTCCTCCTTCAGGCCGCCGACCCGGTTGAACATGTAGTGCATCCGACCGCCGGAGACCTCCTCCAACACCCCCTGCAGGCTCTCCCGTTCGGTGAACGCGTAGAACATCGGGGTGATCCCGCCCAGCTCCAGCGGGTAGGAGCCGAGGAACATCAGGTGGTTGAGCACCCGGTTCAGCTCGGCCAGCAGGGTGCGCAGCCAGACGGCGCGCTCGGGCACCTCCATGCCCAGCATCCGCTCCACGGCCAGCACCACGCCCAGCTCGTTGGCGAACGCGGAGAGCCAGTCGTGCCGGTTGGCCAGCACCACGATCTGCCGGTAGTCCCGCACCTCGAAGAGCTTCTCGGCGCCGCGGTGCATGTAGCCGACCACCGGCTCGGCCTGCGAGATCCGCTCCCCGTCCAGCACCAGCCGCAACCGCAACACGCCGTGGGTCGAGGGGTGTTGGGGACCGATGTTGAGCACCATGTCGGTGCTCTCGGCCGCGCCGCCGACGCCGACCGTGGTGTGGGTGGCCGTGCCGGCCGCGGCCGGGCCCGTCTCCGTCTCCGCCATGCCGGCCAGTCTGTCACCCGGGCCCGCGCCGCGTCGTGCCCCGGAACGCGGCCCGCGTGCCCGGCGCGCCACCGCACCCCACCCGCCGCCGGGCGGCGGCCGGTCGCGGGCCGCCGGCTCTAAGCTTTCCACCATGGACACGGTTGCGCGGGGACCGGGGCCGGGGCCGGGCGACGCGTCCGGGACCGCCGACGAACGCTGGCGCCCCATCGAGTCGGGGGTGCTCTCGTTGCGCCGGTTGCTGCTGGTCTGCTGGCTCGGCCCGCTGGCGGTGCTGGGCGCGGTGCTGCCACCGCTGCTCGACGCCCCGCTCTGGACGCTGCTGGTGCTGCCGGTGCTGGCCGGCGGCGGCTGGAGCTGGTGGGCGCTGGGACGCAACTGGCGCTCCTGGGGCTACCTGGAGCGGGACGACGACCTGCTGATCAACCGCGGGGTGCTCTGGCGGCAGCTGACCGTGGTGCCCTACGGCCGGATGCAGCTGGTCGAGGTCACCTCGGGGCCGCTGGAGCGGAAGTTCGGGCTGGCCAGGCTCCAGCTGCACACCGCGGCGGCGGCCACCGACGCGACCATTCCCGGCCTGGCGCCGGCCGAGGCGGAGCGGCTGCGGGACCGGCTGACGGAGCTCGGCGAAGCACGATCGGCCGGGCTGTGAGCCGGCCGGAGCCACCGGCCGAGCCCGCCGAGCCACCCGAGCCCGCCGGGCAGGCCGGGCAGGCCGGGCAGGCCGCTGCGGGAGGACCCACCGAGAAGTCCGCCGCCGTCGAGGAACCGACCGCCGCCGAGAAGTCCACTGCCGTCGAGGAACCGACCGCCGCCAAAGAGCCCACCGCCACCGAGGAACCGACCGCCGCCGAGATCCCCGCCGGCGAGGGCAAGCGGCTGCACCCGCTCACCCCCTGGCGGCGGGCCTGGGCCCCGCTCGCCGGCCTCTTCGCGGTCGCCCTGCAGAACGCGGCCGAGGTGCGCGACCAGGCGCGCGGTGCCGGCCTCGGCTGGCTGGTGCTGGCCGTGGTGGTGCTGGTGCTCGGCGCCACCGCCTACGGCTACCTCTCCTGGCGGGTCACCCGCTACCAGGTCACCGCCACCGAACTCCGCATCCGCACCGGCCTGTTGTTCCGCCGCACCGCCCATCTGCGGCTGGACCGCATCCAGGCCATCGACATCTCCCGGCCGCTGCTGGCCAGGGCGTTCGGAGTGGCCAAGCTCAAGATGGACGTGGTCGGCTCGGGTTCGTCGGACGAGCTGGCCTTCCTCGACGAGGACGAGGCCACCGAGCTGCGCGCCGAACTCCTCGCCCGCGCCGCCGGGATCGCGCCGGAGGCCGCGTCCAGCGCGGGCGAGGCGCCGGCCCACCAGCTGCACCAGGTCGACTCCAGGACGCTGGGCTGGTCGCTGGCGCTGCTGGGCAGCGGCTGGGGCGCACTGCTCGCCGGGCTGCTGGTCACGCCACTGATCTGGCTGGTCACCGACAGCTTCTTCCCCGCGCTGGTGGTGCTGCTGCCGCTGCTGGCCTCGATCTGGCGCGGCAGCCTGGGCGCGTTCCTCACCCAGTACGGCTGGACGGTCAGCGAGTCGCCGGACGGACTGCGGCTGGACCACGGCCTGTTGCAACGCGACCACGCCACCGTGCCGCCCGGCCGGGTGCAGGCTGTCCGGATCGTCGAGCCGCTGCTGTGGCGGCCCCGGGGCTGGCTCCGGGTCGAGCTGGACGTGGCCGGCGAGGGCAACGAGGGCGGCCTGCTGTTGCCGGTCGCCACCCGCGAGACGGCCCGCGAACTGCTCGCCCGCATCCTGCCCGAGGTCCGGCTCGACGAGGCGCTGGCCAGCGTGCGCACCGCGCCCCAGCAGGCCCGTTGGGCGGTACCGGTGTGGCGGGTCGGCTACGGCCACGGGGTGACGGACGCGGTCTTCGTGGCCCGCCACGGCCGCCTGCGGCGGGTCCACACGCTGGTCCCGCACGCCAAGGTGCAGAGCGTCCGGCTCACCCAGGGGCCGTGGGAGCGGCGGCTCGGCCTGGCCACCATCCGGGTGGACCACGGCGCCAACGGCACGGCCGCCGCCCGCCTCCAGCCCGCCGGCTACGTGGCCGAGGAGGTCGCCCGGCAGGCGAGGCGGTCCCGCCTCGGCCGCCGGACGGCCGCCCCCGACCGCTGGCTCACCGCCCGCCGGGCGGGCGGCGGCAGCGCCGAGACGCCCTAGGCCTGGCCACCGCCGGCGGCGATCAGCCGACGCAGCGCCTCGGCGGCGCTCTTCACGTGCTCGGTGTCGCCCGGCAGCACGAACACGCCGCGCGAGCCCCAGCCGGGCGAGACGTTGTACTTGTTCCCGTTGACCGTCAGGGACAGCGTCTGACCACGGGTGAACCGCACCGGCTTGGCGGAGACCTGCGCCAGCGGCCCGGCGTCGATGTGCTGCCGGTCAGAGCCGAGCAGCGTCAGGGTGCCCTGCCCGACGAGCACGAAACCGTGCTGGGCCAGGGGCTTCAGCCCCTTGCCGATCTGGACCTGCTCGAAGACGTACTCGGGTTCCGGATGCGTCATGACAACAACTCCTGAGGATCATCGTAGGGACGAGAACGCCCGACAGACGGGGGCCGTCGGGCGTGGTTCGGAAGAGCTGTGGGGGGTGGAGAACGTGGCGGACGCGGACCCGGGCGGTCACGAGGCCGCCCCCGTCCGTTTGTCGAGCAGCGACCCGGCGCCGGCGACCACCGGCTGCACCAGCTGATTCAGCGACCACTTGCGGTAGGCACCCCGCACCACGTACGGCACCACCCCGACAGCGAGAGCGGCGCCGAGCATGGCGAAGAACGGCGGCCAGTCCACCTCCCAGAGGGTGGCACCGTAGAAGAGCGGGACAAGACCACCCAACGAGACCCACGGCAGCAGGGCGTGCAGCGCGTACTGGTCCCGGTGTCCGTAGTCGCGCCGTCGCCAGACCCGAGCGCTCTGATCCTCCGGTTGCCGGCCGGGGAACGCGGGCAGCCGATGTCGTCGCTGGGCCAGGCCCGCGTGTCGGCAGAAGTCATCAAGACCGGTCAGCTCCGGATCGCCGGCGAACCAGGTGTCCCAGTGCAGAAACGCGTGCACGGCACCGCGCTCGTCCGCCAGTGCCACGCCCCAGGGCCGGCCCTCGTCGTCGAAGACGACGGCCTCCCGCACCCCGGTGACAGGATCGGCCGGCGGGCTGATGAGCCGCATCCGCCGCTGCGCGGTGCGCAGTTCTATAGCCGACTCGGTGAACCGGAGCACGGTGTGCCGCTGGAAGGCGCGGGTTGTCGGAACGCCCGGCCGGGGGCGCAGTTCGGCGCTGGCCACCGTACGCCCGGCCCGCAGCCCCGCGATCCCGAGCAGCAGCGCGGCCCCGACGCCGCAGAGCGCGAAGACCAGAAACGGCGCGGAGTACAGCGTCCACCGCAGGTGGTCGGTGTCGGCGAGGCCGCCGAAGAAGAACGCCGCCAACAGCGACAGCGGGATCTGCACAACGGCCAACAACGTCAAGAGGGTTGGTACGGCATCCCGCGCGCCGGGACGCAGCGTGCCTCGGAAGCCCGGTGCCCGGGGCGGCTCCGGGGCCCCACCCTCGGCGTGCTCCGTGACGGCCACCCCGTGGTGCCGGAGGAAGTCGGCCAGGCCGGAGAGTGTCAGGTAGTCGCCGTCCCGCACCACGCTGAGCCGCGGGGCAGGCACCTGGTCGGGCGTCGACAACGGAACGGGCGCCCCGCCGGCGGGCACCCAGTCACTCAGTGCGAGACAGGCGAGCGCCCGGCCCGCTCCGTCGCACAGGTGGAGGCACCCTCCCGCGTCGTTGATCTGTCCCAGGCCCATGGTGCCCCAGCCGGTCCTGGCCGCCGAGGGGCAGAGCCGTCCCCGCAGGTACACCGCCGAGGCGACGCCCTCCGGGCCAACCGGCCACCGGTGGGTGCGCGTCCGCCGCCGCACCGTCAACCGACCGCCCTCCACCGTGATCCGGGCCCGACGCAACACCCCCCACCGAACCAACGGACGCTGCGCCGGAAAGACGACCGGCGAGATCGTGCTCATCGGACCACCGCCTCACTCTCGTCGTCAGAGCGCGAGCGCCGACGCGCGTGGGTCGTCGGACGTGGAGCGGAGGGCGAGGGTCAGGGCGATCTCGTCGGCGGTTTCCACCAGTGCGGCGCCGAGCGTCGGGCTCGGCCAGGTGACGGTCAGCTCGATCAGGCCCCGGGGGTAGCCGGGCGGCGCCACGTAGTACGAGACGTACTCGACCAGCCCACGACGGCCGTCCTCGCCCGGATCGTCGAGAACCAGCTCGTGCACCCGGCACGCCGGCCCAGCCGGCAGCTCGACGAGGCTGACCAACGGATCGCGGTAGCGGTACGGCCGCGGCTGGCGGGCCAGTTCGGCCAGGCCCTCGACGCCGACCCCGTCCGCCGGACTGGCCACCGGCGCGCAGAAGACGGTGACCGGGACCAACGGACGGGTCGGCAGCGGCTCCGGGGGCACGAAGACGACGACGGGCGACGCCTCGCGCGCCGCCGCGCTCTCCCGGATCGCCGTCAGCTCGGGGTAGACGGCCTCCGCGTACTCCTGGTCCCGCGGCCCGCCCCGGTCGGCGACGGCCTGCGCGACCCGCTCGGCGGCATCCTCCGCGGTCATGTCCAGGGCGTACCAGCAGTCATCGGGGTACTCGAAGGAGGCCACCCAGGCATCGACGGTCACGAGGCCGTCCCTTCCCGCTTGTCGAGCATCGCCCCAGCGCCGGCGACGGCCGGCTCCACCAGCTGGTTCAGCCACCACTTGCGGTAGGCGCCTCGAATCGCGTACGGCACAACTCCAATAGCGAGGGCAGCGCCGATGACGGGGAAGAAGGGGTCCCACGCGAGGTCCCAGACGAACAGGCCGAAGAAGAGGGGGAACACCGTCCCGACAAGGGGCACGACCGCGTAAGACGCATAGGCGAACAAGTCATTCTGCATGTAGGCGCCCGCTCGCCAGGGACGGGCGGTGCGGTCCTCATCCCGCCGGGCCGGGAACGCGGCCATCCGCTCCTCGCGAAGGCCGATCCCGGCGCTCTGACAGAAGGCGGCCAGCCGAGACCGCCCCGAGTCCCCGGCGAACCAGGTGTCCCAGTGCAAGAACACCAACACGGTGCGTCGATCGTCCAGGAACGCGACCCCCCACGGCTGACCGGCATCCTGGAGAACCACCGCCTCCCGGATCCCCAGAACAGGGTCGTCCGGATGCTGGATCAACCGCATCTGCCGCTGCGCGGTCCGCAGTTCGAAGGCATCCGCCGTCAACCTCAGCACGCTGCGCCGCAGGAAGGCACGGGTGACGGGAACTCCCGGGCTCGGCCGCAGCTCTGCCACGGCGGTCGTACGTCCGGCACGCAGACCGGAAAGGCCGAGTACGACGGCCGGCACGACGTTGACCAGCGCCAGGACCAGGAAGGGAGCCGAGGCCATGGCATTGCGCGCCGCGGCGTTGTTCGGCACCCAGGAGAAGAGCACCGCGAGCAACAACGCGACGGCTGGCACGATCCACACGGTTCCCCCATTCCTGGGGCCGGGCCGGAGCGTGCCGAGGAACCCAGGCGCGCGGGGTGGTTCCTGTCCCTCCTCCAGCTCATGTACGGGCAGATCGTGGCGACCCAGGAAGTCCGCCAGCCCAGAGCGTGCCAGATAGCCATCGGCCGCAACGCCGCCGACCGGGGCGGGAACCGCGTCCGCCAGCTCCAGGGGGACCGGCCAACCGCCGCCAGGCAGCCAGTCGCTGACCGCCAGACAGGCCAACGACCGACCCTCCGCGTCCAGCGGATGCAGACATCCCCCGGTTCGATTGACCGGCCCGGGCGCCACATCACGCCAACCGACGCGGGCCGCCGAGGGACAAAGCCACCCGGTCAGGTGCGCCATCGAGGCGACGCCCTCCGGGCCGATCGGCCACCGGTGGGTGCGCGTCCGTCGCCGCACCGTCAATCGGCCACCCTCCACCGTGATCCGAGCCCGACGCAACACCCCCCACCGAACCAACGGACGCTGCGCCGGAAAGACAACCGGCGAAATCGTGCTCATCGGACCATGGCCTCACTCTCGTCATAGCTGAGGTCGCCTGGGGCGGTGACCTCACCGACCAACGGATGGTCCCCCTCCGACAAGCCCGGCCAGTTCCAGAGCGAGCCCACCCCCTCGACAACGATGAGACCGAACAGCCCGGCAGCGGCGCCCCCGGCCGCCGAACCGCCGGCCGCCAAACCTGCGGCTCCAAGTCCGCCGCTGCTCGCCGCCTCGGCAGCGCTGGCGCGGCCCAACGCCAGCGCGTCGCTGGCCGCCTCCCCCATGCCGAAAGTCTGGAAGAGCCCTGCTTGAAGCGACCGGGGAAACGTACTCGCCTGGACCGCCCCACCAATCCCCCGCAGTCCGGCCGCCCCCTGGGAGAGGCCGTCGCCCCAGTTGGAGCCCGAGCGCAGGACCCGGAGGCTCTGCGCCATCTCGGTGCCGAGGCCGCCGAAGCCGGCCCGGCCCCAGCCGAGGAGGCCGGCGGGCCGGGTGAAGGTGGTGCCGGCCCGGGCGGCCAGCGTGGCGCCGTCGCCGACCACCCCGGCGGCCATGGCGTTCCGGGCCGCCCGGTTCCCGGTGCCGCGGAAAGCCGCCATCGTGTTGCGGAAGGCCTGGAAGCGCGCGACGCCGCCAGCGTTGGCGAGCATCGGGGCCACCGCGCGGCCGAGGCCGAAGGTGAGGATGCCGACCACGTCGAGGGCGAAGTTGAGCCACTTGCCCTGGAGCGCGTTGCCGACCATCGAGAAGACGCTCGCCACCAGCGCGATGGTCCCCAGCACGGCGGCCAGGGCCTGGCCGATGACGGGGATCCAGCCCACCAGCAGGGCCAGCACCCCGCAGATGGCGGCGATTCTCCCGGCCCATTCGCCGATCAGGATCAGGACGTCCTTGATGGCGTCGATGACCTCGCCGACCCGGTCCCAGAAGCCGTCGGTGAGGCCGTCGCCGCCGATGAAGTCGCCGATCGCGTCGGCGGCCCGTTGGGCGGCCTGGTCCTTGGCCTCGACGATCTCCGCCAGCCGGTTCCTGAGGCGGGTCAACTCACCTTGCTGGTAGTCGAGTTGTCCCTGGAGGTTCTCGACCTGCCGGGTGGCCTCGGCGGCCCGGTCCTCGGCGTCGTCGGCGTCCGAGTCGGCCGCGGTCTCCGCGTCCCGCTCGGCCCCCTCGACGCGGCCGTTGAGGCTGTCGATCTCGGCCTGCACCTCGATGGCCTCGGTGCGCAGCGACAGGCTCTCGGTCTGCGCGTCCTCCAACTCCGGCCAGTAGCCGGCGAGGGCGTTCGCCGTCGCGTCGTAGCGGCCCCACGCCTTCCAGATGTCGTCGGACAGCTCGGTGGCCCGTTCGCGGAACGCGGTGCCGGCCTCGGACCGCCAGCCGTCCTCGCTGTCGGTCACGTCGCCCAGCAGCTCCTTCGCGCGCTGGATGGCGTCGGCGGTCCGCCGGTAGCGCGCCGCGGCCTCCTGCACCAACTCCCAGTCGCCGGGGATCGGGTCGCGCCCGTCCTCGGTCAGCGGATGCCAGTCGGCGGGTCGGGTCATCAGTTCCCGCCCTGGAGCGCGTTGGCCAGCTCGGTCTCGATGCCGTCGTAGCCCTCGGCGGCCTGCTCGGCGTGTTCCACGAAGGTACCCAGGCCCTCCATCAACTTGTCGCGATGTATGCGCCAGTTCTCCGCGAACTGTTCGAGTTCGTGCGCGAGGTCGCCGTGGCTGACCTCTTCCGCGTACTCGGACGCGATGTCCTCGGAGTTCTCGAACTCGGTCGCCACGAGGCGTAGCTTCGTGGCGAGTTCCCGCACCTCGTCCACGGAGATCTGCAGGTCGGACATGTCCCCCGCCTTCGGTGAGAATGACTGCGGCCGGTCGCCTAAGCGGACCACCGGAAGGTGGCGGCGACGGCGTCGAACATCTGGATCTGGGCGTCCGCCAGTTCCTTCAGCGGGGCGCTGAAGGTGAGCACCAGCCAGGCCCCGGATTCCGGCACCGGAAGAAAGAATTCCAGCAGGGTGTTCGGACGCCCGGCGCCCTGTCCCAGTTCCCTGAAGTCCTCGCTGAGTTCCTCGCGGCGGCAGCGGACCGCCTCGCCGGCGGCCACGGTCACCACGCTGACGGCGGCGGCCCCCTGGTAGCGGTCCCGGATGGCGTCGGCCAGCAGGCTGGCCGGCAGCCGCCGGGTCATCGCCGGGTTGGCCGGCTCCGCGGTCACCATCAGGCTGGCGGGTATGGGAATGCCGAGTTCCGCCTGGGTGGCCAGATAGATCTCGATGGCGTCGCGCTGGGCCGCGCTCCGGGTCACGTCGTCGAGCAGTTCCCGCAGTTCGTGCCGGCGCACGGTGAACGTGTCCCGGTCGGGATACGCCATGTCCACCAGAATGCGCACGGCTCTGGCCCGCTTCTCGTCCGAACGCAGCGGTATGCGAAACCAGTCGTTCGGGGTGATGAGCCGATACCGGCTCGGCGGCCCCGAACTCCGCCCTCCAGGAATCCCCCCGGATTCCTTCACCATTGCCACACGATCCACTGCCCCCGCCACGGAACTCCCTGTTCTACGTGCCCCCGAAAAACAGTTTCCGTCGGCATCCAACCAGGCGGCGACCGGAAAGCAAAGTGAACAATTGGTGTCAGTGGCAGCCGACATGACGCGCCGGACCAGCCTGGGATCGAACAGGCCTGATCAGCAGCGGTCAGACCGGGGTCGGGCCCTCGCCGTCCTCGTCACCATCGGGGGCGTCCCCACCGGCGGTGTCGAGACCGGTGCCGCCCGGGCCGGTGGCGTCGAACCCGGTGGCGCCCGGCCGCGCGGTGTCGTGCCGGTCCTCGGTCGGCTCGTCGTCCCGGTCGATCAGCACCGGGGAGCCGTGGTGCGACCAGACCAGCCACTGGCCGTCCTCCGCGCGGCGGAACACGTTGGTGGCCACCACCAGGCCGCCGACCAGCGGGCCGACCTCGCCCTCGGTCTCCGCAGGACCGCCGCTGAGGATGTTCTCGGTGCAGGTCACCAGCGCGGTGTCGCCCAGCACCGAGACCTCGACGTCGGTCAGGAAGAACTGGATGTAGTCGGTGTTGGCCATGATCAGCGCGTAGGACCGGAGCACCTCGGCCCGGCCGTTGATCACCGGCCAGCCGGGATGCACCACGCTGATGTCGTCGGCCAGCCAGCGCTCGGTCAGGGCGGCCAGGTCGCCCCGCTCGATCGCCTCGTAGAGCGCCGTGTTGGCCGCCTCGACCGCCTCGATGTCGGTACGCGCTCCAGTCATCCCGCTCCCTCCCCGTCGGGGATCTCCCGACTGCTGCCGGCCCGCTCGACGGCCCGGGCCACTCGGACGGCGTCGGCGCTCGCCCGAGCCTCGTGTACCCGCACCGCCCAGGCTCCAGCCGCCGCGGCGAGCGCGGAGACAGCGGCGGTGGCCGCGTCCCGCTCCCGTGCCGGCGGCGGGGTGCCGCCCGGGCCGGCCAGCACCCGGCCGAGGAACCGCTTTCTGGAGGCGGCGACCAGCAGTGGGAGGGGCAGCTCGGCGCGCAGCCGGCCGAGCGCGGCCAGCAGTGCCAGGTCCTGGTCGGCGTTCTTGGCGAAGCCGAGTCCCGGGTCGAGCACCAGCCGCTCGGGCGCGATCCCGCCGGCCACCGCCGCCGCCACGCTCGCCCGCAGCTCGTCGATGACCTCGCCGACCACGTCGGCGTAGACGGCGCGGTCGTTCATGTCCACGCTCTGCCCGCGCCAGTGCATCACCACGAAGGGCACCGCGCGCTCGGCCACCAGCGGGATCATCGCCGGGTCGGCCCGGCCGCCGCTGACGTCGTTGACCAGCAGCGCGCCCGCGTCCACCGCCGCCTCGGCCACCGAGGCCCGCATGGTGTCAACGCTGACCAGCACGCCCCGCTCGACCAGGTCCCGGACGACGGGCACCACCCGGCGCAGCTCCTCGGCCTCGTCCACCCGGGTGGCACCCGGGCGGGTCGACTCGCCGCCCACGTCGATCAGGTCGGCCCCCTCGGCGACCAGGTGGAGGCCGCGCTTGACGGCCAACTCGGGGTCGAACCAGCGGCCTCCGTCGGAGAACGAGTCCGGTGTGACATTGACCACGCCCATCACCGCACAGCGGTCCCAGCGAGGCAGTCCTGTCACCTGGCCATGCGAGATGCTCATGAGACCAGGGTAGGTGCAGGTGATGGGGGCGGAGCCGACCACCGACGGCGGCGCCGCCCCGCCCCGGTCCGACGCCGGGGGAACACGGCGGGGGTGCCCCGGCGCTGTCCCCCATGCACCGACCGGGCCCCGGAACCTCACGGGTAGATTCGAACCCCCGGACGGAAGCACATTCCGACCGAGACTGAACGAGAACTGAACGAGAAACGAGAGGGAGTGAACACCGTGGACCGTATCGCGCTGCGCGGAGTGCGCGCCAAGGGCTATCACGGAGTCCTCCCCAGTGAGCGCGCCGAGGGCCAGACCTTCGTGGTGGACGCGGAACTCGGCGTGGACACCCGGCCGGCCGCCCGACACGACGCGCTCGACCGGACCGTTGACTACGGGGTGGTGGCCGAACAGCTCGCCGGCGTCATCGCCGGCGAGCCCTGCGACCTGGTGGAGACCCTGGCCCAGCGCCTGGCCGACCAGTGCCTCAGCCACCCGGCGGTGCACGAGGTGACGATCACCGTGCACAAGCCGCAGGCCCCGATCACGGTCCCCTTCGACGACGTGACCATCACCATCAAACGGAGCCGAGCATGACCCCCAGCAACGCCGCCTCCTCGTCCCCCGACCCGACCGTGCAACCCGTCCCCGCCTCCGTGGTCCGGCAGGTCGACGCGGCCGACTCGACGCTGCACAACCCCAAGCGCGCCGTGCTGTCCATCGGCGGCAACCTGGGCAACCGGCTGGAGAACCTCCAGGGCGCGGTGGACGCGCTGGAGGACACCCCGGGGGTGCGGGTCAAGGCCGTGTCCGCGGTCTACGAGACCAAGCCGGTCGGCGCCGGCACCGACGACCAGCCCGACTACTTCAACGCCGTGGTGCTGCTGAAGACGACCCTGCCGCCGGCCTCGCTGCTGGAGCGGGCGCAGGCCATCGAGGAGGCCTTCGAGCGGGTACGGGACGTGCGCTGGGGCCCGCGCACCCTGGACGTGGACATCGTCTCCTACCAGGGCGTGACCTCCCCCGACCCGGCCCTCACCCTGCCCCATCCCCGGGCCCACGAGCGGGCGTTCGTCCTGGTGCCGTGGCACGATGTCGAGCCGGAGGCCGAGGTACCCGGGCACGGGCCGCTGGCCGAGCTGCTGCCGGCGGTCGCCGAGCAGGGCGTGACACTCCGCCAGGACCTGTCGCTGGTGCTCCCCGACTGAGCACCGGGCGGCGGCGGCGGAACGACGAGGACAAGGGGCGCGCGGAGCGGTGAACCAACTGCGGATCGGCACGTTGCTGGGGCTGTTCGCCGCGGCGTTCGGCCTGTGCTGGGCGAGCGCCGGGCTCTGGGACTCGATGGGGAACACGCTGCCGGCCGTGCCGTTCTTCGCGCCGGTGATCCTGGCGCTGATCGCCGCCGTGCTGCTGGCCACCGCGCTCTCGCTGCGGTCCCGGCTGCGCGCGCTGCGCGAGCGGCGGCCGGACGCCCGGCCGGTCGACCGGCTCAGCGCGGCCAGGGCCGTGGTCTTCGGGCAGGCCAGCGCGCTGGTCTCGGCGCTGGTCGCCGGGGCCTACGGCGGCTTCGGGCTGTTCCTGCTGCTGGAGCGGATGGACGTGGCCAACCGGCGCGACCAGGCGCTCTACGCCGGGCTCGCGGTGCTGGCCGGCGCCGCGGTGGTGGCGGCGGCGCTCTACCTGGAGCGGGTCTGCCGGCTGCCGGACGGCGAGGACGACGACCGGGGCGGCCCGATGGGCCACCCCGTCTGACCCCGCCGGACCACCGCCCCCGGCGCGCGAGCGGTCGTGGTCCGGCGCCGGTCGCGCGCCGGCCGGCTCACACCGCGCCGACGTTCTCCAGCCGCACCTCGGCCCGTTCGACGGACCGGGTGTCCGCGTCGATCGAGCGGCGCAGCGCCTCGTGCAGGCCGTCCGGGGTGAGCACCCCGAGGAAACGGTCCGCCTCGTCCAACACCGCGATCCAGCCGGCGTCGTACTGGAGCATGGTGCTGAACGCGCGCTTCAGCGAGGCGCCGAGCGGCAGCCACGCCTCCATCCGCCGGGCCCGCTCGGCGACCGTGCCGGCCGGCGGCTCGGGCCCCTCCGGCAGCGGTATCCAGCCGTGCAGCCGCTCCCGCTCGTCCAGCACCACCGCCCAGCGGGCGTCCTCGGCCCGCATCCGCTCCCCCGCCCTGGCCATCGAGTCGGCCAGGTGCACCACCGGCGGCCGGGTCAGGTCGCCGCGCTCCACCGGGGTGACCGACAACCGCTTCAGCCCCCGGTCGCTGCCGACGAACGACGCCACGTAGTCGGTGGCCGGCGCGCCCAACACCGCCGCCGGCGAGTCGTACTGCTCGATCCGGCCCTGCCCGAAGACCGCGATCCGGTCGCCGAGCCGCACCGCCTCCTCGATGTCGTGGGTGACGAACAGCACCGTTTTGCGGACCTCCTGCTGGAGCCGGAGGAACTCGTTCTGCAGCCGCTCCCTGACCACCGGGTCCACCGCGCCGAACGGCTCGTCCATCAGCAGCACCGGCGGGTCGGCGGCCAGCGCCCTGGCCACCCCGACGCGCTGCCGCTGGCCGCCGGAGAGCTGGTCGGGGTAACGCCCGCCGTAGACCGCCGGGTCGAGGCCGACCAGCTCCAGCAGCTCGGCGGCGCGCGCCCGGGCCGCGCGCCGGCCGCGGCCCAACAGCACCGGCACGGTGGCCGTGTTGTCCAGCACGGTGCGGTGCGGGAAGAGACCGACCTGCTGGATCACATAGCCGATCCGCCGGCGCAGCCGGACCGGGTCCACCTCGGCGACGTCCTCGCCGGCCAGCAGAATCCGCCCGGCGGTCGGCTCCTCCAGCCGGTTGACCAGCTTCATCGTGGTCGTCTTGCCACAGCCGGACGGTCCGACCAGGGTGACCAACTCCCCCTCGGCCACCTCGAAGTCCAGGTCGTCCACAGCCATGGTGCCGTTGGGATAGCGCTTGGAGACGTGCTCGAACCGCAGCATGTTCGTGATTCTGACATGTTTCACGTCTAGGCTGCTGGAACATGAGTGCGAGGAGCGGCCAGAGTTGTCTGGCGGCCAACGACTGGATCTGTGGCGAGTATCTCCGCAGCCGCAGCCAGGAGTTGACCGAGGCCACGGTGGACCATGTGCTGATCACGGCCACCGCGGTGGGGCTCGCGGTGCTGATCGCCTTCCCGCTGGCGCTGCTGGCCCGCCGCTGGCGGCTGGCCTCGGCCGGCGTGCTCGGCCTCACCACGGTGCTCTACACCATCCCGACCCTGGCCATGTACGCGCTGCTGCTGCCGTTCTTCGGGATCTCGGTCTCGCTGGTGATCTGCGGGCTGGTGCTCTACTCGCTGACCATCCTGGTGCGGAACATCCTCACCGGGCTGCGCTCGGTGCCGACCGAGGCCAGGGAGGCCGCGATCGGCCTGGGCTACGGCCCGGCCCGGCTGCTCCTCACCGTCGAACTCCCGCTGGCGCTCCCCGCGTTGATGGCCGGCCTGCGGATCGCCACGGTCTCGGCCGTCTCGCTGACCACGGTCGGCGCCATCGTGGACAACGGGGGCCTGGGCAACCTCATCTACGCCGCGATGGACAGCTACTTCAAGGCGCAGGTGCTGACCGCCTCGGTGCTCTGCGTGCTGCTGGCGGTCACCGCCGACCTGCTGCTGCTGGGCGTGCAACGGCTGCTCACGCCGTGGGCCAGGGCCGCGGGCGGCGGCCGGAAGGCCCGCCGGGCCGCCGGCGCTCCGGTGCGGGACGCCGTGTTGGACGACCAGGCGACGGTCTGAAGGCCCGCGGGGCGAGAGGGAGCTGACGGATGAACGCGATCGTGGACGCCTGGGCCTGGCTGACCACCGCCGAGCACTGGTCGGGGCGCGGCGGTGTCTGGCAGCGGCTGACCGAGCACCTGGAGCTGACCGGGCTCTGCCTGCTGCTCTCGGCGGCGCTGGCGCTGCCGCTGGCCTGCTGGCTGGGGCACGGCGGCGGCCGGCGGTACGGCGGGACGCTGGCCATCAACCTCTCCAACGCCGGCCGGGCGGTGCCGACCTTCGCGGTGCTGGTACTGCTCACCATCAGCCCGGTCGGGGAGCACGGCGAGGCGCCGACCGTCATCGCCCTGGTGCTCTTCGGCGTGCCGCCGCTGCTCACCAACGCCTACGTGGGGGTGGCGGAGGCCGACCGGGACGTGGTGGAGGCCGCCAGGGGCATGGGCATGTCCCCGCGCCAGCTGCTGTTCCGGGTGGAACTCCCGCTCGCCTACCCGCTGTTGATGACCGGGGTGCGCACCGCAGCGGTGCAGTTGGTGGCCACCGCCTCGCTGGCCGCGCTGGCCGGCGGCGGCGGGCTCGGCCGGGTGATCACCGCCGGTTTCGACACCAACCACACCGCCCAGGTCTTCGCCGGCGCCGTCCTGGTCGCCGGGCTGGCGCTGCTGGTGGAGGGCGTGCTGGCGGTGGCCCAACGACTGCTCGACCCGGGCCGGCGCCCGGGCGCGGCCCCCACGCCGCGGACCGAACGACCGGCGCAGGACCGGCCGGCGCACACCACATCCGAGAGGGAGACCCTGTGACCGCGACACCCACCACCGGCCGCGCCCGGCGCGCGCGGCTGCCGCTGGCCGGCCTCGCCGCCCTCACCCTGGCGCTGACCGCCTGCGGCGGGGACAGCCTGGAGGAGAGCGGCGAGGCCGGCGGCTCCGGCGGCGACGGCGAGAAGGGCTCGCTGACCGTCGGCGGCGCCAACTTCACCGAGGCCGTCCTGATGGCCGAGCTGTACGCGGGGGTGCTGGAGGAAGCCGGCTACTCGGTCTCCGTCACCTCGGTCGAGGGCCGCGAGCTGTACGCGCCCGAGCTGGAGACCGGCCGGATCGACATCGTCCCCGAGTACGCGGCGACCATGGCCGAGTTCCTCAACACCGAGGTCAACGGCCCCGACGCGGAGCCCGTCGCGTCCCCAGACGTGGCCGACACGGTCGCCGCGCTGCGCGACCTGGCCGAGCCCAGGGGCCTGAGCGTGCTGGACCCGGGCGAGGCCGTCAACCAGAACGCCTTCGCCGTCACCCGGTCCTTCGCCGAGGAGAACGAGCTGACCACCCTCACCGATCTGGGTGAACTGGGCGAGCCCGTCCGGCTGGCCGCCGGCGAGGACTGCCCGCAGCGGCCGTTCTGCCAGCCCGGCCTTGAGGACACCTACGGCATCGAGGTCAGCGAGATCGTGCCGCTCGGCGTCGGCACCGTCCAGGCGAAGCAGGCCGTCCAGCGCGGCGAGGCCGAGCTGGCCCTGGTCACCACGACCGACGCGGTGCTGGAGGACTTCGAGTTGGTGACGCTGGCCGACGACCAGAGCCTCCAGCAGGCCGACAACCTGCTGCCGGTGGTCAACACCGACACCGTGGGCGGCGACCAGGACGTGCTCGACGCGCTCAACGCCCTGACCGCGACCCTCACCACCGAGGACCTCAAGCAGCTCAACCGGGCGGTGGACGCCGAGCGCCAGAAGGCCGAGGACGTCGCGCACGCGTACCTGGTGGAGCAGGGCCTGGTCAGCGCGTGACGGTCGGCTCGCGCGCCGGTACGCACGGCGCGCGAGCCGACCAGTCCGTACATAACCGACCGGGCACAACCCGATCGGCACCCTCCCACGCCCCCTCGGCGTCACGGTAGGTTTCGACCATGGCACGTGGACGTCACCGCAGCTCGGCGCTGCACAAGGTGCTGCTACCGGCTTCGCTGGGCGCGCTCGCCGTCGCCAGCGCCGGGGCCGCCTGGCTGGTCGGTGACGAGGAGGCGCTGGTCCTGCGCTCGTTGACCGCGGTGGCGGCGCTGGCCGCGGTGGTCGCCGCGGTGCAGCTGCGCCGCTGGGACCTGGCGGCCGGCCGCCGGGTGGCCAGGGAACGCGCCGGTCGGGCCGGGCTCAGCTGGAAGGTCGAGGAGCGGCAGGCCGAGCTGGAGGAGGCCAGGGAGCTGGTCGCCACCCTGGAGAACAAGGTCGCCGACAAGCGCACCGAGCTGGGGCGGCTGCGCTCCGAGCACGCGGCCCTGCTGCGCCGCTACGCGACGGCGGAGAGCGAGCGGGCCAAGGCCCTGGAGGGCCGCCGGCAGCTCGCCCTGGAGGCGGCGGAGCCGGCCAAGGCGCTGCCGGCCCGGGCCACCGACCACCGGACGGCGGGCGGCGCCCCGACGGCCCTCACCTACCGGCAGGCGTACGAGGCGCTCAGCCAGCTCTCCCGGCAGGTCGCCCGGCAGCGTGGCGAGCAGGAGGCGGCCCGGCCGGCGCCCCGGGCGCCGCGCCCGCCCCGGCCCCGGGCGGCGCGGCCGCCGCGGCAGCGGGCCGGCGGCTTCGACTTCTTCGGCCAGGGCCCGGCGCGCGAGGGCTGAGCCCGGCGGCCGCCGGCGGCGCGGCCCCTGACCGGCCCCGCCGGCCGGCCGCGCTCAGCGGGCGCGGGAGAGGATCAGGCTCATCGCCTCGGCCCGGGTGGCCGCGTCCCTCAGCTGGCCGCGCACCGCCGAGGTGGTCGTCTTGGCCCCGGGCTTGCGGACCCCCCGCATCGTCATGCACATGTGCTCGCACTCCACCACGACGATCACCCCGCGCGGCTCCAGGATGCGCATCATCGCGTCCGCGACCTGCGTGGTCAGCCGCTCCTGCACCTGCGGCCGGCGGGCGAACACGTCCACCAGCCGGGCCAGCTTGGAGAGCCCGGTGATCTTGCCGCTGGTGGACGGGATGTAGCCGATATGGGCGACCCCGACGAAGGGCACCAGGTGGTGCTCGCAGGAGGACATCACCTCGATGTCCTTGACCAGCACCATCTCGTCGTGGCCGAGATCGAAGGTGGTGGTCAGCACGTCCTCCGGCTGCTGCCAGAGGCCGGCGAATATCTCCCGGTAGGCCCGGGCCACCCGGGCCGGGGTGTCCCGCAGGCCTTCGCGGTCCGGGTCCTCGCCCACGGCGAACAGCAGCTCCCGGACGGCATTCTCGGCGCGCTTCTCGTCGAACTCGCCGATCGGCCCCGGTGCGGACTCCGCGCCCGTCAACGCCACCGGGTCAGTCATACCGTTCCCCGTTCCTCGCGATGGGCGACCCGTTCCTGACACAGGGCCGCGCCCCACACTCTAGAACGTGTGGGGCGCGGCGGGCATTCCGGACCAGCTGGCCGGGGGGAGAGGCGTGTCACTCCTCCGGGCGGGCCTCCGGCTCCTTCTCCAGCTGGGGCTTTCCGCTCTCCACGCCGGAGCCGTTGGCCGCGCCGTTGGCCATGCTGATCTCCTTGACCGGGAAGGCGACCGGCGGCCTGGTCGACGGGGCGCGGCGGGCGGAGCCCGTCCACGCGGGCCGCGGCGGCCGCTTGACGATCGACCGGAAGATCTCGGCCAGCTCCTCCTTGTTGAGCGTCTCCCGCTCCAGCAGCTCCAGGACCAGGTTGTCCAGGACGTCGCGGTTCTCGACCAGGATCTCCCACGCCTCGTTGTGCGCGGACTCGATCAGCTTCTTGACCTCTTCGTCCACCAACCCGGCGACCTCTTCCGAGTAGTCGCGCTGGTGGCTCATCTCCTTGCCCAGGAAGGGCTCGGAGCTGTCGCTGCCGAACTTGATGGCGCCCAGCCGCTCGGTCATGCCGTACTGGGTGACCATCGCGCGGGCGGTCGAGGTGGCCTTCTCGATGTCGTCGCCGGCGCCCGTCGTCGGGTCGTGGAAGACCAGCTCCTCGGCCGCCCGGCCGCCCATCATGTACGCCAGCCGGTCGAGCATCTCGTTCCGGGTGGTCGAGTACTTGTCCTCCTCGGGCAGCACCATGGTGTAGCCCAGGGCGCGGCCCCTGGAGAGGATGGTCACCTTGTGCACCGGGTCGCTGTTGGGCGAGGCGGCGGCCACCAGGGCGTGTCCGCCCTCGTGGTACGCGGTGATCATCTTTTCCTTCTGGCTCATGATCCGGGTGCGCTTCTGCGGGCCGGCCACCACCCGGTCGATCGCCTCGTCGAGGAAGGCGTTGTCGATCAGCTTGGCGTCGCCCCGGGCGGCCAGCAGCGCCGCCTCGTTGAGCACGTTGTTCAGATCGGCACCGGTGAAGCCGGGGGTGCGACGGGCCACCGCGGCCAGGTCCACGTCGGGGGCGACGGGCTTGCCCTTCTGGTGGACCTTGAGGATCTCCAGCCGGCCCTGCATGTCCGGACGGTCGACGGCGATCTGCCGGTCGAAGCGGCCGGGGCGCAGCAGCGCCGGGTCCAGGATGTCCGGGCGGTTGGTGGCGGCGATCAGGATCACGCCGCCCTTGACGTCGAAGCCGTCCATCTCGACCAGCAGCTGGTTGAGCGTCTGCTCCCGCTCGTCGTGGCCGCCGCCCATGCCGGCGCCGCGGTGCCGGCCGACCGCGTCGATCTCGTCCACGAAGACGATCGCCGGCGCGTTGGCCTTGGCCTGCTCGAAGAGGTCGCGGACCCGGGAGGCGCCGACACCGACGAACATCTCCACGAAGTCCGAGCCGGAGATGGA
Organism: Streptomyces chisholmiae; assembly: GCF_031845445.1. Taxonomy (NCBI): domain Bacteria; kingdom Bacillati; phylum Actinomycetota; class Actinomycetes; order Kitasatosporales; family Streptomycetaceae; genus Streptomyces; species Streptomyces chisholmiae. The sequence continues at coordinate 89,385 of NZ_JAVREO010000017.1, read as the reverse complement.
GTAGAAGGGGACCCCGGCCTCGCCGGCCACCGCACGGGCCAGCAGCGTCTTGCCGGTGCCGGGCGGGCCGTAGAGCAGCACGCCCTTGGGGATCTTCGCGCCGACGGCCTGGAACTTGGCCGGCTCCTGGAGGAACTCCTTGATCTCGTGGAGCTCCTCCACCGCCTCGTCCGAGCCGGCGACGTCGGCGAAGGTGGTCTTGGGGGTGTCCTTGGTGATCAGCTTGGCCTTCGACTTGCCGAAGTTCATCACCCGGGAGCCGCCGCCCTGCATCTGGTTCATCAGGAACAGGAAGACGACGATGATCAGCAGGAAGGGAAGGATGGAGAGCAGCATCCCGACGAAGGGGTTCTGCGACTTGGGCGAGACGGTGTACCCGTCGCCCAGCTCGTCGTCCTGGAACTTCGACTGGAGGTTCCTCGCGAGGTCCTCGCCCTGGCCGTCGATGTAGTTGGCCTGGACCTTGTCGCTGCCCTCGATCTCGTGGCCGTCGGCCAACTCGATCTTGATCGTCTGCTCGTCACCGGTGGTGAGCTCGGCCGACCTGACCTGGTTCTGGTTGATCGCCTGGACGACCTCGCCGGTGTCCACCTTCTTGTAGCCCTCGGAGGAGCTGAACACCTGCATCAGCAGAATGACGGCGAGGACGGCCAGCACGATCCACATCACTGGCCCACGGAAATAGCGCTTCACGTCTATCCATACGGGGCCGCGCGGCCCCGTCCCTCCTGCCACGTAGAGGCACAGCCGCTCCCGGACGGGCTCTGCTGTGCGCGCGGTGTCCTTGTGTCGGCCGATCTGCGCCCGGCCTTGATTCAGCTGAGCTGTACAACGCGACGGTACCCCAGCGGGACCGCTCAGCGCTGCCGGGCACCGGGCACCGACCGTCTCCCCCACTCAACGGTAGGGGATCGGCCGGTGTTCCCGTTCACTCCCCGTAAACGTGCGGGGAGAGCGTGCCCACAAAGGGCAGATTGCGGTACTTCTCCGCGTAGTCCAGGCCGTAGCCGACCACGAACTCGTTGGGGATGTCGAAACCGACCCACTCGACGTCGATGTCGACCTTGGCGGCGTCCGGCTTGCGGAGCAGCGAACAGATCCGCAGCGAGGCCGGCTCGCGGGAGCCGAGGTTGGACAGCAGCCAGGAGAGGGTCAGCCCGGAGTCGATGATGTCCTCGACGATCAGCACGTGCCGGCCGGCGATGTCCGTGTCGAGGTCCTTGAGGATGCGCACCACGCCGGAGGACTGGGTCCCGGCGCCGTAGGAGGAGACCGCCATCCAGTCCATGGTGACCGGGGACGACAGGGCGCGGGCGAGGTCGGCCATGACCATCACCGCGCCCTTGAGCACCCCGACCAGCAGCAGCTCCTGCCCGCCGTACCTGGCGTCGATCTCGGCGGCCAGCTCCCCGAGCCTGGCATCGATCTGTTCCCTGGTGATGAGCACCGACTCCAGGTCGGCCCCCAGATCTGACTCTCGCACCCGTGCCACTGCTCTCTACTGGCCCTACTCGGCTCGGCTTCTGACCCTGCTCTGCTCCGGCAGCCGACCCCGGTCGTACCGCCGGCCGGGCGGCCTACCGGTTCGCCTGCTGCAGCACCAGTCTGCCACCCTGCCTCCTGGCCTCGACGCGGCCCGGTAGGTTCAGCGGGCGCTGCCCGCGCCAGGCGGTGATCAGCCGGTCCGTCTCCTCGATGTGCCGGGCGAAGAGCGAGCCGGCCGGGGCGCCGGCCGCGATGGCGGCCCGGCGCAGCACCCGGCGGCGGACCGCCGGCGGCAGGTCGTGCAGCGCGGCGATCTCCAGCGTGCCGTCCGGGCGGGTGGCGGCGCGCTCCGCCTCCCTGGCCCAGGTGTCCAGCGCGTCGGCGTCGTCCCTGGAGAGCCGGGCGGTGCGGGCGAGCGCCTCCACCACGCCGCGGCCGAGGGCCTTCTCCAGCACGGGCAGCGCCTCGTGGCGCACCCGGGACCTGGTGAAGCTGGGATCGGAGTTGTGGGGGTCGTCCCAGACCGGGAGCGCCTGGGCGAGGCAGGCACGGCGGGTGCTCTGCCGGTCGACGGCGAGGAAGGGGCGGCGGTAGCGGGGGGTCGGGCCCGAGCCGCCGGACAGGCCGCCGAAGGTCGCGGCCATGCCGGCCAGCGAGCGGGTGCCGGAGCCGCGGGCGAGCCCCAGCAGCACCGTCTCGGCCTGGTCGTCCCTGGTGTGGCCGAGGAGGACGGCGACCGCGCCGTGGCGGTCGGCGGCGGCGTCCAGGGCGGTGTACCTGGCGGTGCGGGCGGCGGCCTCCGGGCCGCCGGAGTGGCCCACGGCGACAGCGATCAGCTCCACCGGGGCGAGGCCCAGCTCGGTGAGGCGGTCGGCGACCTCGCGGGCCCGAAGATCGGAGTCCGGCTGCAGGCCGTGGTCGACGGTGACGCCGCCGGCGCGCAGGCCGGCGCGGGGGGCCTCGAAGGCGAGCGCGGAGGCCAGGGCCATCGAGTCGGCGCCGCCCGAGCAGGCGACCAGCACCAGGGGCGGAGGCCCGGCGGGGAACGGCACGCCGGCCTCGTGACGGATCTCGTGCAACACGCGGCGAACCGCCAGGCGTATCGCGGCGACCGCGGGATGGGGACCCATATCCGAATCACTTCTTTCCGGAGAGTGGCACTGGGAGGACCCTCGCGCAGACTGTCACGCAGGGTGCGTAAATGGTGACAGAGAAGGCCTGTTACCCGAGCATCGCACGCCATCCCCGAGGCCACGGTCCCTCGTACGAGTGATTTGGCCGGGTTCCTGGAACCAGCGGCGGCCTTAGGCCAGTTCCTCACCCGAATCGCCACGCCGGCCGGCCCCGTCCTGGCCCCCCGAGCCGGCGTCGTACCCCTCCGGACGGACCCGGGCCAGCCAGCTTCCCGGGTCGGCGATCTCGTCCTTGGTCGGCAGCGTGTTGGGGGAGGTCCAGACCTTGTTGAAGCCGGTCATCCCGGTCTGCTCCACCACGGTGCGGACGAAGCGCTCGCCGTCCTTGTACTGGCGTAGCTTGGCGTCCAGGCCGAGCAGCCGGCGCAGCGCGCGGTCCAGCCGGCCGGCACCGGCCTCCCGGCGCCGGGTGAACTTCTCCCGGATCTCCCCGACCGAGGGCACCACCTCGGGGCCGACCGCGTCCATCACATGGTCGGCGTGCCCCTCCAGCAGGGACATCACGGCCGTCAGCCGGTCCAGGATCTCCCGCTGCCTGGGCGTCTGGACCAGCTCCACGATGCCGAGCCCGCCCAGCTCCCCGCCGACCGCCGGCTCGTCGGAGACGGTCTCCCGCGGCCCGTCGCCGCCGCGGCCGGTCAGCGAGCCGAACGCCTGCCGCACCCGCTCGACCAGGGTGGCCGGGTCCACGTCGGCCTCCGCGAGGAAGGCCTGGATCTCGCTCTCCAAGTGGTCGCGCAGCCAGGGCACGGCGGTGAACTGGGTGCGGTGGGTCTCCTCGTGCAGGCAGACCCAGAGCCGGAAGTCGTGCGGCGAGACGTCCAGCTCGCGCTCCACCTGGACGATGTTGGGGGCCACCAGCAGCAGCCGGCCGGCGCCCGGGCCGGAGCCGCCGGCGGGCAGCCCGGGGGAGGCCGGCGCGAAGGTCTCGTACTGGCCGAGCACGCGGGAGGAGAGGAAGGCCAGCAGCATCCCGACCTCGACGCCGGTGACCTTGCCGCCGACGCTGGTCAGCAGCCCGCCGGCCGGGGTGCTCGCGCGGCGCTCCCGCATCCGGCCGAGCAGCGGCTGGAGCACCGCCCGGAAGCCGGCCACGTTGGCCCGGACCCAGCCGGGCCGGTCGACGACCAGGACGGGGGTGTCCAGCGTGCCGGCGTCCAGCAGGGTGTAGCCGCGGACGTGTCCCTCGGCGGCTGTCGCGTGCGCGCGCAGCTCGGCGACCACGGCGCGGGCCTCGTCCCGGCTGACCTCCGGGCCGGGCCGCGCGAAGCGGGTCGCCGTGGAAACCGCGAGGTTCCAGTCCACCAGGTCCGTACCGCCGAGGCTCGTCATGCCGTCAACGGTACGGTGCCCGCGCGCGAAGCGGATAGGGCGCGGGCCGGGGCCCGCCCGGCCCCGATGCCTGGGGCCCGGCCGCGGGCCGCCCCGGGCCGGCGGCCGGCCGCGCTGCACCGAACGGGTGGCCCGGGCGCCGCGGCCGGCCGGGGCCGGGGGTACGGGCGCGGGTCAGCGGGCGAGCGCGCTGGCCGCCGTGTCCAGCGCCTCCTGGGCGGCCGTCGCGTTCTCCGTGTCGGCGGCCATGAAGGCGAAGGCGAGCACCCGTCCGTCGGCCGTGCTGGCGACGCCGGCCAGGGTGTTGACGCCGGTCAGCGTGCCGGTCTTGGCGCGGACCACGCCGGCGCCGGCGGCGTCGTCGCCCTCCGCGTACCGGTTGCTCAGGGTGCCGGTGAAGCCGGCGACCGGCAGGCCGGTCACGGCCGGCCGCAGCCGCGGCCGGTCCGGGTCGGCCGCCGTGGCGAGCACGCCGGTCAGCAGCCCGGCGGTGACGCGGCCGTCCCGGTCCAGGCCGCTGGCGTCGGCGAACCGCACCTCGGCCAGCGGGACGTCGAGCGCCGCCAGCCGGTCGGTGAGCGCCCGGGCGACGCCGTCGGCGGTGCCCGGCTGGTCGCTGGCCAGCGCGGTCAGCCGGCCGAGCGCCTCCGCCAGGTCGTTGTCGCTGTCCGTCAGCATCCGTTCGACCAGCGAGGCGACGGGGGCCGACCGGTGGTCGGCCAGCCGCTCGGCGCCCGCCGGCGCGCCGCCCCGCTCGACCCGGCCGTCGAGCTCGACGCCGGCCCTGGCCAGCCGCTCGGCGAAGGCGTCGGCGGCCTCGGCGGCCGGGTCGGCGGCGCGCTCGGCCGGGCCGTGCGTGCTGTCGTCCAGCCGGCCGGCGTTGAGCTGGAGCGGGGTGATCTCGGCGATGTTGGTGTTCACGCCGATCGGGTGGGTCTCGGTGGCGTAGGCGGAGACGTCGTAGGTGACCTGCACGGCGTCGATGTCGCGGTCCGCCAGTGCCCGCGCGGTGCGGTCGGCCAGCCCGTGCAGGTCGGCCGCGGACAGCGTGGTGTCCCCGCCGCCGACCAGGTAGACCCGGGGCCGCTCGGGGTCGACCAGCACCTCGGTGGTGAGCCGGTGCTCCGGGCCCAGCGCGTCGAGCGCGGCGACGGCGGTGGCCAGCTTGACGGTCGAGGCGGGCGCGCGGGCGGTGGTGACGTCCCGTTCGTAGAGCACGTCGCCGGTGGCCACGTCGATCACCGAGGCGGTGGCCTGGTCGCCGAGCGCTGACACCTCGAGGAGCGGCGCGAGGAGGCGTTCGAGCGCCTGCGGGGAGGGGGCGGTGGCTTGGCCGTCCAGCGGGCTGAGCACCACCGGCGCGGCGGGTACGGTGCCGGCCAGGCGTTCCGCCGGCAGTTGGCCGCGGACCAGGTCGGCGGCCGTCGCCTGGTCCCGTTCGGCGGCCCGCTGCCCGCCGTCCCAGGGGCCGGTGAGGGCGACCGCGCCGGCCGCCAGGGCCAGGCCACCGGCCGCGGCTCCCAGCGCGAGCCGGCCCGCCGAACGGTGGCGTCGTAGCATCTGAGCTGCCCATCGCACGGTACCGACCAGCCCCTTTCGCGTACCGACCGCTGCGTGAGAGACACTTAACCACCTGTCGCGTGCATAGATCGCTTAAGGAGTGCCCCCAGTGGAGTTCGACGTCACCATCGAGATTCCGAAGGGATCGCGGAACAAGTACGAGGTGGACCACGAGTCGGGTCGCATCCGGCTGGACCGCCACCTCTTCACCTCGACCGTCTACCCGGCCGACTACGGCTTCGTGGAAGGCACCCTGGGCGAGGACGGTGACCCGTTGGACGCGCTGGTGCTGCTGGACGAGCCCACCTTCCCGGGTTGTCTGATCGAGTGCCGGGCCATCGGCATGTTCCGGATGCGGGACGAGGCGGGCGGCGACGACAAGCTGCTCTGCGTGCCGGCGTCCGACCCGCGGATGGAGCACCTGCGGGACATCCACCACGTCAGCGAGTTCGACCGGCTGGAGATCCAGCACTTCTTCGAGGTCTACAAGGACCTGGAGCCCGGCAAGTCCGTGGAGGGCGCCAACTGGGTGGGTCGCACCGAGGCGGAGGCGGAGATCGAGGCCTCCCGCAAGCGCGCCGCCGAGGCCGGCGAGACCCACTGACGTCCCCCTCGCGGTACCCCGACGCGGCGCCCGGCGGCCCTTGGCCCCGGGCGCTTCGTTGTGCCAAACTCGCAGGCAGAGCCCCTACCGGCTCCTGGACGAGGGTGCCGTACCCAGCCATGACAAGACGGCACAGGGAGTGCGCGTCATGGCGTGGATCGTTCTGGTGATCTCGGGTGTGCTGGAGGCCGTCTGGGCCACCGCGCTGGGGAAGTCCGAGGGGATGAGTCGGCCGTGGCCGACGGCGGTGTTCACGGTCGGGCTGCTGACCAGCATGGCGGGGCTGGCCTACGCGCTGCGGGACATCCCGGTGGGCACCGGCTACGCGGTCTGGGTGGCGATCGGCGCCTCGCTGACGGCGGCCTACGCGATGGCCTTCGGCGGGGAGAGCGCCACGCCGCTGCGGGTGCTGTTGCTGCTGGGCCTGGTCGGCTGCGTCGTCGGGCTGAAGCTGACCAGCCACTGAGCTGACCAGCCACTGAGGGGCCGCTTCGAAAAGGCCCCAGGAGACGCGAGGGGCCCCCGCCCGGTGGGACATCGGGCGGGGGCCGTCGCTCTCGGTCGAGCCGGCCCGCGGGGGCCGGTTCGGTCAGACCAGCCAGCCCACGAGGTGGACGATCCCGGCGAGCACGTTGGTCAGCAGGTTCATGAGTCTCTCGACTTCCTCTGTGTGTGGAACTTCAGGACACCGCCGACCGGGCCTGGGACAGCTCCGGCCGGGCGGGCGCCGGGACGGCCGCGGTCCGTCCCTCAAGCGCCCCACCAGCATCACCGGTCCGCTGGCGTTCGGCGGACGATATGCGGAAGCACCACTCCGAAGAGCGAACGACCGGGCAGGTGTTCACCCACCGTAGGGGGGTGACTCCGGTCGGGAACCACGGGGCGCGGCCCCGGTCAGAAGCCCCTGGTGCGCTTGGCGCCCCGGCGGCCGATCGGCGTGGTGAGGCCGGGCGTCTTGATGAAGAGCCGCGCCATCTCGCCGCCCAGGTTCACGCCGACCGCGATGGCCAGCGCCAGGGTGACGGCGCGCAGCAGGTTCTCCAGGCCGAAGTCCACGTTCCCCTGGGCGAAGCCCAGCAGTCCCAGGTAGAAGGCGCTGCCCGGCAGCAGCGGGCCGATGGCCGCGGTGACGTAGGGCAGCGACGAGGTGAACTGGTAGCGGGACTGGAGCTGCCCGAAGAGGCCGACCATCCCGGCGGCGACGGCGGTGGCGGCGAACGGGGAGAGCCCGGCGGTGTCGTGCATCGCGCCGTAGACCAGCCAGGCGATGCCGCCGTTCACGGTGGCGAGCAGCACGGTGGAACGTTCCTGCTGGAGCAGCACGCAGAAGGAGAGGGACAGCAGGAGCGCCGCGGCCAGCTGGGTCACCGGGCGGACCTCCCGGGTCATCACCTCGGGGTCCAGCCGCACCCCCGAGGTCTCGCCGATGTACAGCACCCCGAGCACGCCGCAGACGATGCCCACGCTGAGGTAGATCACCTCCAGCAGGCGGGCCGACGCGGTCAGGTAGTAGCCGGTCAGCCCGTCCTGCACGCCAGCCACCAGGGCCCGCCCCGGGATCAGCGCGAAGAGCCCGCCGGTGATCATCGCGGCGGCCTGCTTCTCGCCCTGCCCCGAGGTGTGGCTGGCCGCCCAGACCACCCCGACCAGCGCCGGCGCCATCGCCGCGGCCACGAACTGGTAGAACTCCGGCAGTCCGCGCCCGGCGGCCAGCCAGGCCAGCCGGTCCCCGACCATCGCCCCTATCACCGCCAGCACGAAGACCTGCCAGCCGCCGCCCACCAGGACGCTGGCCGCGCCCGCCAACAGGCCGGCGGCCATGGTCAGTTGCCACTTCGTGAACGGGTGCCGGTTGCGGCGCATCTGGGCCAGCCGGCCGTACGCCTCCTCCAGGCTCACCTCGCCCGAGGTGATGTCGTCCACCAGTTGGAAGACCGCCGCCAGCCGGGTGTAGTCGGTGCCCCTCCGGCGCACCGTGCGGGAGAGCGAGACCGAGGGGTCGACCAGCGACGGCTGGTGGGTGATGGAGATCAGGGTGAAGGTGACGGTGGCGTCGCAGCGGTCCAGGCCGTAGGCGTGCGCCACGCCGAACATCGCGGCCTCGACGTCCTCGGCGCCCTCGCCCCCGGCGAGCAGCAGCTCGCCGATCCGCAGCGTCAGGTCGAGCACCCGGGGCACCGGCGGCGCCGGCTCGCCCTCCGCCACGACCGGCGGCGCCTCCGGCGCCGGCCGCTCGGCCAGCGGCAGCCGCACCATGGTCCGCATCCGGTCCTGCCACGGGGTGCCCCGGCTGAACGCCGGCACCCCGTGACTGGGCGTGAACTCGCTGCGCTGCTGTGGCCTGGGCGGGACGGAGAGCCCCTCGGGCACCGCGAACTCGGACGAGGGGTGGTCGCTCTCCGCGGGCGCCAGCGCCAGCCCCTCCGGCACCGCGAAGCCGGAGGTGGTCTCCGCCTCCGTGGTCTCCTCACCGGTCGCCCAGGTGCTCTCCCCGGCCACTTCTGATCCCGCTCCCTAGCTGTGTGTTGTCCGGACATGGCCCCGCCAAAAGGGCCATCCAGCGCAGCATAAGAGCATCGGTCCCCCTCCGGCGCGGTGGCGGCCGGCCAGGCCCCCCGCCGGCCCGCGGCCACCGGCCCGCGGCACCGCCGCCACCTGCCGCTTCGCCCCCGGCGCCGGCGCCGCCTGGGCGGGACGCGGGGGCCGGTGATTTCCCCCACAGGCCCCGGCGCGACCCCCGGCGTGGGTCGCGTCGGCGCCGGCTGGGGCCCCCTCAGGAGCCGGTGGCCCTGGCGGCGTTGGCCCGCACCGCGTCCCGCAGGAACCGGGCCAGCCCCGGGCGGACCGCGTCGTAGGTGCGGGTGAACCGCTCGTCGGTGACGTACAGCTCGGCGAGGTTGGCGTGCATCTCGTGCGAGCAGTCGTAGTAGGCCGCCCGGATCTGCTGGCGGTGCTCCTCGGCCAGCTCCATCGCCGCCTCGGAGTCCGGCGCGGCGCCGCTGGCCAGCAGCGCGGCCAGCCGCTCGTTGAGCCGGTCGGCGGCGTCCCGCACCCGCTGCCAGTCGTCCTTGGTGTAGCCGGCGACCCGGCGCTGGGACTCGCGGTAGGCCGCGGAGTCGCCCCAGCGCTGTGCCGCCTCCTCCTGGTACTGCTCGGGGTCGGCGTCGCCGAACACCTCGAACCGTTCCTCGGGGGTCAGGTTGATACCCATGTGCCGTGCCTCCATGGCTCGTTCGACGGCCGTGACCATCGCCCGCAGGCGGTCGATCCGCTCGGTCAGCAGCGCGTGCTGCCGGCGCAGCTCGCGCCGCGGGTCCGCGTCCGGGTCGTCGAGCAGCGCGGCGATCCGTTCCAGCGGGAGCCCCAGCTCCCGGTAGAAGAGGATCTGCTGCAACCGGTCCAGCTCCTGGTCCCGGTAGCGCCGGTGCCCGGCCGGGGTGCGCTCGCCCGGCACCAGCAGGCCGATCTCGTCGTAGTGGTGCAGCGTGCGCACGGTCACCCCGGACAGCTCGGCGACCCGGCCGACGGAGTAGCTCACGTCCGCCTCCTTACTCCTGTGTGGACGGCCCCCACGGTGAACCATCCCCCGACGTGAGGTGCAAGGGCCGCCGCCCGGGCCCGGTGGGGGCCCGGGCGGCGGGGTCAGGCGCCGAGGCGGGCGAAGCGGCGGAGGGCGAGGGGGACGAAGGTGGCCAGCAAAACCAGGGGCCAGAGGACGGCGAGCGGCGCCGGATGCTGGGCCGCCCACGAACCACCGGACCAGGCCGGGTTGCCGAACAGCTCGCGGACCGCGCCGGCGGTGGCCGACATCGGGTTCCACTCGGCGAGGGCGCCGACCCAGCCGGGCATGGTGTCGGGCGAGACGAAGGCGCTGGAGAGGAAGCCCAGCGGCCAGACCAGGATCTGGACGGTCTGCACCAGCTCCGGGCGGCCGGCGACCAGCGCCAGGTAGACGCCTATCCAGAGCATCGCGAACCGCAGCAGGAGCAGCAGCCCGAGCGCGGCCAGCACCTCGGCCGCGCCCGCGTGCCAGCGCCAGCCGACCAGCCAGCCGGCGGCCGTCAGGACCAGCAGGCCCACGACGGAGTTGAGCATGTCCAGCAGGCTCCGACCGACCAGGACCGCGCTCGGCGCGATCGGCATCGACCGGAAACGGTCCAGAATCCCGCGGTTGATGTCGCTGGTCAGCTCGACCATGGTCGACTCCAGGCCGAAGGCCATGGTCAGCACGAGCATCCCTGGCACCAGGAAGTCGACGTAGTCGCCGCCGCCCTCGACGGCCATCCCGCCGCCGAGGAAGTAGGCGAACATGATCAGCATCATCACCGAGAACGCCTGGTTGGCCAGGAACTGGCCGGGCTGCCTGGCCCAGTGGGCCAGGCCGCGCCTGGTCATGGTCACGGAGTCGGTGAGCAGCCGCCGGACCCGGCCGGGGTGGACGGGGTGGGCCGCCGCCGTCGGGAGTGTGCTGGTCGTGGTCATGCCGACACCGCCTCGGTGTGCTGGTCGTCGCGCGGGTCAGCCCGCCGGTCGCCGGTGAGGTGCAGGAAGACCTCGTCCAGGGTGGGGCGGCGCAGCGCGATGTCCGCCGCCTCGATGCCGGCCTCGGCGAACGCGGCGACGGTCGCGGTGAGCACCCGCATCCGGTCGTCCACCCCGGCGCTGAGCGACCGCCGGTCGGCGCCCACCGCGACCCGGCCGGCGCCCGCCAGGCCGGCCAGCAGCCGTTCGGCCGCCGGCAGTTGGTCGGCGTCCCGGAGCACCACGTCGATCCGGTCGCCGCCGAGCCGGCTCTTGAGCCGCTCGGCGGTGCCCTCCGCGATGCGCCGGCCACCGTCGATCACCGTGATCAGGTCGGCCAGCTGGTCGGCCTCCTCCAGGTACTGGGTGGTGAGCAGCACCGTGGTGCCGCCGCCGGCCAGCGAGCGGACCGCCTGCCACACCTCGGCCCGGCCGCGCGGGTCGAGTCCGGTGGTGGGCTCGTCGAGGAAGAGCACCTCGGGGCGGGTGATCAGGCTGGCCGCCAGGTCCAGCCGGCGGCGCATCCCGCCGCTGTAGTGCCGCACCGCCCGCCGGCCGGTGTCGGTCAGGTCGAAGCGGGTGAGCAGCTCCTCGGCCCGGCGGGCCGCGGCGGCGCCGCCGAGGTGGTAGAGCCGGCCGAACAGCTCCAGGTTCTGCCGGCCGCTCAACTCCTCGTCCAGCGCGGCGTGCTGGCCCAGCAGGCCGATGCGGTAGCGGACCTGGTCCGGCTCGGCGGTCACGTCGAAGCCGGCCACCTCGGCCCGGCCGCCCGTCGGCCGCAGCAGCGTGGTCAGCACCCGCACCGCCGTGCTCTTGCCGGCGCCGTTGGGCCCGAGCACCGCGTGCACGCTGCCGCGGGCCACCGTGAGGTCAAGGCCGTCGAGCGCGTTCCTGGCCTCCTTTCCCCGGCCGAACGTCCGGCGGAGTCCGGTCACCCGGATCACGGGGTCGGCGGACGGCTGTGGGTTCCGGTCCTGGACGGACACGGCACCACCCTCCCTCGATTAGTCAAACTTGATGAGTCGAGTCGCCGAGAGTAGGCCGGGCGCTCGGTCTAGTCAAGTTTGACTAGACATTCCTGATGGCAGACTGGTCCCGTTGTCAAGAGGGAACCCGCGAGAAGGGCGCCACAGAGATGTCGGTGATGCGGCTGCTGGTCCTGGGGGCGGTCCGCCAGCACGGACGGGCGCACGGCTACCAGGTCCGCAACGACCTGGAGTTCTGGGGCGCCCACGAGTGGTCGACGGCCAAGCCCGGGTCGATCTACCACGCGCTGAAGCAGCTGGCCAAGGAGGAGCTGCTGCTGGCCCACGAGGTGGCGCCCAGCACGGCCGGCGGCCCACCGCGGGTGGAGTACGAGCTGACCGAGGCCGGCGAGGAGGCCTTCTTCGCCCTGCTGCGGGCGGCGCTGCGCGCCCACGACGAGCGGATCGACGTGCTCACCAGCGCGGTCGGCTTCATCGTCGACCTGCCGCGGGCGGAGGCCATCGCGCTGCTCCGGGAGCGGGTGGCGGCGCTGGAAGGCTGGTCGGAGGAGGTCAGGACGCACTGGACGCCGGACTCTCCCCCCGCCGAGTGGGGGCACATCGGCGAGATCATGCGGCTCTGGACGCACCAGGCGGAGAGCGACGCCGGCTGGACCAGGGGCCTGATCGAGCGCCTGGAGAACGGCGCCTACGTGATGGCGGGCGAGGGCGAGCGGGAGTCCACCGTGCTGCCCGAGGGGATGGGCAACCCGTTCAGCTGACCGCCCCGAGCCGTCCGGCGCGGACCGGGCACGGCGGTGCAGGCGGTCAGAGGCGGTCGCGCAGGGCGGCGAGCAGGTCCCGGCTGGCCGGCTCGTCCAGCGCGGCCTCGGCCAGCCGGTCGAGCACCACCTGGTAGGCCGCGACCTCCTCCTTCTTGTCCAGGTAGAGGGCGCCGGTCAGCTGCTCCAGGTAGACCAGGTCGGACAGCTCCTGCTCGGCGAAGCGCAGCAGCGTGAAGGCGCCGGACTCGGCCACGTGCCCGCCGTGGTCGAAGGGGACCACCTGGAGCGTGATGTTGGGGTACTCGGAGAACTCCAGCAGGGCGCCCAGCTGTTCGGCCATCGCCCGGCGACCGCCGTAGGGCCGGCGCAGCGCCGCCTCGTCCAGCACGCAGTGCAGGTGCGGCGCGCGCTCGGAGACCAGCAGCTTCTGCCGGGCGAGCCGGAGCGCCACCCGGCGGTCCACCTCGTTCCTGGGCAGCTCGCCCCGGTGGCCGCTGACCATCACGGCGTGCGAGTAGGCCTCGGTCTGCAACAGGCCGTGTACGAACTGGAGTTCGTAGGTGCCGATGCGCTCGGCCGCGGCTTCCAGCCCCACGTACGTCTGGAACCAGGTGGGCAGCACGTCGTTGTAACTATGCCACCAGCCGGCCCGGTTGGAGGTGCGGGCCAGCGAGAGCAGCGGCTCGCGCTCGCCCTCGTCGGTGACCCCGTAGAGCGTCAGCAGGTCGGCGACATCGCGCGGCTTGAAGCTGACCCGCCCCAGCTCCATCCGGCTGATCTTCGACTCGGAGGCGCGGATCGAGTACCCCGCCTCCTCTCTGCTGACCCCGCAGGACTCGCGCAGCCTGCGCAGTTGGGACCCGAGCAGGATGCGGCGCACCATCGAGCCGCTGGCCTCGGGGCCACCGACCTTGCCGACCGGCGCCGCCATCCGTTGCATAGTCATGCGCTGCCACCCTCCATTTCTGCCAGGGTGCAGTCTGCCATCTCCCCATGCCTTTTAGTGCCTGTCCGGTTACAGTCCATCAAAATTGGCCGTGCACGTGCATCTGCCCTTGCATTTGCCGTGAGCCTTGGGAAGCATGAGTCCTGCGAGCTGTCGTACAGCGCGCCGGTATGACCTGCCGTCACCCTGTGGTGCTGGTGGGACGGGGGTTGTCACCGCTGTCGGCCCTCGGCTGGAGCAGTGCCGCCACCGCTATGCCAGGAGCGCCGATCCATGGGGACCGAGGCAACGCCCTTGCTTGAGGAGTTAGGGCACGACTACCTGCCCGTCGACCCGCGCAGCGTCTTCGGCTCGGCCGCGATCACCCTGTCCCCCCGCCCGGAGTCCGTGCGGCAGGCACGGGACTTCACCCGGCGCACCCTGCACAGCTGGCGGCTGGCCGAGCACTTCGACTCCGTCGCCCTCGTCGTCTCCGAGCTGGTCACCAACGCGCTGCGACACGGCGTCGGGCGCCCCGCGGCCGACTGGCCGGCGGGCCCCAGGGCGCTGCGCGGCGACAGCTACCTCAAGCTGCAACTCATGTGCGGGCCGGCCCGGTTGGTGTGCGTGGTGCGGGACCCGAGCGAGGCGCCGCCGCGGCCGGCCGAGGCGGACAGCTCGGCGGAGTCCGGGCGCGGGCTGCGGCTGGTGGAGTGTTTCAGCGACGACTGGGGCTGGCGACGGCTGCGCGGCAGGAGCCGGGGCAAGCTCGTCTGGGCCAGCTTCCTGACCGAGGACCGCCCGGCGGACGACTGACAGGACCACGTCTGAGGACTTGCTCCGGCGTCGGCCGGGCCGACGCCGGGCCGGCCGGCGGTTGGTCGGCCGACGGCCGGCCGGACTGGTCGGCGGCCGGCGGGGCGGGCCGCTCAGCCGATCAGATGGTCGAACTCGCCGTCCTTGACACCCCGTAGCAGGGCTTCCACCTCGGCGGGCGTGTAGACCAGCGCGGGCCCCTCGGGAAACCGGGAGTTCCGCATCGCCACGTCCCCACTGGGCAGCCGAGCGAACTCGGCGCAGGTGCCCTGGGAGTTGCTGTGGCTGCTCTTCAACCAACGCACGCCCCGCAGCGTGTTGGCCGCCATGCCGTTGTACGCCTCTGGCATTGGTCTCTCCCCGGATCGTGCGAGTGGTCCCCGGCCACGCTCTCCTCTCCCCCTGGGAGAGCCGACCCAAGTGGGATCATAACGCCCTTCAATTGCATATGCACGGGATGATGCACGTGCACGACCGGGGGTCGTCGGCCGGTCACCGATGGTCCGGACCAGGCGCCGCCGGCGCCCCGGACCAGCGGCGACAATGGTCGGTCGGTGATTCGACGCAGCCGGGCCGTACATGGTTGCCCCGGGGGCGGTCGGGCTTGGGGAGCGGGTGTGCGAAGGGCGTGCACGCGGGGTGCCCGGTGGGTGCGCGGTCGGTGCGTGGTCGGTACGCAGGGATGCGCGGGGGATGCCTGGAAGGGGCCGGTGCGGGGCGCGGAGGGGACGCCGGGGGCGCGGCGGGCGGGTGCGGGGCGCCGGGGACATCGCCGCCGGGTGCGGAGCCGGACCCGGCTCAGGGGACCGGGTCGAGCAGCTCGTCGAAGGGCGAGCCGAGCCGCAGCCAGGCCGACCGCCCGGCGGCGTACTCCGCGTCGTTGAGCAGACAACTGCCCAACAGCCAGCGGACCTTGTCCGCCCTGAGCCCGGGCCCGGTGAAGACCAGGTGCTGGCCCCGGTCCCCCACCTCGTCGTCCCAGTCCAGCTCGGCGGCCAGCCGCCAGGCCACCGGCAGCCGCGACCAGTCGGGCGCGGGGCGCGCGGCCAGCCACGGGCCGACGTCGTCCACCACCAGGGAGCCGCCGGCGGCATCCCACCCCAGCAGCGTGTCCGGCCGGTCGGCCAGCCAGAACCGGCCGCGGCTGCGCGACGCGGAGCCGGTCAGCCGGGGCAGCGCGGCGTACAGCCGCTCCGGGTGGAACGGCCGCCGCTGCCGCCAGACCATGGTGTGCACCCCGTGCTCCGCGGCCCGTTGGGGCAGCAGCGCGCTGCCCGGATGCTGCCGGGCCGCCAGCGCGGCCACGTCGACGCCGGCCCCGGCGGGGCGGCCCGGCGGGGCGGTCACCGCCGCGGCCGGGTAGGCCGGGTCGCGGACGTCGACCCAGCGGGCCGTCGGATGCAGCTGCCGCAGCAGCGCCCGGTCCGCCGGGCGGGCCCGACGGGAGGGGGCGCCCAGCGCCAACAGCGGCGCGTACTCGACCTGCCGCGCCCATGTCTCGGCGACCGTGCGCCGGTCGTCCCGGCCGGTGGCCAGGCCCACGGCGGCCAGCTCCTCACCCGCCGTCAGGCTGGCGTGCACGAGCGCCGGGTCGACCGCGGTGACCACGCCGGCCAGCCGCAGCCGGCCGGCGCCGTGCTCGACCAGGGCCTCGGCCATCGGCTGCGGCTCCACCGCGTCCCACAGCTCCACCACGGCCAGCCGACAGGTGCCGGCGTCGGCCAGCCGGCGCAGCGCGGGCACCAGGTCGTCGCGGAGCGCGCAGCGGGTGCAGTCGTTGGGCAGCGGCACCTGACCGGTGCCCAACGGCCCGCCGGCGTCCGAGACCACCCGGTTCGCCGTGGACCGGTGGGCCGGCGCGAGGTCGTGGTGCAGCGCCAGGGCGCCGGGGGCGGCGGCCAGCAGGGTGCGCACCGCCGCGCGGCGCGCCTGTGCGTGCAGCCCGCCGACCAGCACGACGGGCAGGGGGGTACCCGGCATCAGCGGTCCTTGTCCTCGTCCCGGCCGTACCGGCGCTCGAAGCGCTCCACCCGGCCGGCCGTGTCCAGCACCCGCCTGGTGCCGGTGTAGAAGGGGTGACTGGCCGAGGAGGTCTCCACGTCGACCACCGGGTAGGTGTGGCCGTCCTCCCACTCGATGGTGCGGTCGCTGCTGGCGGTGGACCGGGTCAGGAACGCGTAGCCGGCCGAGCGGTCGCGGAAGACGACCGGCCGGTACTCGGGATTGTCGGACTGCATCGCGGCTCTCCTTCGGCACTCGACGGCCACGGTGGCCCGCGTGGGGCGCGGACGTCCACCGAGTACCCCGAGCCGGCCCGGGCTCTCCTCCACGGGGCGACCGGATCCGGGCGACCGGATCCGGGCGTCGGCATCCAGGCGTCGGCATCCAGGCCGAGGGCAGAGGGCAGAGGGCCGAGGGCAGAGGGCCGAGGGCAGAGGGCAGAGGGCAGAGGGCAGAGCGCGCGAAGAGAGGGGGCGCGAAGAGAGAGGCGTGGGAAGAAGAGGACGCGCGGGAAGAGGGGCAGGCGCCGGCGCTCGGGCGGTCGCGCCCGCCCCGGCGCGCGCTCCGTGGTCGGAGCGGCACGGTGCGCGCCCGAGCGCCCCGCCGGGCGGCCGGGACGGCCGACCCGCTCGTCTGTCCGGCCCGTCACAGACCCTCGTCCGGAGCCCGGGCCCGGCGCTATCGTGTTCGCCGTGACCACCAGGCCGCCCCGCCGGCCGGGGAGCCGACGCCCCGGACCCGCCGCCGTACCACTCGCGTTCGCCGGGGTGTTGCTGTGCGCGCTCGCCGGCTGTGCGTCGGACGACGGCGCGGACGACGAGGTGGCGGGCGTCGCGACCGCCACCGCCGACGCGTCGGGCGACGACGAAACGGCCGCGCACACGGCCGCGTTGACTGACCTCTACCAGCGGTACTGGGACGCCCGGGTCGCGGTGGAGAACAGCGGCGAGTTGGACCCGGCCGGGTTCGACGGGATCCTCGCGCCCGACGTCACCGAGCAGGAGCTGACCCGGGTGCGCAGCTTCGCCGACGCCGGGCTGCACCGCGAGGGCGAGCCGCTGGTGGCGGACGTGACGGTCACCGTGGACGGGGACACCGCCCGGCTGGAGTCCTGCGTCAGCGAGCGCGACTGGCCGGTGGTGCACGGCGACGAGGTGCTGCCGGACGTGGTGCCCGAGGAGTTGCGGGCGCCGCACCCGCACGCGCTGACCGCGACCCTGACCCAGGGCGCCTGGCTGATCGACGGCTCGCTGCCCATGGAGGAGGCGACCATCTCGTGTTCCTGACCGGGCCCGAGCGCCCCGGACGTGACCGCCCCCGAAGACCGGCCGGCCGGCTGGCGCTGCCGCTCGGCCTCGCCCCGCTGCTCGTCTGGCTGGCCCCGACGCCCGCGCTGGCCAACCCGGCCGACCCGAACTGCTACACCCAGACGCCGAGCGGCGGCATCGTCTACGTCTGCGAGACCGAGACCCCGGGCGAGGACGGCGGGGGCGAGGACGACGGCGGGGACGGCGGCACCGGCGGCGCGCCGGCCTGCGACCTCTCGCTGGTCGACGCCTTCATCGGCGCGACGGACCGGTTCTGCCAGGGCGAGAACGCCTGTTGGGTGAACAACCCGCCATTCGAGTACCCCGACGAGGCGAGTTGGCCGGAGGAACCGCCGCGGGAGGGCGCGGTCTACGTCTACCAGGAGTGCATCGGCCCGGACGGCGAGATCGTGTTCAGCGACTACACCTGGCAGGGCGGCGAGGAGGGCCCTTCCCTGGCCGAGTTGGCCCAGCAGGCGTACGGGGCACTGAACGCGCCGGCGTTCCGGCTGGACTTCAGCCCGCCGGACGAGACGCTGATCTTCCTGGACACCTGGTGGTGGGCGGCCGGCGCGCACGACGGCGAGATCGTCGGCACCGCGGCGCTCGGCGTGGTGGCGGTCGGCACCCCGAACCGCCTGGAGGTGGACCCGGGGGACGGCTCCGACGTGCTCAACTGCCCGGTGACCACGGTGGAGAGCGACGCCTGCGCCCACACCTACCAGCGTTCGTCGGACGGTTACCCGGCCCGCGCCCGGCTGGTCTACGACGTGCGCTTCGAGCAGAACGGCGAGCCGTTCGAACTGCCGGGGCTGCCGGAGGCGTTGGAGAGCCCCTGGCAGGAGACGGCGGTCCCGGTGAACGAGTCGCAGGCCACCGTGGTGCGTTGAGGCCCGCCGCCTTCAACCCCCCGGGGCGACGGGGCGGTTGTCGGCGTGGTCCGGCGCCGGTCCGTCGATCGGCGTCTCGGTCGGCTTGGTCGGCTTGGTCGGCTTGGTCGACTCGATCGGCGTCTCGGTCGGCTTGGTCGACTCGATCGGCGTCTCGGTCGGCTTGGTCGGCTCGATCGGCGTCTCGGTCGGCTCGGTCGGCTCGGGGAGCGGGCGGCGGACGGCCGGGGTCAGGGCGGCGGTGACCAGCACGGAGAGCAGCGCCAGCAGGGCCATCGTGCCGCCGGGCGAGAGCACGGAGGCCACCGCGCCGGCCAGGGTGGCGCCCAACGCCTGGCAGCCGAGCGTCCCGGCCGAGTGCAGGCCGAGCGCCTGGCCGCGCAGCTGGGCCGGGGTGAGCGCGAGCAGCCGCTCCTGGAGCAACAGGCCGGCGCCGAAGCCCACACAGGCCACCCCGACCACCAACACGGCCACCGGCAGGGGCAGTCGGAGCGCGAACAGCGCGAACGGCGCGGCCAGCAGCAGCCGCAGCGGGGTGACGGCCCGCGCCCGGGTGGCGGCCGGCAGCAGTCGGCCCACCGCCACCTCGCCCAGCACCATGCCCAGCGCGCCCACCGCGAACAACGCCCAGGCGGTGTCCTGGGCATAGGGCACGAAGAGCGCCTCGCAGCCGACGATCAGGCCGTTGGGCACCCAGAGCGCGAGGAAGCAGGCCCGCCGGGCGGGGCTCGCGAACAGCCGCCGGTTGCCGCGCCAGGTCTCGGCGACGGAGGGACGCCCGGGCGCGTTCGGCGGGTGGTCGGCGAGCCCGAGCCGGGCGGTGAGCGCGGCGGCGAGGAAGAGGCCGGCGGCGATCAGCAGCGCGCCGCGCGGCGCGACCAGCGCCACCAGCCCGCCGCCGAGCGCGTAGCCGGCGATCTGGGTGGCGCCGCCGGCGATGTTCAGCACCGAGCGGGCCAGCAAGTAGCCGTCGTCCGGCGCGACCCGCAGCAGCAACCCCCAACGGACCGCGCCGGCGAGCGAGCTGACCAGGCCGAGGGCCAACACCAGGGCGAGCGCGCCGCCGACCGGCAGGCCGGGGGCGGCCAGCCCGAGCGCGCCGAGCGCGAAGAGCAGCGCGACGCCGGCCAGCGCCGGCCGCGGGCGCAGCCGGTCGGCGGCCGAGAGCAGGGTGTTGGCACCGAGCACCTGGCCGAAGTGGGAGCCGAACATGCCGAGCGCGGTGAGCAGCGGGGAGCCGGTGGACCGGTGGATCAGCACGCCGAGGGCCAGGCCGAGCACGGTCTGGGCGGCGAGGTGGACGACGGAGAGCAGGAAGAGCGGGGTGAACTCGGGGACCCGGAAGAGCTGCCGGTAGCTGCGCATCGGGCCAGTCTGGGCGGCGGGCCCCGGGCCGCCGAGGTTTTCGCCTGGCCGCGAAAGCCGGGCGGCGCCGGCCGGCTTGGCGTTGGATCGAACCGGCGGGTCGACGGGGTCGGCGGGCCGGGAGAGCGGGTCGGGCGGGGGTCGGCGAGGCGGGGAAGCGGGCGGGACGGGGCGGCGGGCGAGGCGGGAACGGACACGCGGCAACGAGCGGGGACGAGCGGGAACAGCCGGACGGAGGCGGATCGCGGTGGGTGACTGGGTGGTGGCGGCGGACGTGCTGGCCCGGGGGCGGTTCCGGGTGTCCCCGCTGGCGGAGACGGTGGCCGCGTTGCTGACCCTGGCCGGGCACGGGGTGCGGCCCGGCCGGGAGCGCTGGCTGGCCAGGCACCGGCCGGCGTTCCTGGCCAGGCTGGCCGGCGACCCGGTCGCCGAGCACTTCACGGTGGCGCTCGGCCGGAGCTGGCTGCCGGACTTCCTGACCGCGCCGCCCCGGCCGGCGGACCGTTCCTTCGAGGACGAGTGGCGGCGGCTGGCGGCCACCCCGGCGGCCGTGGCACGGGCCGACATCGCCTACGGCGGCCCGGTGCACCCGGCCCTACGCGGTCCCGAACTGCCGTCCCGGGTCGCCGCCTTGGTGCGCTGGGCCTGGACGGAGACGGTGCTGCCCGGCTGGCCGGGGCTGCGGCGGGTCTTCGAGGCGGACGTCGTCGCCAGGTCCCAGGCGCTGGCCGCCGGCGGCTGGGCGGCGGCGCTGCCCGGGCTGCGCCCGGGGATGCGCTGGCTGGGCGAGGGCCGGCTGCGGATCAACGGCAATCCCTACCCGCCGCGGACGCTGGCCGGCGCCGAGTTGCTGTTCGTGCCGACGACCGCGGCGCGCGGCTGGGTCGGCTGGTCGGAGCCGCACCACTACGCCGTGGTCTACCCCTGCTCCGGGCTGCTGGCCGAGCCGGAACGGCGTCCGGCGCCCACCGCGCTCGGCCGGCTGCTCGGCGCCAACCGGGCGCTGATCCTGGGCCGGTTGGCCACCCCGCTGGCGACCAGCCAGCTGGTGGAGCTGACCGGCTGCCCGCTCGGCTCGGTGGGCCGGCACCTGCGGGTGCTGCGCGAGGCGGGCCTGGTGCGGCGACGCCGGTCGGGGCGGCTGGTCCTCTACTACCGCACCGAGTTGGGCGACCGGCTGGCGGCGGAGGCGGCCGGGGGCGCGGGCGGGGGCCCGAGCGCGGGCGCGGGCGACGAAAAGGACTTGACCTCAAGCTAACTTGAATTACTAGCGTGCCGGTCATGAGCATGGAGATCACCGCCTGGAACGCGCTCTACAACGCGCGGCACGCCCAGGACGACGACCGCCCCTTCTCCCGCGAGACGCTGCGCCGGATCGGCCGCTTCGCCCGCCCGCACCGCACCGCCCTGACCTGGTTCCTGCTGCTCAGCGTCGTGCTGGCGCTGCTGGCCGTGGCCACCCCGGTGCTCGCCGGCCGGGTGGTGAACGCGATCTCCGACCAGGCCGAGACCCGGGTGGTGGTCACCCTGGCGCTGCTGATCGCCGGCATCGCGGTGGCCGAGGCGGCGATCGGGCTGCTGGCCCGCTGGCTCTCCGCCCGGATCGGCGAGGGCCTGATCCTGGACCTGCGCACCGCCGTCTTCGACCACGTGCAGCGGATGCCGATCGCGTTCTTCACCAGGACCCGCACCGGCGCCCTGGTGAGCCGGCTCAACTCCGACGTGATCGGCGCCCAACGGGCGTTCAGCGACACCCTCTCCGGCGTGCTGAGCAACCTGGTGATGCTGCTGCTCGCACTGGGCGTGATGCTCAGCATCTCCTGGCAGATCACCCTGCTGACGCTGCTGCTGCTACCGGTCTTCGTGCTGCCCGCCCGGCGGATGGGCCGCCGGCTGGCCCGGCTGTCCCGGGAGGCGGCCAACCACAACGCGGTGATGTCGACCCAGATGACCGAGCGCTTCTCGGCGCCCGGCGCCACCCTGGTCAAGCTGTACGGGCGGCCGGCGGAGGAGTCCGAGGCGTTCGCCGTCCGGGCCCGCCGGGTGCGGGACATCGGGATCAGGTCGGCGATGGTGCAGATGGTCTTCGTCACCGCGCTCACCCTGGTCTCGGCGCTGGCCCTGGCGCTGGTCTACGGCGTCGGCGGCTTCTACGCGCTCCGCGACGACCTCGACCCCGGCGCGGTGGTCTCGCTGGCCATGCTGCTCACCCGGCTCTACGCCCCGCTGACCTCGCTGGCCAGCGCCCGGGTCGAGGTGATGAGCGCGCTGGTCAGCTTCCAGCGGGTCTTCGAGGTGCTGGACCTGCGCCCGCTGATCCAGGAGCGACCGGACGCCAGGCCGGTGCCGGCGGGGCCGGTCGCGATCAGCTTCGACGGCGTGGACTTCGGCTACCCGGCGCCCGACAAGGTCTCGCTGGCCTCCCTTGAGGAGGTCGCGACCCTGGACAGTCGCGGCGGCGAACAGGTGCTGCACGACGTCTCGTTCACCGCCGAGGCCGGCCAACTCGTCGCCCTGGTTGGGTCGTCCGGCGCCGGCAAGTCCACCATCGCCCAACTGGCCACCCGGCTCTACGACACCGACCGGGGCAGCGTGCGGGTCGGCGGGGTCGACGTCCGCGACCTCGGCGCGGCCTCGCTGCGGCGGACCGTCGGCATGGTGACCCAGGACGGGCACCTCTTCCACGACACCATCGGTGCCAACCTGCGGCTGGCCGCGCCGGACGCGGACGACGCGCGGCTGTGGGACGCGCTGCGCAAGGCCCGGCTGGAGACCCTGGTGGCCGCTCTCCCGGACGGCCTGGACACGGTGGTGGGCGAGCGCGGCTACCGGCTCTCCGGCGGCGAGCGGCAACGGCTGACCATCGCCCGGCTGCTGCTGGCCCAGCCCCGGGTGGTGATCCTGGACGAGGCCACCGCTCACCTGGACGCCACCTCGGAGGCGGCCGTGCAGGAGGCGCTGGCCGAGGCGCTGGCCGGCCGCACCTCGGTGGTGATCGCGCACCGGCTGTCCACGGTGCGGGCGGCCGACCAGATCCTGGTCGTCGAGGCCGGCCGGATCGTCGAACGCGGCACCCACGACGAGCTGTTGGCGGCCGGTGGCCGCTACCTGGAGCTGCACCGCACCCAGTTCGGCGACCCGGCGGCGGCCGGCGACGAGCCGGCGGCGCCGGCGGCGACCCCCGCCGCCCCGGTGCCCTGACCGGCGGGCCGGCGGGCCCGGGTGCCGGGTGCCGGCCCGCCGCGGCGCGGACGGGGCGTCAGCCGGGCGGTCCGTCAGGCGGGCGGGCTCGCCCGGTCGGCGGCGTTCAGCGGGCGGGCGCCGGCCCGCCGGCCGAGCCTGGTGCCATGACCCTCACTCTTGACCACCTGCGCCGCTGTACGGTGGCCGCCGACCTCGGGGCGGCCAGGACCCGCGTCTACGTCAAACAGTCGGGACTGATCGTGGACGAACCGTCCGTGGTCGCCGTCAACACCAGAACGGGCTCGCTGATCGCGGTCGGCACCCCCGCCGAACGGATGGCCGGCCGCACCCCCGCCAACATCCGGGTGGTGCGGCCGGTCAACGGCGGCACCGTCGTGGACATCGCGATGGCCCAGCGGATGCTGCGGGCGATGGTCGGCAACCAGCTCCGGCGGGCCTGGCGGCGCCGGCCGCTGCTGCGCGCCGCCGTCTGCATCCCGCACGAGGCGGACCCGCTCACCCGGCGGGCCATGCACGAGACGATGGTCGGCCTGGGCGCCCGCCGGGTGGAGCTGGTGGACGGCCTGGTCACGGCGGGCGTCGGCGCCGGGCTGCCGGTCGAGGAGCCGGAGGCCACCATGATCGTGCAGTGCGGCGCGTCCACCACCCAGGTCGCGGTGCTGGCGCTCGGCTCCATCGTGGCCGCCGAGAAGGTGCCGATGGGCGGCGAGACCATCGACCGCGCGCTCCTCCAACACCTGCGCAACCAGCACGAGTTGCTGCTGCCCAGCCAGGCCGTCCGGCCGCTGCACACGGCCCTGGCCGGCCCCGGTGCCCAGCTCACCGAGGTGCACGGCCGGGACGTGGCCACCGGGCTCGGCCGCACCGTCCAGGTGGACCCCGAGTCGCTCCGGGCCGCGCTGCGCGCCCCGCTGACCGCGCTGCTGGACGCGCTGCGCTCGGTGCTCCACCGCTGCCCGCCCGACCTGGTCGCCGACCTCGCCGAGCGCGGCATCGTGCTCACCGGCGGCGCCGCCGAACTGCCCGGGCTGGACGAGGCGATCCGGGCGAACACCGGGGTGCCGGTGAACATCGCCGAGGACCCGGGACGCTGCGCGGTGCTGGGCCTCGGCGCCCTGCTGGAGGGCCGGATCACCAGCCAGGTCCCGGCGCCCCAGCCGATCCCGGCCTGACCACCGGGCCGGCGCCCCGGTCAGCACGTCCTCCGCCGGCCGGCCCCGCGCACCGGATTCGGGCACCGGACCCGCGCACCGGATTCGGGTACCCGACCCGGACACCGGACCCGGGCGGCGCCCCGGCCGCCGGCCGCCCGGCCGCCGTCGGCCGGCCCCGGGCACCCGCGCCGAACGTGGTGTGATGGGGGTGGGCCGGAACAACCCATCCAGCCACCATCCCGAGAGCGTGAGAGAAGGCGTGAGGGTTTCATGAGCACGCACTACGACGTCGTCGTCCTGGGCGCGGGGCCCGGGGGGTACACCGCCGCAGTCCGAGCCACCCAGCTGGGGCTGCGCACCGCGATCGTCGAGGAGAAGTACTGGGGCGGGGTGTGCCTGAACGTCGGCTGCATCCCCTCCAAGGCACTGCTGCGCAACGCCGAGTTGGCCCATGTCTTCCAGCACGAGGCCGACACCTTCGGCATCCGGGTCGAGGGCAGCGTCACCTTCGACTACGGGGCGGCGTTCCAGCGCAGCCGCAAGGTCGCCGAGGGCCGGGTCAACGGGGTGCACTACCTCACCAAGAAGAACGGCATCACCGAGTACGAGGGCCGGGGCACCTTCACCGACCCGCACACCCTCCAGGTGGCGCTGACCGACGGCGGCTCGGAGACGGTCACCTTCGACCACTGCGTGATCGCCGCCGGGGCGACCACCCGGCTGCTGCCGGGCACCAGCCTCAGCGACCGGGTGGTCACCTACGAGGAGCAGATCCTCAGCGAGACGCTGCCCGAGCGCATCGTGATCGCCGGCGCCGGCGCGATCGGCGTGGAGTTCGCTTATGTGCTGCACAACTATGGCGTGCAGGTCACCATCGTCGAGTTCCTGGACCGGATGGTCCCGTTGGAGGACGCGGACGTCTCCAAGGAGCTGGCCCGGCAGTACCGCAAGCTGGGCATCCAGGTGCTGACCTCCACCCGGGTGGACGCCATCGACGACACCGACCCGAACGCCCCGGTGCGGGTCACCGTCACCGACGCCAAGGGGCAGCAGCAGGTACTGGAGACCGACAAGGTGCTCCAGGCGATCGGCTTCGCGCCCCGGGTGGAGGGCTACGGCCTCGAACAGACCGGGGTCCGGCTCACCGAGCGGCGCGCCATCGAGGTGGACGGCCGGGGCCGCACCAACGTCCCGCACATCTACGCGATCGGCGACGTCACCGCGAAGCTGATGCTGGCGCACGCGGCCGAGTCCATGGGCGTCATCGCGGTGGAGACCATCGCCGGCGCGGAAACCATGGAGCTGGACTTCACCATGATCCCGCGCGCCACCTACTGCCAGCCGCAGATCGCCAGCTTCGGGCTGACCGAGGCCCAGGCGCGGGAGCGCGGCTTCGCGGTCAAGACCGTCAAGTTCCCGTTCACCGCCA
Organism: Streptomyces chisholmiae; assembly: GCF_031845445.1. Taxonomy (NCBI): domain Bacteria; kingdom Bacillati; phylum Actinomycetota; class Actinomycetes; order Kitasatosporales; family Streptomycetaceae; genus Streptomyces; species Streptomyces chisholmiae. The sequence continues at coordinate 63,849 of NZ_JAVREO010000017.1, read as the reverse complement.
ACGGCAAGGCGCACGGGCTGGGGCAGCCGTCCGGCTTCGTCAAGCTGATCAGCGACGAGACGCACGGCGAGCTGCTCGGCGGCCACCTCATCGGCCCGGAGGTCACCGAGCTGCTGCCGGAGCTGACCCTGGCCCAGCAGTGGGACCTCACGGTCCACGAGGTGGCCCGCAACGTGCACGCCCACCCGACCCTGGGCGAGGCCGTCAAGGAGGCCATCCACGGCCTGGCCGGACACATGATCAACATGTGATCCCGGCTGCCGCCACCACGGGCGGCCCGCCGCCACACCGACCGGCGTGGGGGCGGGCCGTCGTGCTCCCCCGCACCGCGCCACTACTCCGTACGTCGTACGCGCCGGGGCGGCGGGCCGCCTACCGTGGTGCGGGTGGTGGTGATGCCCAGGGGGCTGGTCAGGGACCTGGCGTTGAGTGTGGCCGTGGGCGCGCTCACCGCCGCCGACCTGGCGTCCAACGTGCCGGAGTCCCGGGAGGACGACTGGCTGAGCTGGGTGCTGCTCGGCGTCGCGGTGGTCGGCCTCGGCTGGCAGCGGCGGCGGCCGCTGGTCGCCGTGGTGGTGACCGGCGCCGGTTCGCTGGGCTGGACGTTGCTGGGCCACCTGGGCGAGTTGCTGAACCTCCCCTGGATGGTGGCGCTGTACTTCCTGGCCGCGTCCGGGGACCGGCGGCGCACCGTCTGGGTCGGCGTGGTGGCGGCGCTGGCCTCCGGGGTCGCCGCGGTGGTGGCCGGCCAGGAGGAGGGGCGGCCGGTGCCCTCGCCGGTGCTGGAGATGGCCATCCCGGTGGTCCCGCTGCTCCTCGGCGAAGTGGTCCGGGGGCGGCGCGAGTTGACCGCGTACTACGCCGAGCGGGCGCGCCGCGCGGAGGAGGAGCGCGAACGGGAGGCCGAGCGCCGGGTGCGGGAGGAGCGGATGCGGATCGCCCGGGAGCTGCACGACATCGTGGCCCACACCGTCTCGGCGATGACCGTGCAGGCCGGCGTCGCGCTGGACGCGCTGGACCGCCGCCCGGAGCTGAGCCGGGCCGCGCTGCGCCAGGTGCGGGAGTCGGGCCGGGAGGCGGTGCGCGAGCTGCGCACCACGCTCAGCGTGCTGCGGGACGTCACGGACCCGCCGGTGGCCCCGGCCCCCCGGCTGGCCCAACTGCCCGAGCTGATCGCCCGGTTCCCCGGCGAACGGCTGCGGGTCAGCCTGCACGCCGGAACACTGCTGACCGGCGAGCGGCGTCTCCCGCCGGTGGTGGAGCTGGCGGCCTACCGCATCGTTCAGGAAGCGCTCACCAATGTGCTGCGCCACTCCGCGGCACGCCACGCGGCGGTCGCGGTCAGCCTGGACGCCGAGGACCGGCTGCTGGTCGAGGTGGTGGACGAGGGCCCGCCCCGCCCCGACCCCGGCGGTGCCGGCCTCGGCCTGGTCGGCATGCGGGAACGCGCCACGGCGGTCGGCGGCACGCTGGCCTTCGGCCCCCTCCCGGACGGCGGCTTCCGCGTCCACGCCACTCTGCCCAGCACCCCGATCACCCCACCCCAGCTCCCCCGACCACCCCGGTGACCGCCCGCACCCCGGCGGGCGACATCCCCCGCCTCCCCGGGCGGGCGTGGGGTCAGGCCACCTCGCGCACCCGGACGCACGGGCTTACGAAGTCGTCCCGAAAGCTCTCCGCGCGCATCCCGAAGGCCACCAGCACCCGGCGCACCGCTTCGTTCATCGCCGCAACGGCCTCGCCCCGGCGGCGCACCACGGGCGCGGCGAGGTCCTGCTCACGCAGCGCCGCGAGCAACTCGTCCTGGAGGGCTCGCCCGACCGCCCAGCGGGCGTAGACCCCGCCGTAGTCGTCGGCCCGTGGGTCCACCCACACCAGGACGCCCGCGTCCGCGAACTCCCCCCGGTGGACGGTCAGGCCAGCGGCCGCCAGGGCCTCGCTCACTGCGCCGGCGAGCCGTTCTCTGCCCTCCAGCACCTCGGCCGCGGCTTTGGCATCCGGCTCGGGGACCTCCGTCATCCGACTCTCCTCACCGCCCGTCCGCGCGGGCGATCATGCCTTCCAGCAGCTGGGCGGTCGCGTCGTTCATCAGCTGGGCGTCGCCCCGCCCGAGCGGAGGCGAATTGTAGTAGGGGACCGACCAGGAGACGTTCGCCTGGCCCATGTTGTCGGCGATCAGGTTGGCGCAGTCGCTGCACGGCTGTCGTTCGGTGTAGAGGTCGATCACCCGACGGGGGTCGATGCCGCGTTGCTGGAGTTGTTGCAGGATATGTCCTTCGGAGTGACGTCCCGGGCCGCTCATGCCGACCACGAGCTCGTCCAGGCCGCGCACCCGAGCGACCGCCACGTTGTGGTCGGCGCCCCAGAAGCCCGAGTCCCGGCGGGCCTGGAACGCGCGACGGCTCAGGTCGGTGCTGTTGTAGGGGATCTCCCCGACCGGGTGCGGGCTGAGCCCCAGGGCGTCCGACCAGACCAGCGGGTTGTGCGGGTAACCGAAGACGTTCGGCGCCGGGCCGAGCCCCAGCGGGTCGGGCGAGGTGAAGCGGCCGACGAACGGGTCGTAGTACCGGTGCAGGTTGTAGTGCCAGCCGGTCTCGGCATCGGCGTACTGGCCGAGGAAGCGCAACGGCACGCGCTCCGTCTCGTCGCCCCCGCTCAACGGGACTCCCCAGAGCGTGCCACGGGCGTGCCAGGAGACCGTGCCGTCCTCATCCACGAGGTGGGTCGGGGTGCCCGCGAGGTCCGTCGCGATGGCGTGGAAGCGGCGGTCGTAGGCGCTCTGCTCGGGATCGCCTGGCCGCCCCTCGATCTGGGCCACCGGGCGCAGCCCGTCGTACTCCCAGGTGGTGGAGTAGCTGCCGACCACTGACTCCCGGCTGATCACCGACCGTTCGACGAGTTGGGTCTCGTCCCAGGTGAAGGTGGTCTCCTCGACAACGTGGCCCGCCCCGTCCAGCCGCTGCTTGGCGATCCGTCGGCCGAAGGGGTCGTAGCGGTAGCGCCACCGGGTACCGTCGGGGGTGACCACCTGAACCAGCCGGTCCTCCGCGTCCCAGGTGTAGTGCCAGACGTCGGCGCGTCGGGAGAGGCGGGTCCTGCGCTGCCGGACGACGCGCCCGGCCGCGTCGTACCAGTACCGGACACCACCGGCCCGTACCAGCCGCTGGCCGGCGTACTCCCGGGGGCCGGACGCGGTCGGTGTCTCCTCCCCGCCCCCACCCCAGTCGGCGGTGAGCTGGTCACCCGCCAAGCCGTAGCTGTAGCGCTCGGAGGTGACCGGTGCGTCAACGGACAGGACACGTCCGAGGGGGTCGAGCCGGTAGCGGGCCTCGCCCTCGGGTCGCGCACGGCCAGCGGGTAGTGGTCGGCGCGGTAGGTGATCCGGCGCCGGGACAGTGGCTGGTCAGAGGTGCCTGCCCCGCCAGACACCGTCAGTGCCTCCTCCAGCAGCCGGCCGGCCTCGTCGAACTGCCGGCGGGTGTCGAGGATGCCGAGCGTGTCCTGCGCCACGACGCTGCCTCGCTCGTCCCGTCGGTAGGAGACCGCGCGCCCCAGCGCCGACAGTCGAGTCAGCGCGCCAGCCGCGTCGCGTTCCCAGCGCGTGACGTGCCCGGAGGGCGTGACGCGGGTGTCGGGCCGGTTGAGCGGGTCGTAGGAGAGGCGTAACTGGCGGCCGTTCACCGTCTCCGTCAGCACCTGTCCGTGTGGGTCGAAGGTGCGGACCAGCTCGACGCCGGGGGAGGTGGCCTCGACCACGCGCCCCGCCGCGTCGTACCGGAACGTGGTGACCGCCCCGTCCGAGGTCTCCTTGCGCACCACGCGGCCCGCCGCGTCCCGGACGAAGCGCACGGTCTGGCCGACGGCGTTGGTCCGGTTCACCAACCGCCCGGCGGCATCCCGCTCGTAACGGGTCACCCGCCCGTCGAAGTCGCTCTCCTCCCGCAGTCGGCCAGCGGCGTCGTAGTCGTAGTCCCAGGTGCGGCCCAGCGGGTCGGAGACCGAGGTCAACCGCAGTTCCTCGTCCCGGGTGAAGGTGTGCCGCGCACCGTCCGGTGTGGTCCTGGACGTCTGGAGGTCGAAGACGCCGTAGGTGGAGCGCGTGACCCCGCCGTTCGCGTCGGTCGTGGCGAGCAGGTTGCCCTCGGCGTCCCACTCTCAGCGGTGCTCGCCGCCGAGCGCGTCCGTGAACCGCGTGAGCCGCCCCTCCGGGGTCCACTCGCCGCGGGTCCGCGCACCCAGTGCGTCGGTCTGTTCGACGACTCTTCCGAAGGCGTCCCTGCGCAACGCGACGGTGCGGCCCAGTGGATCGACGATGGCGATCGGCAGGCCGGCGGCGTCGCACCGGTACTCGGTGCGGTGCCCCAACTGGTCGATCTGGGCGGCCAGGGCGCCGTTGGGATGGAACTCCTGGTGGACGGTGCCACCCTCCGGGTCACTGATCCGCACCCGGTTGCCCGCCTCGTCGTGTTCCTGCCGCCACACTCCGCCATCCGCCGTCGTGAACGCGGCGACCCGCCGGTCCGCGTCGCGCTCGACCCGTACCTCGGTACCGAACGGGCCAACCACCTCGGCCAAGGCGCCGTCCGCGCCGTAGTGGTATCGGGTGATGGCCCCGGTCGGATCGGTGACCGCGGTGGCGTGGTCGTAGCGGTCCCACTCCCAACGCGTGGTGTTGCCCAACGGGTCGCTCTCAGCGATGAGCTGAAAGCTGTCGTTGAACTGGTAGACCGTCCGGTCGCCGCGCGGATTGAGCACCGTCGTGCGGTGTGCCGTCGCGTCCTAGGCATAGTGGTACTCCAGGGCGCGGTCGGTGCCGGTGGTGTGGACGCAGCGGCCGTCGGCGTCGTAGGTGTAGGCGTACCAGTAGTTGTTGCGGTCTTCCCAACGGGTCATCCGGTGGTGTTCGTCGTAGGAGAACTTGAGCGGTCGGCCGGAGGAGTTGGTGATCTCGGCGAGGAGGCCGGCTTGGTTGTAGCCGTAGGTGAGCAGGGTGGGTTGGTCGGGGTCGTTGAGGAGGGTGAGGGCGGTGACGCGGCCTTGTTCGGCGGTGACGCCGAGGTGGTAGCCGCCGGAGTGGTGGATGTCGGTGGGTGTGCCGTGGTCGTCGTAGGCGAGGTGGACGCGGTTGTTGTTGCGGTCGGTCAGTGCGATCAGTGGCAGTTCGTGGCCCGGTCGGCCGGTGACGGGGGCGAAGTGCAGGGTGTGGCCGGTCTCCGGTCGGGTGACGCGTAGGGGGGTGCCGGGTTGGCCGTCCCATTCCAGGGTCCAGCGGGGGCCTTCGACGGGGAGGACGGGCTCGTCGGGAAGGGGGCGGGGGTAGAGCAGGGTCATGCCGTCGGCGGTGTACAGGCGGGCGCCGTGTTCTTCGAGGATGAGGCGTTGGTCGAGGGTGGAGGCCCAGGAGGTGCCGAACCAGCGTCCGGCGCGGTAGCTGGAGATGTGGTGGCGTTCGATGACCAGCGGCAGAACGCCGGGGAGTTCGACGTCGGTGGCGGACATGAGGAGTTCGCCGGTGGCGACGTCGACCGGGTCGCCGCAGGCGTTGCGGCCGTTCATCGGGATGCCGTCGCCGCGCAGTCGGCGGCCGAGGTTGAGGGCGCCCTGCCGGAGTCCCTTGAGGCCGGTGCTGGCCACGCCCCGCAGCCCGCGGGCGAGGCCGCCGAGGGTGGTCAGCCCCTTCATCCCGGGGATGCAGTCCAACGCCGCGAACGCGACGTCGAGGAGGCCCGCTTCACCGCGCGCGTATTTGATCAACGTGTCGGCGAGGACGACCAGCGCGGCGGCCAGCACCACCCAGGCCAGCGGACCACCGATGATCATCACCACGACGCCGAGCACCGCGACAATCACCTTGCAGATCTCAACCAGCGTGTCCCAGTTGTCCGTCACCCACTTGATGGCGTCCTGCCACCACTTCCGGTTCTGGATACCGGCGTCCGACGCCTCCTCCACACCCCGAGCACACTCCCGAGCCGCCTCCTCCCGCATCTCCAGGGCGTCGAGGGCGAGTTGACGGGCAGCGGCCAGGCGCTCCTCCGCGTCGTCCACCCGCCCCTGGGCGGCGCCGGCCGCCGCCTCCGCCGCCTGGTGATCGCGGGTCGCGGCCCGCACATCCGCCTCATCCGGCGGCTCCGCGTCCGCCCGCTCACCCTCCCGCCGCAGCCGCTCCGCCTCGTCCCCGGCCCGCCCCAACCAGTCCGTCGCATCCCCCAACGCCGACTGCGCCGACGCCAGATCGGCCTGCGCGGCCACCGCACGATCCAACGCCCGATCCGCCATCCCCTGCGCGGTCTGGAGCTTGGGCCAGTAGGTATGCAACGCCTGGGAGCAAAGGGAGTAACTGTCCTCCAGCTTGGTCAGGTTGTCCGGCACCCCGTCGAACTCCCGACGAAACGCGTCCGCCGACAACCCCGCCCAGTCCAACATGGCCCGCTCACCCGCCATGCCCCGGATCTTCCCCAACGCCTCACCGACATCGTCGGCGAAGTCCTGTAACGCGTCCGCGAGTTCGCGCACCTCGTCCGGCTCCCCCGGAGTCGGATCCCGATCCATGTCAACCGGCGACCAGTCAGACGGACGTACCATCTCTCGCCCCCCTCGCGAGTGGTTCCCCTCTCCAAATAAGCTAGGGGAGGGCCATGAAGGCGACAATGCGCCCGTGGATACTCCTCCACCTCATGGGTGGCCACGCCCCGGAACGGCTCCCCCTTCGACTCGGGACACGACCGGGACGGGGCCTTCGCGTGACGGTGCACCTAGGTTGGGAGCCATGTCCGCAGAGAATCCGCAGGGTGGGGCCGGGGCTCGGGTCCGGGTGGTGGTGGCCGACGACCAGACCGTGGTCAGGGCCGGCTTCCGGGCGCTGCTCGAACTGAGTGACGACCTGGCGGTGGTGGCCGAGGCGGCCGACGGGGAGCAGGCGGTGTCGGCGGCCCGCCGTACCCGCCCTGATGTGGTGTTGATGGACATCAGAATGCCCGGCGTGGACGGCCTGGAGGCCACCCGACGGATCGCCGCCGAGCCCGACCTGGCCGGCACCCGGGTGCTGGTGCTCACCACCTACGAGGCGGACGAGTACGTCTTCGAGGCGCTGCGCGCCGGTGCCGCCGGCTTTCTGCTCAAGGACGTCGAGCCGGCGGAGTTGCGCGAGGCGATCCGCACGGTGGCCGCCGGCCGCAGCCTGCTGGCGCCGGCCGTCACCCGCCGGGTGATCGAGGAGTTCGCCCGGCTGCGCGCGCCGCTGGCCGACGGGGCCCGCCGGCTGGCTCCGTTGACCGGACGGGAGCGTGAGGTGATGGCGCTGGTCGCCGGCGGGCTGAGCAACGACGAGATCGGCGCCCGGCTGCTGATGTCGCCGCTCACCGCCAAGACCCATGTGAGCCGGGCGATGACCAAGCTGGGCGCCAGGGACCGGGCCCAGCTGGTGGTCATCGCCTACGAGACCGGCCTGGTCAGGGCGGGCGCCGGGGAGTGAGCCCGGCCTGCTCCCGGCCGGCGGCGGGCGTACTCCCGACGCGGTAGCGGCCGACTCCCGGCGGCGGATGGCGGGCGCCGGCCCCGCGCCTAGCGTCGGCGGTGTGATCGAGGTACACGAACTGACCAAGCGCTACGGGGAGCGGACCGCCGTGGACCGCCTCTCCTTCGCCGTGCGCCCGGGCCGGGTGACCGGCTTCCTCGGCCCCAACGGGGCCGGCAAGTCCACCACCATGCGGCTCGTCCTGGGGCTGGACACCCCGAGCGGGGGCAGCTCCTGGATCGGGGGGCGCCCATACCGTTCGCTGCCCGCGCCGTTGTGCGCGGTCGGCTCGTTGTTGGACGCCAAGGGCGTGCACGGCGGCCGGTCCGCCCGGGCCCATCTGGCCGGGCTGGCGGCGGCGAACCGGCTGCCGCGGCGCCGGGTGGACGAGGTACTGGAACTGGTGGGGCTCGACCCGGCCACCGCCGGCCGCCGCACCAGGGGCTTCTCGCTGGGCATGGGGCAACGTCTGGGCATCGCGGCCGCGCTGCTGGGCGACCCCGAGGTACTGATGCTGGACGAGCCCGTCAACGGGCTGGACACGGACGGCATCCGCTGGATCAGGGAGCTGATGAAGTCGCTGGCCGCCGAGGGCCGCACCGTCTTCCTCTCCAGCCATCTGATGAGTGAGCTGGAGCTGACCGTCGAGCAGCTGATCATCATCGGGCGGGGCCGGCTGCTGGCCGACACCCCCATGCGGGACTTCATCGAACGGCACTCCCAGGCCGGTGCCCTGGTCCGGTCCCCGGAGCCGGAGCGGCTGCGGGAGGTGCTGGTGGCGGCGGGGGCCACCGTCCGGCCGGACGCCCGCGGCGGCTGGCTGGCCACCGGCCCCTCGGCCGCGGCGATCGGCGAACTGGCTCGGGCCAACGACCTGACGTTGAGCGAACTCACCCCGCATCGCTCCTCGTTGGAGGAGGTCTACACGGCGATGGTGGCCTCGGCCACCGAGTACCGGGGGCGGGCGGAAGAGCGCGGCCGGGCAGCCGGGCGCCGGGATACGGGGGAGGCGGGCGAATGAGCGACACGCTGGTGGTCGGGGAACGTCAGCGGGCGGTGCCGGTGGGCCGGGCCGGGTTCCGGGAGGCGCTGGCCTTCGAGTGGGTCAAGTTCCGAAGCCTGCGCTCCACTTCCTGGGTGGCCGCGGTGGCCACGCTGCTGCCGGCCCCGGGCGCGGCCTTCGTGGCCGCGACGGAGAGCCTGCAACCGGACGACACGGTGCTCGGCGGCAGCCTGACGCTCAGCCTGCCGGCCCTGTTGCTGGCCGCCGTGCTGGGTGCGCTGGTGGTGTGTGGCGAGTACGGCAGCGGCACCATGCGGGCCACCGTCGCCGCCGTGCCCCGGCGGGGCACGGTGCTGGCGGCGAAGGCGGCCCTGCTCACCGGGGTGCTCTACGTGCTGGCGTTGCCGTCCTGCGCCGCGGCCTACCTGGTGGGGGACGCCCTGTTGGACGACTCCTACGCGCAGGGCGATCCGCTGCCCGCGCTTTTCGGGGTGGCCGCCGCGTTCCCGCTGGCCGGACTCCTCGGGCTGGCCCTCGGCACCCTGATCCGGCACGGCGCGGGGGCGATCACCGCGGTGGTCGGGGTGCTGCTGCTGCCGGAGCTGCTGGCGCCGCTCTTCGGCCCGGCGGAGCCCTGGATCGCCGGCGTCTCGCCGACGGCGGCGCTCCAGAAGCTCACCCAGTCGTCGGACGCCTCGACGGCGGCGATGGGCTCGCTGGGCGGCTGGCCGTCCCTGCTGCTGGTCGCCGGCTACACGGGTGTCGCGCTGCTGGCCGCCGCCGCCCTCTTCGGCCGGCGGGACGTCTGACGGACGGACCCCGACCGGCGGGACGCCTGACCGGCGGGACATCTTCTGACGGGCGAGACGCCTGACCGGCGAGGCGTCTTCTGACGGGCGGAACGTCTGACGAGCGGGACCCCCAACAGGCGTGGTGTCCGAGGGGCGGGGTCCGCGGGCGAGACGGGGGCCTGGCGGGCCGGCGGGGGGCCGGCCGGACGGGCCACGGCGAGCGGGGGCGGGCAGGGCGGGCCAGCGGGGGTGGGGACCGGCGGCCGCGGGGGTGCGCCGGTCCCCACCCCGGTGGCCGGCCAGCGCGTTCACCCGGCTGGCGCACCGCCGGGCCGGCCGGCGCCCGGCACCGGCCGGGCGGGCCCGGGCCGGGGCGCCCGGTGCGCGGCGGCCCCGGCCGCCGCGCGCCCCGGTTGCCCGGCGGGGGCCGGCGCCGCACGGTGACAGCAGGCGTCTGCCCCTGCCCAGGAGGTGCCCATGGACGTGCTCGTACTGATCGGCCGCATCCTCTTCGTGCTGCTCTTCCTCAACTCGGCGATCGGCCACCTCACCCAGACCAAGGCGATGGCCGGGTACGCCGGCTCCCAGGGGGTGCCGTTCCCCTGGCTCGCGGTCTTCGGCTCCGGGCTGCTCCAGCTGGTCGGCGGGCTGATGGTGCTGCTGGGCGTGTGGGCGGACCTCGGCGCGCTGCTGTTGCTGGTCTTCCTGCTGCCGACCGCGCTGCTGATGCACCGGTTCTGGCGGGAGGAGGACGCCGAGGCGCGGCAGAACAGCCTGGTGCAGTTCCTCAAGGACCTGTCGCTGGCCGGTGCCGCGCTGATGCTCTTCGCCTTCTTCGCGCACGCCGGGGACGACCTCGGGCTGACCGTCTCCGGTCCGCTCTTCGACCTCGACTGAGCACCGGGCTTCCCCGTCGCGCCCGGCGGCCGATCGACTACGATCGTCGATCACCGTTAGTAGCGAAGCTCATGACCGTCACTGGTCGCCAGGTGCCGCCGGGAACCCTCGTTCCGGCCCTGCCGTTCCATAACCGACGAACGGGGCGAAGGGGGGTGCCGGGTGAACGCGCTGGATGTGCTGCTGCTGGTCGCGGCGCTCGCGGCGGCGGTCTCCGGGTTCTACCGCGGGCTGCTCGCCGGGGTGATCTCGCTCGCCGGGTTCGTCGGCGGCGCCGCCCTGGGCGTCTGGCTGCTGCCCTTCTTCGTCGGCGAGCTGACCCCCGGATCGGTCGCGGCCACGGTGGTCGCGCTGCTGGTGGTGCTGTTGCCGGCGGCGGTGGGCCAGGCGCTGGCCTGGCCGCTGGCGCTGCGCCTGCGGAACGCGGTGCGCTGGGCGCCGGCCCGCTGGCTGGACGGCGCGGGCGGCGCGGCGTTCAACGCGGTGGGCGTGCTGCTGGTGGCCTGGATCGCGGCCAGCGCCCTGGTGCCCACGCCGTCGCCCGGGCTCAACCGCGAGGTGCAGGGCTCGGCGCTGCTCGGCGCCGTGCAGGACCGGATGCCGGCGCAGGCCCCGACGTGGTTCAGCCGGGCCACGCACGCGCTGAGCGACGCCGGCTTCCCCCAGGTGTTCAACCCGTTCGAGAACGACCCCACGGTCGACGTGCCGCCCCCCTCGGGGGACAACGTCACCGAGGCCGCCGCGATAGCCGCCGAGCAGAGCACGGTCAAGATCGCCGCCAGCGCCGGCTTCTCCAGCGGGCAGGAGGGCAGCGGCTTCGTCTACGCCCCGGAGCGGGTGGTGACCAACGCCCACGTGGTGGACGGCGCGACGGTGGTCACGGCCCAGGTCGGCGGCGTCGGGCAGCGCCTGGAGGCCCAGGTGCTGCTGCTCGACCCGAGCATCGACGTGGCGGTGCTCGCGGTGCCCGGGCTCCAGGCCCCGGTGCTGGAGCTGGCCGAGGACGCCGAGCGGGGCGACCCGGCGGTGGTCGCCGGCTACCCGGAGAACGGCGGCCTCGACCTGCGGGCCGCCACGGTGGCCAGCCGCACCACGGCGCAGGGCCAGGACATCCACGGCCAGAGCGTGGTGAGCCGCGACATCTACTCGGTGCGCGGCCTGGTCCGCCCGGGGAACTCGGGCGGACCGCTGCTGACCACCGAGGGGCAGGTGTACGGCATGGTGTTCGCCCGCTCGGTGACCCACTCGGAGACCGGCTACGTGCTGACCGCCGACCAGATCCGCCCGCACCTGGCGCAGGCCGGCTGAGTCGGCCCGCACCGGGTGCGGGGCGGCCGCCGCGAGGCGCGGTCGGCTAGCCGGCCAGCAGCCGCCGGACCGTCGTCGGCGTCCACCACTCGCTGGCCCCGGGCCGGCCGGCCAGATAGGCGGCGGCCCGCTCGGCCGACCAGCCGTGCCCGCCCATCAGCCCGGCGCCCAGCGTCCGCAGGTAGGCGGCGGCCGGCGGGTTCCCCGGGTGGGTGGCCAGGCCCCAGGGGGCGGTGAAGGTCAGCATCGGCACCCCGGCCAGCACGCCCACCCGCACCAGCGTCTCGTAGCGCCCCGGCCCCAGGCGGGCCCGGTCGGCGGAGCCGAGCAGCGCTTCGAGATCGAGGTCGACCCCGACGGGCCGGCCCATCTCCTGCGCCGCCAGGTCGGAGAACTGCCCCACGGTCAGCAGGTGGGCGAGCGCCGGCGTGCGTCCCTCGGCGTCCGGGTCGAGGAACGCCCGGCCGCCGCTCCAGACCGCCGACTCGGTGGCGAAGTAGAGCGCGCCGGGCAGCGTCACCGGCGCCGAGCTGACCGGTGGGCTCGGGTCCCGGCAGCCGGGGTGGGTCCGCACCCCGCCGGGCGGGCGGCCGCCCCTGAGGTAGCAGTCGAGCCGCTCGGTGCACATGTTGGAGCCGTAGGCCGCGTACCAGACCAGAGCCGGCGGCGCCACGCCCGTCAACTCCGCGCCGGGAGGTCGTCGATCCAGGCGTACCGCGTGCCGCCGCCCTCCGTGGACCGCAGCTGGTAGAGACCCGAGCCGGCGTCCTCCTCCCGGCCGCGCCCGGCGGCCAGTATCAGCGGCAGCGGCACCTGCCCGGTGATCAGGAGATCGACCGTCCGGCCATGGCGCGGCCCACCGTCGAAGCGGACGCGGATCACATGGGGCGTCGAGGAGGTCTCAGCCATGGCGCCAACCTAACCAGGAGCCACCGACGGCGACATGGCGCGCGGGATGGGCCCGACCGCCCCCGACCCGCTGTTTTCCCGGCCCGCCGCCGGCCGCGCCCGCTCCAGACTCGCTCGAAAGAGTGAAGCCGGGAACGTCCGTAGCAGCGCGCGGCGCGGCGGCCCGCCCCCGCCGGTCAGGGCGCCGGGCGGCAGACGGAGCGCTGCCGGCCCAGCCCCTCGATCTCCAGCTCCACCACGTCGTCCGGCGCCAGGTAGGGGAACCGGCCGGAGAGCGCGACGCCCTCGGGCGTCCCGGTGTTCACGATGTCCCCCGGCTCTAGGACCAGGTACTGGGAGAGGTGGTGCACCAGGGTGGCGACCGAGAAGATCATGTCGGCGGTGGTGGAGTCCTGCCGGGGCTCGCCGTTGACCCAGGAACGCATCCGCAGCCGCTGCGGGTCGGGCACCTCGTCGGCGGTCACCAGCACCGGGCCGAGCGGGTTGAAGGTCTCGCAGCTCTTGCCCTTCGACCACTGCCCGCCGGAGTCCTCCAGCTGGAAGGCGCGCTCGGAGACGTCGTCGCTGACCGCGTACCCGGCGACGTGGGCCAGCGCGTCGTCGACCGAGTCCAGGTAGCGGGCCCGGCGGCCGATCACCACGGCCAGCTCCACCTCCCAGTCGGTCCGCTCCGCGCCGCGCGGGATGAGCACGTCGTCCCGCGGGCCGACCACGGTGTTCGGCGACTTGTAGAAGATGATCGGCTGCCGCGGCGGCTCGGCCCCGGACTCGGCGGCGTGCGCCGCGTAGTTCTGCCCGACGCAGAGCACCGCCGACGGCCGGGCGACCGGGGCGCCCAGCCGTTCCCCGTCGATCTCGGTGCTGGGCAGCAGGGACAGGTCGGGGATCAGTCCCGGGTCCTCGGTCAGCGCGGCCAGGAAGGCGCCGTCGATGTCGTCGGTGACCGGCCGCAGGTCGCGGTAGCCCTGACCGTCCGGCGCCACCAGCACCGGTCGTTCCCGTCCCGCCTCACCCACGCGCATCAATCGCATAATCGGCTGACTCCCCTGCTGTAGCTGCCGTTACCGGACATGTGATCCAAAGGGGCACTCTTCCCCAAGCGGCGGCCCGCGCTCAACCACGCGGCCCGGATTGCCGGGCCGGCGATGTTGTCCACAGCCTGTGGACAACGCGGGCGCCGCGACCGCCCCGCCGGCCGCTAGCGAGGCCCGGGCGCGGCCTCGTCGTCCCGCGGCGGCTCCCACCCGTCGGCCGGGCCGGCACCGGCCCGCCCAGTCTCGCCGCCGGCGGCGGCCCCACCCGGGCCGCCACGCGTCGACTGGGCCACCCGGCGGCCGAACGGCCGCCAGGCCACGGCGGTCAGCACCGCCATCACCCCGGCCGCGAGCCAGAACGGCCCGGTCACCCCCAACACCCCGGCGATCGGGCCGCCGACCAGCGCGCCGCGCGGCAGGTTGACCACCACGATCAGCCGTCGCCGGTCGAGGCGATCCACGAAGACCCCGCTGATCAGGGAGAACAGCAGCCAGGGCAGCTGTTGCACGAAGACCGCCCACCCCACCAGGGCCGGGCTGTCGGTGAGCGAGGCGACCAGCAACGGTGCCGCCGCGAGCGTCACGCCGTCCCCGATGTTGCTGACGACCGCCGCGGCCCACAGCGTGTGGAACGGCCGCCCGAGTCCCGCCCGCCGGCCCCCGCCGCCCCCACGTCGCATCAGCGCAGCCTAGGCCGTGCCCGCGGAGTCCGACCAGGCGCCGGGCGGTGACCGACACCCCGTCAGGGACAACCGGCCGGCTGAAGCAGCGGGTCAGCGGCTGCTGTCAGACCCCGCGGCTAGGGTCGGCCGCATGACAGACCGTGAGACCTTCGCCCCCCTCGTCCTCCTTGAGTACAGCCACCGCCCCGGGCACTACGGCCTGATGCTCACGGATGACGCCATGTTCGCCGTGGAAGGCGTGCTGGCGGAGTTCGGGCACGAGTCCAACGGCTACGCGTGGGCCGGCATAGCCAGGGCGGCCGTCGCCACCCGGGCGCCGGAGATCGGGGAGCGGATCAGCTTCGACCCGGAGGCGGGCATGTTCGTCGCCTACGGCGAGGACGCGGCCGCGCTGCGGACGCTGGGCGCGCTGTTGAAGGAGGCGTACGAGGACCCGGCGGTGTTGCGGGAGTTCGTCACGGCGGGCGAGCCGAGTTCGTTCGACTGACCGCCGGCGGGGTCGCCATGGCGGACGGGCCCGAGGCCGGTCAGGGCTCCAGGGGCGGGGGTTCGCCCTTGGTGGTGGCCACGTCGATCACGGAGAGGGAGGCGCCCTGTGGGTCGGTGATCGCGGCCATTCGGCCGAACGGGCTGTCCGTCGGCCCGTTGCGCACGGTGCCGCCCAGCCGCTCGACGGTCGCCACCGCGGCGTCGCAGTCCGGCACCGCGTAGTAGACGTCGATCCGGGGCGCGACGGTGGGCTCGTCCGGCGCCGGGGAGTAGCGCCCGCCGACCATCTGGTCGCCGACGTTCCAGACCCGGTAGTCCATCCCCTCGTCGCCGCCCATCCGCCGGGCGCGGAACGGGAAGACCTTCGGGAAGAACGCGTCGGCCGCCTCCGGGTCCCGGGTGACGACCTCGCTCCAGACGAACGCGCCCGGCGCGTCCACCTTGCCGAAGCCCCGGTGCCGGCCGGGCTGCCAGACGCCGAAGAGCACTCCGCCCGGGTCCCAGCCCAGCAGCATCGCGCCCAGGTCGCCCACCTCCATCGGCTCCGCCAGCAGCTGGCCGCCCTGCTCCCTGATCCGGGTGGCGGTGGCCGACACGTCGGGCGAGGCGAAGTAGAGCACCCAGGCCGGCGGCACCTCCTGCCCGGGCAGCTGCGGGGAGAGACCGGCCACCGGAACGCCGTCCGAGAACGCCTGGGTGTAGTGCCCGAACTCGGCGGCGCCCTCGTCGAAGGTCCAGCCGAACAGCTCGCCGTAGAACGCCTTGCCCGCCGCCAGGTCGGGCAGGGTGGCGTCGGCCCAGCAGGGCACCCCCTCGGGATAGGTGGGCATCAGAGCGACCTCCTGAACGGCTCGCGAGGGCGGCGTGCGCGCCCCGCGCACCAGGCGCGGGGCGCGGCTTTCGCGCCGGTCTGTCCCCTCCACGCTAGCCACCGGCACGCCGTCCCGCAGTTCCACCCGCCTCCCCACCCGGTGCCGCGGGCGTCTCGGGCCGGGGACAATGGGCGCGATGAGCACGCGCACGCCGCCCCGCCTCCCCGAGCCGTTCACCGAGCGGTTCACCGCCGACCCGCACGCGGCGCTGGCCGCGTTGCGCGAGGCCGCGCCGGTGCACCGGGTGGCGCTGCCCGACGGCTCCCCGGTCTGGCTGGTCACCCGGGACGCCGACGTGCGCCCACTGCTCGCCGACCCCCGGCTCTCGGTCAGCAAGCGGCACGCCCGCACCCCCTGGCGTGGCTTCGCCCTGCCTCCCGAGCTGGACGCCAACCTGCTCAACCTGGACGGTGCCGACCATCTGCGGCTGCGCCGGCTCGTCTCGCACGGCTTCGCCCCGCGCCGGGTCGCCGCGCTGCGTCCGGCGATCGAGGCGGCGGCGCGGCGCCACGCCGAGCGGCTCACCACCGACCTGGTGGCGGAGTACACCGGCCCGCTGCCACTGACCGTGATGAGCGACCTGTTCGAGGTGCCGGAGGCCGACCGCCGGCCGTTCGCCGACTGGATCTCCACCCTGCTGACGCCGCCCAGCGCGCGGGCCGCCGCCGAGGCGCTGGCCGGGGTGCGGCGCTTCCTGTTGGCCCTGGTCGCCGACCGGCGGGCCGCACCCCGCGACGACCTGCTCTCCACGCTGATCGCCGCGCGGGACGAGGCCGACCGGCTGTCCGAGGACGAGTTGGTCTCACTGGCCTTCCTGCTGCTGGGCGCCGGCATCGAGAACGTGCGGCACACGCTGAGCGCCGGGCTGCTCGCGCTGAGCCGGGAGCCGGCCCAGCTGGCCGCGCTCCAGGCCGATCCGGCGCTGCTGCCCGGCGCGGTCGAGGAGTTCCTCCGGCACGGCCACCCGAACCTGATGGCGCTGCGGCGCTTCGCGACCGAGCCGCTGACGGTGGCGGGGGTCACCGTGCCGCGCGGGGACACCGTGCTGCTCGGTCTGGCCTCCGCCAACCGCGATCCGCGCCGGTACCGGGAGCCGGACCGTTTCGACCTGCGCCGGGCCGATCCGGCCGGGCAGCTCGCGCTGGGGCAGGGCGTGCACTACTGCCTGGGGGCCCCGCTGGCCCGGCTGGAGCTGACGGTCGCGTTGACCACCCTGCTGCCGCGGCTGCGTCCCGGCTGCTTCGGCGCCCCGGGCTGGGCCACCAACGTCCGCTCGCACGCCCTGGCCCGCCTGCCGCTGGCCGCCGGCTGGTAGCCGCGGCCACCCGCGTCCGGGACGCGTGGGACCCGGCCCGGACGCGGCCGGGACGGCGACGCGGGGCCTCTGGTCCCCTGGGGCGGTAGCCGCTCGACGGCGGGTGGACGTCACCGGTACGGATGAACCACGGCCCGCCGGCGGGCCGGGCCCGGCCCGTCAAGACCGCGCCGGGGCAAGCCGGTTCGGCCACCGGCCGCCGACCGGGGCCGCATGGGCACCCCCGTTCGTTGTGTCACCATCTGCCGCGTTCGACACGTTCGTCGGACGGCTCACTCGACCCTGGGCCGCCGCCCGTCCGGGGCGGCGCCGCCGCACCGGAACTCAGGCGGAGACCGTGAAGATCACCTTTCTGCTGCACAACGCCTATGGCATCGGGGGCACCATCCGCTCGGTGGCCAACCTCTCCGCCGCCCTCGCCGAGCGCCACAGCGTCACGGTGGCCAGCCTCTACTGCCACCGGGACACCCCGGGCCTCGACTTCGACCACCGGGTTCGGATGGTGGGGCTGATCGACCAGCGGGAGGGCTCAGCCGACCTCCAGCTGCCGGCCGCCGGGCAGCCCAGCGCGCTCTTCCCGGCCTCGGTCGGCTCGGTGTCCGCGCTGACCGACCAGCGGATGGCGGACTACCTGACGCACTGCGACGCGGACGTGGTGATCAGCACCCGCCCGGTGCTCAACGTCTACCTGGCCAGGTACGGGGTGCCGGGGCGGTACCTGCGGATCGGGCAGGAGCACTCCACGCTGCGGGTGCGGGAGGAGGCCGGGCACCGGGAGCTGCAACTGGCCGCCGTCGCCCAGCTGGACGCCTTCGCGCCGGTCTCCAGCCACGACGCGGCGGCCTACCGGGCCGCGCTGCCGGAGGCCGCCGGCCGCATCCGGCACATCCCCAACTCCTCGCCGGCGGCGGCGGTGAGCCCGGCCACCGGGGAGAGCCGGCTGGTGGTGGCGGCCGGCCGGCTGGTCGCCCAGAAGCGCTACGACGTGCTGATCGACGCCTTCGCCCGGCTGCGCGCCGACTTCCCCGACTGGGAGCTGCGGATCTACGGGCGGGGGCCGCTGCGGGACCCGATGCTGGCGCAGGTGGACGAGCTGGGGCTGGCCGGGCGGGTCCGGCTGATGGGCGCGGTCGCGCCGATCGACACCGAGTGGGCCAAGGGCGCCATCGGCGCGGTCTCCTCGTCCTGGGAGTCCTTCGGACTGACCATCGTGGAGGCGATGGCCTGCGGGCTGCCGGTGGTCTCCCGGGACTGTCCCTACGGGCCGAGCGAGATCATCACCCCGGGTTCGGACGGGCTGTTGGTGCCCATGGAGGAGGGCGCCGACGGGCTGGCCAAGGCGCTGGGCGCGCTGATGGCCGACCGGGGGCGCCGGCGCGAGATGGCCGCGAACGCGGTGCGCACGGCCGCCCGTTACGAGCCGGCCGTGGTCGCCGAGGCGTACGAGGAGCTGTTCGCCGCCCGGCCGCGCGGCGGCGGGCTGCGGCGGCTGCGCACCCGGCTGCGCCGCCGGCCCGACCGGCGGCTGGTGGTGGCGGCGAGCGCCGAGGCGCCCGCCCGGCCGGCGGCGCACTGCGTGGCCACGCCGGCCGGTGGCTTCACCGTGGCGCTGGCTCCGGCCGAGCCGGGCGATCTGGTGCTGCGGCTGCGGGACGACCCGGAGGGCCGGCAGCTGCGGCTGCCGCTGGACCGGGAGGGCCGGGGCGCCGTGGACCGGGCCGAGCACCAGCTCGCCGAGGGGCGTTGGGACTGCTACGTGACCGCCTCGACGGCGGCCAGGGCCCGCCGGCTGGTCGCCCACCGGGTGGAGCAGGCGGCCCTGGTCGACGCGGTGCCGACGGTGGGCGAGCACGGCGTGACCGCGTGGATCCCCTACACCACCAAGGAGGGGAACCTGACGATCCGCACCTGGCAGCGGCCCACCCACGCCGAGGTCGCCGACATCACGCTGGACGAGGACGCCGCGCTGATCACCGCCACCCCGCACGGGCCGCCGCCGGAGCTGGCCGTCGGCGTGCGGCAACAGGAGCCGGACGTACTGGACTTCGAGATGCCACTGCGGCTGCTGCCGACCGGGCGGGTGCAGCTCACCATCCCCTACGAGCGGGCGCTGGCCGCGCCGCACGGCCGCTGGAACCTGCTGGTCCGGGCGGCGGACGGGACGCTGATCCCGCTGGGCCGGATCGGCGGGGACACCGTGGACCGGGCGCGGACCGATGTCTATCCGCTCGTCACCCGGGGCGCGAGCACGCTGCGGCTCAGCTACACCGGCGACCACGACCTGGTGCTCACCACGGCGCCCGTGCGGCCGACGGAGACCGCGCACTGAGGGCGGGAACCCGGGTCCGCCGAGCCCGGGCCGCGCCGGCCGGGCTCAGCGGACCCGGCCGGGCGGCAGCGGCGAGGCGCCCGGTATCGCCCGGCGGGTGAGGTCGCTGGCACAACCGTCGCAGAGCGCCGTGATCCAGACCTCCCCGCCGCCGCCCCGGAACCGGGGCCGGCCGGCACCGCCACACAGCTCACAGGTGCGCTCGGAGGCGGTCTCCGTCGAGTCGGTCAACTGGGTGGCCAGGTCGGCCCACTGACCGTCGAAGTCGCCCTGGTCGTCGAAGCGGTCGGCGACGCAGATCCGCAGGCCGCCGAGGCCGCGCTCACACTTCTCGATCCGGTAGTCGGGGGCGAGGGCGAACAGCTGCTGGTGCAGCCGGGCCAGCAGGGCCGCCCAACCGGGCCCCACCGACTCCGTCCACGCGGGAAGCTGCCACTCATCGTGGATGACGAGGTCTGCCATACCCCCATGCTGGCGTATGGGTCTGACAATGCGGCCGGCGAAGGACCGCCCACTTCCCGACAGGCGGCAATCGGCCAGGCCGCCCACCGCTCCCCCGTCCCGTCCCCTCGTCCTCGCCCCTCGTTCCGGCCCGCCCCGCCCCGGCCCGCGCCGGGTCAGTGCTGGTGGCACCAGCAGTCGCAGGCCAGGTAGATGACCGGAATGCCCACCGGCGGCGGCGGGGCCACCGCCTTGGTGCAGGAACGATGCCCCCCGATGTGGCACTCGACGGTCCGATAGGCGTCCGGGGGGCGCCGACCGCCCACCGCGACCACCGCCAACACCGCGTGCAGCACCGCGGGATCGGTCAGGCAGAAGCCGCGCGGCGGGATCAACCAGCGGGCGCACGGCCCCTCACTGCGGGACGGCGGGGGGACGGTGAGCCGCTCACCGGCCCCCAGCACCGCGATCCCCGGCAGCCGCCAGCCCTCGGCCGCACCCACCGGCACCAGCCAGAACATCGCGTGCTCCGCCGGGAGATGGATCACCGGGCCGGTCCGGTCGCCGAGCCGCGCGATCGCCCTGGCCCCCTCGGGGCCGCCCGCCCTGACCGCGTCGAACCACCTGCCGCAGGGCAGCACCCGCGCGCCCTGGTCGGCGGTAGGCAGCCACGCTGGATAGGGAAGTTCCGTCTGCACAAAGCACCTCCGGCATCTCTGGCGAGCGACCCGCTACCGAAAGTACCCATGTCATTACTATCAGCATGAGGGAGAGGAATACGAGCTGTTCAGCGGCTCTGATTCGATCGGCCGCCGCCGACCACCGTCAGGCCCGCAGGTGGAACCGCGCGGACATCCGGCGCAGCTGCTCCCGCACCCCGGACCGCTCGCCGCAGATGATCCGCCGCAGCGTGGCCCGGGCGATCGGATGGTTCCTGACCAGCTGCGGGGCGGTGCGCTCGGCAGCCGACAACTCGGCCACCGCCAGCTCTCGTTGGCCCGACCAGAGGTAGGCCCTGGCCAGGTCCATCCGGTAGTGGCCGCGCCGGGAGGCCGGCAGGGCGGCGACGACCGAGGGGTCGAGCCGCTGGTGCAGCCGCAACGCCTCGTCCTGGCGGCTCAGTTCGAGGGCGATGTTCACCCCGTGGATGCCGACGTTGCCGGCGCTGAAGGTCAACGAGTGCCGGTCGTCGGGAAGTTGGGCGGCCACCGCGACCCGCTTGGCGGCCTCGCCGGCCAGCGACAGCCGGTGCCCGGCCTCGCCGGCGTTGCCGGCCCTGGCGGCCGAGACGGCGGCCCGGAGCTGGAGCGATCCCCAGACCCGGAGGGCGGGGGGATCACCGCGCTCGTACGCCTCGGCGGCGCCGCGCAGCGCCTTGTCGCCCAGCGCCAGCGCGTCCTCCCAGTCGGCGGTGGCCCACATGTCCCAGGCGCGCATCCAGTCGACGACCGCCGGCAGCAGCGGGTCGCCGGACCGCTCGGCGGCCCAGGTGGCCCGCTCGGCGGCCAGGGTGATCAACTCGGGGTGCCCCAGGGCGTGTGCCGAGGTGTGGGCGAACTTGCAGGCGACGGCGTAGACCGCGAAGGCGGCCTCGCGCTCGCCGCCGGTCGAGGTCTCGGCCAACGCCCGTGCCTCGCACAGCAGGTCGGGCAGCAGGCTGAGGATGCCGGTGTTGTCGGCGTCGTCGCGCAGCCGGTGCAGCCGGCGCATCGCCGCCCAGAGCGCGGCGGAGGAGCGCGGGGTGCCCTCGAAGCTCGGCGTCAGGTCGTAGCGGCGCAGCTCCCGCAGGGTCATCGCGGCCGAGACCCGCCACTGGTTCTCCGCGGTGCTGCCGTTGAAGGGGCGCTCGATCAGTTCGTTGGGGTGGATGTGCAGCACGCCGGCGAGCGCGTTGATGACGCTCGCCCGGTCCAGCTCGATGTCGCCGCTCTCCACCTTGGAGACCCAGCTCTGGGTCCGCCGGAGGCGGGCGGCCACATCGGCCTGGGTCAGGCCGAGACGCAGTCGGGCCCGGCGCATCCGCTGCCCGATGGACTCGTTCTCCTCCGCCATCACCAGCCCACCCCCGGGCCGTCAACGGCCATACCTGTCAAGGGAGTTGTCGGGAACATGCATGTCCTCCAGGAGCGACCCGGCACTTGGCACCCCGGACGCTACCCCCGGCGTCGGCCCGGTCACCCCTCCTCCTCCCACCCGCGACACCCGTTCGACCGGCCACCCGAACGGAACGAACTTTCGGACCAGGTCGAAAGGGCGGTCGTTCTGCTCGGGTGGGATCAGGATGCGATCGACTCGCGGGTCAGGAGCGGTCGTTCGGATCGTCGCGGGGCGCGCGTCGATCCCAACGCCGTCCCTCAGCCCCGCTCGGGCGGGGCCTCCTCGCCGGCGCCCTCCGCACTCTCCGTCTCCTCGGCCGCCGGCTCGGCCGGGGTGAGGCCCTTCTTCGCGGCCTTGGCCGCGGCCCGACGCTGGGCCCGGTTGCCCTGCGGGTCGGGGGTGACCTCCTCGGCCTCGGTCAGCGGGCGGAAGCCCTGCCTGGGCTGGAAGTTGCTGCCGCGCTGCGGCTGGGGTGCCTTCTTCGCCACGGTGGTTCCTTTCTCGGTGATCAGCTGGTCTGGGTGATCGGATGGTCCAGTCTGCCGGTACGGGGCGACCGGTCGCCCCCCATATAGCGGGGGCAACGCCAGGACTTCCGCCGGGCCGACGGCCCGCCGACGGTGGTGAACGGTGGTGGTGCGGAGGTGCGCCGGGGCGCGGGGCCGATCCGGCGACCGCCCTTCCCGCGCACGACCGAGGCGCTCGCGCGCGGCACGACCGACGAGCGGGCCGCCGGGGCGGGGCCACAAACGAGCAGTGGGCCCGATGCCTAGGCATCGGGCCCACCAACCGTGGTAGCGGGGACAGGATTTGAACCTGCGACCTCTGGGTTATGAGCCCAGCGAGCTACCGAGCTGCTCCACCCCGCGTCGTGATCTCAACTCTACGCCATCCCGGAGGGTGCTCACGACCATCGGGCTTCCCGGCCCCGCCCGGACCTCGCGCGGCCCCCGCGGGTCAGCGCTCGGCCGACCGCGTCGGGTACACGCCGGGCAGCGGCGGCAGGCCGGTGACGCTCGTCATCAGGGAGTAGATCGTGGTGGTGCCGGCGATGAACATGCGGTTCCGCCGGGGGCCGCCGAACCGGATGTTGGCCACCGTCTCGGGGACCAGCAGCCGGCCGAGCAGCGTGCCGTCCGGGTGATAGCAGTGGACGCCACCCTCCAGGGCCGCCGCCCAGAGCCGGCCCGCGTCGTCGAAGCGGATGTTGTCGAACTTGCCCTGGACGCACGTGACGAAGACGCCGTCGTCCCGGAGCGTGCCGTCGTCCAGGACCGTGAACGAACGAATGTGGTTGGCGACGCTGTCCGAGACCAGGAGCCGCTTCTCGTCGGGCGAGAAGACCAGGCCGTTCGGGCCGAGGAAGCCGTCGGCCACCAGGCGCACCTCGCCGGAGGCCGGGTCCACCCGGTAGACGTTGCGGGCGCCGATCTCGCTCTCGGCCCGATGCCCCTCGTAGTCGCTGCTGATGCCGAACTCCGGGTCGGAGAACCAGACCGAACCGTCGGAGCGCACCGCCGCGTCGTTGGGGCTGTTGAGCCGGCGGCCCTGGAACCGCTCGGCGAGCACCGTGACCGAGCCGTCGTGCTCCGTCCTGGTGACCCGGCGGTTCCCCTGCTCGCAGGTGACCAACCGGCCCTGGCCGTCCAGCGTGTTGCCGTTGGGGAAGCCCGCCGGGGCGCGGAACACGCCGACCTGCCCGGTGGTCTCGTCCCAGCGGAGCAGCCGGTCGTTGGGGATGTCGCTCCACACCAGGCCGCGGGCGGCCGGGAGGTAGAGCGGGCCCTCCGCCCAGCGTGAGCCGCGGTGCAACGTCTCCAACTGCCGGTCTCCCCGGTCGCACCAGCCGGTCGAGAAGCGCTCGTCCAGCACCTCGTACAGCGCGGCCCGCGCGTTCACCACGGACATGCCCTCACCTGGCCCTCCGTCAGCCCTGATCTCCGGTCTCCGGGCCATTGTCGCCCCGAGCGGCCGAGCGGCCCACGGCCCGGACCGTCAGCCGCCGGCCGCGGCGGCCGGCACCCGCTCCGCCCGCTGGCCGGAGCCCGCGGCCGACCCGGCCGCCACCGGGCGGCCGCCCCGCCCGGCGCGCTGCCCCCAGAGGACCCCCGAGAGGACCAGCAGCAGACCGACCACCTGCCAGCCGGTCAGCGACTGCCCCAGGAGGAGGAGCCCGGCGAAGGCGGCGACCACCGGGTTCGCCAGGCCGAGGAAGGACATCGACGAGGCCGGCAGCCGCTCTATGCCCCGGAACCAGAGGGCGTAGGCCAGCGCCGTGCCTATCAGCCCCAGGTAGGCGTACCCCACGAGATGACTCGCGGTCGGCACCGGCGGCGCGCCCTCGACGATCAGCGCCACCGGGGCGAGCATCAGGCCGCCGGCCGTCAACTGCCAGCCCGTCAGGGCGAGCAGCGAGACCCCCTCGGGCCGGCCCCAGCGCTTGGCGAGCACCACGGCCAGCGCCATCAGCGCCGTCGCCAGCAGCAGCGCGGCTATCCCCGCGCCGTCCAGCGCCGCCTCCGAGCGCAACACCAGCAACGCGACGCCGACCACCCCCACCAGCGCGGCCGGGACCGTGCCCCGACCCGGCCGCACCTTCAGCACCACCAGGCCGAAGCCGGCGACCAGCAGCGGGGAGAGCGCGCCGATCGTGGAGGCGACGCCGCCGGGCAGCCGGTAGGCGCCGTAGAAGATCAGCGGGAAGAAGGCCCCGAAGTTCAACAGGCCGAGCACCGCGGCCTTCCACCACCACTCGCCCCGGGGCAGCCGGCGGGTGAAGGCGAGGAAGAGCAGCCCGGCGGGCAGCGCGCGCAGCGCGGCGGAGAGCAGCGGGCGCCCCGGCGGCAGCAGCTCGGTGGTGGTGACGAAGGTCGTCCCCCAGGCGGCGGGGCCGAGCGCCGCCAGGCCGGCGACGGCCCAGGGCCGACCGGCCAGCCGCCGCCACACGCCGGGCGCCCCGCGCCGCGACTCGCGCTCCGCCATGACCACCACTTCCTCTCGCTCCCGCCTCCGGAGGCCAACCTCTCAAGGCTGGTCTTCTCAAAGGTGATCTTCTCAACGTTGAGCTAACTTAGGGTAGTCTTGCACCCGGGATTCCCCTACGTCAAGTAGCTGAAGGTTAAGCTAGTGCTCCCACACCCCCGGCCGGCCCGGCCTCCCGAGACCCGAAGGACCGACCCCGATGAAGGACAGCCAAGAGCGGCCGGCGGCCGACCCGGACAGGGCCACGGACGCCGTGGACGAGCTGACGGCGCAGTGGCGGCGGGAGCGGCCCGACCTCGGCGATCTGGAGACCATGGCCCTCGTGGGCCGGATCAACCGCGCCTCGACGCTGCTGTACAAACGGATGAAGCCGGTCTTCACCGCGCACGGGCTGGAGAACGCGGAGTTCGACGTGCTGGCCACGCTGCGGCGCGCCGGCGCGCCGCACGAGCTGACCCCGAGCGAGCTGGTGCTCTCCTCGATGGTCACCTCAGGCGCGATCACCAACCGGCTGGACCGGCTGGAGCACAAGGGGCTGATCGAGCGCCGCCCCGATCCGCGCGACCGGCGGGCCGTCCGGGTCCGGCTCACCGACCCGGGGCTCGACCTGGTGGACCGCACGGTGGTCGCCCATCTGGCCAACGAGGAGCGGCTGTTGACCGCGCTGCCGGAGGCCGAGCGCGAGGTGCTCAACACCGCCCTCCGGCGACTGCTGATCGCGCTGGGCGACACCCGGCTGGGCTGACCCTGGTCCCCGACCGACCCGGGCGGACCGGGGCGGAGGCCGGCCCGCCCCGGGCAGGCGCCAGGGCCGGGGCCGGGTGCGGCCCACCGGGCCGGGGCCAGTGCGGGCGCCGGGATCGAGCGGGCACGCCGGCCAAGGTGGACACCGGGGCCCAGACCGCGGCGGGGCGCCCGGCCAGGCGCGGGAGCCGGGGCGGAGGCCGACACCGGGGCCGGGGTTCAGACGCGGGCCGAGGCCGGGACCGGCGCCAGGTCGGACGCCCGGGGCCCGGACCACGCCGCCGGCGCCCCGCCAGGCCGGACGCCCGGGGGTCAGCGGAGGTGGCGGCGCATCGCCAGCCGGGGCCAGCGGTCCAGGCCCAGCTCCGCCTCCCGCCGCCGCACGGCGCGCAGCTCGGGCCCCAGCTCCTCCGGCGCCAGCTCGGCGAAGCCACACCGGCGGTAGTAGGGCGCGTTCCACGGCACGTCGGCGAAGGTGGTCAGGGTCAGGGCGGGCGCGCCCCGCTCCCGCGCGTACCCGGCGAGGTGCTCCAGCAGCGCGCGACCGATCCGCCGGCGGGCGTGCTCGGGATGGACCGAGACCTGCGCCACATGGACCTCGTCGTCCACCCACTCGGCGATCAGATAGCCGATCGGCCAATCGTCCTGGTCCACCGCGACCCAGGCCAGCCCGGCGGCCAGGTGCTCGGCCAGCTCGGCCACGCCGGGTGGTTCGTCGTCCGCGATCTCCGTCATGCCCAGCGTGCGGAAGGGCTCGCCCGCCGCGCGCTCGATGTCCCGCAGCAGCGGCAGGTCCTCGTCGGTGGCGCTCCTGATGCGCATGCGCCCAGTCTGCCGTCCCCGGCTCCGGCGCGTGACGGCGGGCGCCCCCCGCCGGCCGGGGGTGGCCCTGACAGACTTCCGGTGACCGGCGGGTGCCGGCCCGCGCCGCCGGGCGGGGCGCTCGGGAGCGAGTCGGAGGAGAGGGAGGCGTCAGGGCCATGGCCTCGACCAGTTATGACGCGATCGTGCTGGGCGTCGGCGGCATGGGCAGCGCCGCCGTGCACCGACTGGCCGCGCGCGGCGCCCGCGTGCTGGGCCTGGAGCAGTTCGGCCCGGCGCACGCCAGGGGCTCAAGCCACGGGGGTTCCCGGATCATCCGCCAGTCCTACTTCGAGGGCTCCGCCTATGTGCCGCTGCTGCTGCGCAGCTACGAGCTGTTCGCCGAGCTGGCCGAGGAGAGCGGGCGCGAGCTGCTGCTCAGCTGCGGCGGGCTGATGATCGGCGCGCCCGACAGCCAGACGGTGGCCGGTTCGCTGGCCGCCGCGCGCGACTGGGACCTGCCGCACGAGCTGCTGGACGCGCGGGAGGTGCGGGCGCGGTTCCCGACGCTCACCCCGGCCGCGGGCGAGGTGGCCTTCTGGGAGGAGCGGGCCGGTCTGGTCCGCCCCGAGGAGACGGTGCGGGCGGGCATCGAGGCGGCCACGGCGGCCGGCGCCGAGCTGCGCTTCGACGAGCCGGTGACGTCCTGGGAGGAGCTGCCCGGCGGCGCCGGCGTCCGGGTGCGCACCCCGCTGGGCCGTTACACGGCCGACCAGCTGGTGCTCTGCCCCGGCGCCTGGGCGCCCGGGCAACTGGCCTCGCTGGGCGTCCCGTTCGCCGTCGAACGGCAGGTCATGTACTGGTTCGAGCCGAGCGGCCCGGCGGGCGTCACGCCGTTCCTGCCCGACCGGCACCCGATCTACATCTGGGAGGAGTCGGACGGCACCCAGCTCTACGGCTTCCCGGCGATCGACGGTCCGGAGGGCGGGGCCAAGGTCGCGTTCTACCGGATGGGCGAGGGCGCGTGCACGCCGGAGACCATCGACCGGGTGGTGCGGCCCGACGAGGCGGCGGCCATGGCGGAACACGCCGGCCGGCTGCTGCCCACCCTGCCGGGGCGGCTGCTGCACGCCGCCACCTGCATGTACACCAGCACCTCCGACGACCACTTCGTGATCGCGCGGCATCCTGGGTACCAGTCGGTCACGGTGGCCGGGGGCTTCTCCGGGCACGGCTTCAAGTTCGTTCCGGTGGTCGGCGAGATCCTCGCCGAGCTGGCCCTGGACGGCGCCACCCGGCATCCCATCGACCTCTTCGACCCCGCCAGGTTGACCGGCCCGGCCCCAAGCTGAGTCCACCGCCGGCCGGACGGCGCGGCAGACGCCGGGCGGGCGGACGGCGCGGCAGACGCCGGGCGGGCGGAGGGCGCGGCAGACGCCGGGCGGGCGGACGCCGGGCGGGCGGACGCCGGGCGGACGGCGCGGCGGTTGACCAGGGGGCGGCGTCCACCATGCAACAAGTGGCCGCGCAGAATGCAGGAAGGTGCGTTGGCTGCCCATCGATTATCGACCTTCGCGGCGGCAGAGTTGTCCCCATCGAGAACGCGGCAACCGAACTGCTCCGAAGGGGACATCATGCGAATCCAGGCTCGCGGTAATGCTCTCGCGAACGACAGGTTCAAGCTCCGTCAGTTCGTGTTGTATTCGCTGTTCGGAACGGTCCCGTTGGCCCTCGCGGGCGCCGGCACCGCATTCGCCGCCGCACCGGGACCGGAATGGTCGGTCAGATCCGCCGACCAGGGAAGCACGGCGGTGGGCGCCGACCACGGCCCGGTGGTGGGCGTGTTCGGCGCCACCGACGACGACCTCGACCCCGACGTCCACGACTGGGGCTGAGCCCCCGCAGCCCAGTGCCCGCAGGGGCGCCCGCCGACTCCGCGGCCCGGCACCCGCACGGCCGGAGCGTCACGGGGCACTGCCGGAGCACTGCCGGAGCACCGCTTGGCAGTCGCCGGGGCGCCGCCCCCGGAGCACCACGGAGCGCCGTCGCACCACCCGCACCACCGCCTGGCGGCGGAATCGGATCCCGCCACGATCATTCCCGTGGGATTCCCGCTTCCGACCGTGAATTGACCGGGCCGGAATGTGTCGGCCACCGAAAGTCGATCACCTTCCGCCCCGCGCCTCGACCGCCCCGGACTTCCGTCCGTCCAAACACACCGGAACCGGCCGTCGAACGAATGTCCCGGCCCAGTGGGCAAGTTGGCCGAGCCCGTCGGATTTCCGGCCCGAGCAGGGAATCCGCAACGGTCCGGCCGGCCGCCCGGGCCACCCGGCGCGTCCCCCCGACAGCAGCCGCCGCCCCCGCTCACCGCCCCGCCCCGCTCACCGCCCCGGTGGCCGCGCCCCGCCGGGTGTGTCCCGGGCGGACCGCCCCCAGGTGACATCCCCACCACCCTCACAAGGAACACGATGCAGAGACACCAGGTACGGATCAAGGCCACCCCGGGGTCCCCGCCCGGGGCCGCCCCGGAGACGGCCGCGTTACGGCTGATCACCCTGCTGCCCGGGCAGTGGTCGGCGACGCTCCTGTCGTGCACGGAGGACACCGCCACCCTGGCGCTGACCCGCCCGCGCGGCACGTCCCAGGAGGCGTCGGAGGCCGTGGACCGGACACTGGGCGAGGCCGCGATGCGCGGCTGGGTCAGGGACGGCGAGGTGCGCACGCCACCCGACCACCCGGTGAACACGTGGGAAGGGAAGCGGTCATGACGCAGGAGCCCGAGGAGCCCCGGGACCCCCAGGAAACCCAGGAAACCCGGGGAACCGAGAACCCCCGGAGGACCGAGGACGCGAGCCGGCCGGCCGCCGACGCCGCGGCGGGCGACGCCAAGGCCCCCGCCGCCCCGGCGGTGGACGCGGCCGAGGCCGAGGTGCCCTGGCACGCCGACCCCACCCTGCGCCTGCTGGTGGTCGGCAGCCTGCTCAACGGGCTGGCGTTCTTCGCGACGCTGCCCTTCCTCGCCCTCTACCTCTCGGACATCTCCACGCTCTCCGAGGCCCAGATCGGTCTGGTGGTGGGCAGCGTGGCCCTGGTCTCCTCGTTCGGCGGCGCCGTCGGTGGGCTGTTGACGGACCGGCTGGGCGGCGTGCGGCTGATCCAGTCCGGCCTGCTGTTCAACGTGGGCGCCTACGCGGCACTGGCCGTGACCCGTGAACTCTCCCTGATCATCGTGCTGGTGTGCCTGCTGGGGGTCGGCCGGCTGCTCACCGAGCCGGCGATGAAGAAGCTGCTGTCGCTGGCCGCGACCGGCTCCGGCGAGGCCGTCTTCCGCATCCGCTATGTGACGCTCTGCCTGGCGGCCACCGTCGGGCCGCTCGGCGGCGCCGCGCTCTACGCCGTGGCCAACTGGATGATCTTCCTGACCCCGGCGGTGATCTTCGCCGGCTACTACCTGCTGGTGCTGACCCGCGCCCAGCCGCTGCGCGCCCTCGACCTGCGCCCGCGGGACGGGTCCGACGGCCAGGACGGCGGCTGGCGGGTGGCGGTCCGCGACCGGCTGCTGCTGAAGGTGGTGACCGCCGGGCTGGTGCTGTTCCTGGTCTTCTCGCAGTTCGAGTCGATCATCCCGCTGTACATCAAGAACGTGCGCGGTGAGGACGCGGTCACCTACTTCTCGCTGCTGCTGGCCCTCAACGCCGCGCTGGCCATCGCGATGCAGTGGCCGGCCACCTGGCTCTCCAAGCGGATGACGCAGCAGCGGCTCGCCCTGCTCGGCTGTGTGGCCTTCATGTTGGCGGCGGTCTTCTTCCGGGGGCTGGAGACGCATCTGCTGCTGCTCTTCGTGGGCGTCGTCTTCTGGACGATCGGCGAGGCGCTGCTCTTCCCGATGCCGGACACGGTGATCCACACCATCACGCCGGACTCCAGGAAGGGCGCCTACTTCGGCTTCGCGGAACTCCGCTACCTGGGCTTCTTCGCCGGCCCCGTGGCCGGGGGCGCGCTGCTCGGCGCCTCGTCCACGCTCTACTTCGGCGCGATGGCGGTGACCATCTTCGGCACCTGGGTGCTGCTGCGCGACCGGCGGCTCTACCCGAACCAGGCGGCTGGCGCCGGCGCCACGACCAGCCCGGCGACCGACGCCGAGACCGTGGCGGCCAAGGCCGAGGCCAAAGCCGAAGCCGGCTCCGAGACCGAAACCGGTACCGAAGCCGGCTCCGCAGCCGGCGCCAAGGCCGAGACCCGGGCCGAGACCGGGGCCGAAGGCGGCGCCGGGCAGGCCACCAGGGTCACCAGGCCCCCGGCCAACTCCATCCAGACCTAAGGAGGCAGAGCAGATGAGCGGAATCCTGATGGCTCATCGCATCCCGTCCACCGTCACCCCGCTCGGCGACTGGCTGCACCCGGTGCGCGACGAGTTGACCCTGATCACCAGCGCCGAGGCCAGGGACTCCTACGCCGGCACGCTGCCGAGGTTGCTGTCCTTCGACGGCTACTCCGAGACCCCCGAGGTGGAGGAGCAGCTGGAACGGCTCTGCGCCGCGGGCGGGGTGCGGACCCTGGTCCACGTCACGGAGGACGACATCCTGCGCTGCGCCCGGGTCCGCGACCGGCACGGCCTGCCCGGGCTGCGGTACGCGGACGCGCTGCCCTGGCGCGACAAGTTCGTGATGAAGCGGGCGGTCGCCGCCGCCGGGGTGCCGACGCCCGAGTTCCTGGTGCCGAGTTCGGCCGCCGACGCCGCCCGGTTCGCGGAGCGGGTGGGCTACCCGGTGGTGGCCAAGCCACGACTCGGCTACGCCTCCATGGGGGTGCGGCTGGTGCGGGACGCCGCCGAGCTGGCCGCGGCGGCCGCCGTCTGGGACCCGAACGACGTGCTGCTGGAGTCCTTCACCGAGGGCGAGGTGCTGCACATCGACGGCTTCGCCAGGGACGGCAAGGTGCTCTTCGCCGCCGCCTCGCGCTATCTCAACAACTGCCTCTCCTTCCACGAGGCGTTGCCGCTGGGCAGCGTGCAGCTGGACCAGGGCACGGTGGAGCACGCCCGGTTGACCGAGTTCGCCGAGTGGGTGGTGAGCGCGCTGCCCGGGCTGGACTTCAGCCCCTTCCACCTGGAGGTGTTCCGCACCGCCTCCGGCGAGCTGCGGTTCTGCGAGATCGCCTGCCGGCTGGGCGGCGCGCACATCATGGAGACCCTCACCTACGCGACCGGCGTCAACCCCGCTCGGCTGTGGATCGAGCACCAGATCGGACTGCGGGACGGCGCCGAGGTGCCGCTCGTGGACACCGGTCGGCGGTACGGCTGGCTGCTGGTGCCGCCCCGCCGGGGCCGGCTGGTGGCGGTCCGGCGGCCGCCCGCCGAGGCGGACTTCGTCAGGGACTTCATCGTCAAGACCGCGGTGCCCCGGGTGTTCGACGGAGCGCACGGCAGCACCGACTCCTATCTCGCCTTCACCGTGGAGGGCGCGGACGAACAGGAGGTCGAGAAGCATCTCCGTCAGTGCATGGAAATCGCCACTCACTGCAGCGAATGGGAAGAGCTGGATGTCTGAGTTCGAGTTCTCCGGGCGGCACGTCGTCGCCGACGTCTACAACATCGCCCCCATGGTCATCAACAACGAGGCCCTGATCATGAGAAGCCTGGAGGCTGGTATCCAGCGTTCCGGGGCCACCGTCTGCGGCACGCAGGTCAAGCACTTCGAGCCGAACGGCTTCACCGCCATCTATCTCCTCTCCGAGTCGCACGTCTCCGTGCACACCTATCCCGGGGAGCGGTCGCTCTTCTTCGACGCCTTCACCTGCGGGCAGCGGTGCCGGCCTGAGCTGATCATCAGCGAGCTGGTCGGCGCACTGGGTGACTGCCAGCACCACGTGCAGGTGCTCGACCGTGGGGTGGAGCCGGAGCTGCGGGCCAAGCTGAACTCCGAGGTGAAGGACAAGGTGGCGGCCGAGATCAAGGCCGCCCAGCTGGTCAGCTGAACCACCGAAACGCCGAGCGGAACCGAGCAACACCGAACACTCCCGGAAAAGCACCCCCA
Source organism: Streptomyces chisholmiae (assembly GCF_031845445.1). NCBI lineage: Bacteria > Bacillati > Actinomycetota > Actinomycetes > Kitasatosporales > Streptomycetaceae > Streptomyces > Streptomyces chisholmiae. Next base: position 31,600 of record NZ_JAVREO010000017.1, on the reverse strand, counting down.
GAACAAGCACAGCACGGAAAGCAGCACCAGCAAGGAACGAACTCCGAGCCCGCGAAGGGAAACGCAGTGAAGCTCAACCCGAACAACGGCTTCATCAAGTTCGACCAGCAACTCCCGGTGTACAACTGGCTCTATCCGCTGAAGGGGCAGGAAACCGACACCATCCAGTTCCGGGACGCGTTCACGCGTCTGGACACGAGGCCGATCCGCAGCCGGGCGCTCTACTTCCACATCCCGTTCTGCGAGACGATCTGCACCTTCTGCATGTTGAACCGGGGCGTCGGGGCCGAAGGCAGCGAGGCCATCGAGCTGTACGTCCAGGCGCTGATCAAGGAGGTGCGGACGAAGGCGGCCTGGGAGTCGATCACCGGAGTCCCGCCGCGCGTCATATGGTTCGGCGGGGGCACGCCGAGCATTCTCACCCCGGACCAGATCCGCCGGATCGGCGCGGTCATCCACGAGTGCTTCGACCTGTCCCGGCTTGAGGAATTCACCATCGAGATGGAGGTGAAGAGCGTCACCCGGGAGAAGTGCGAGGCGTTCCGCGACATCGGCGTGAACAAGGCGCGGCTCGGGCTCCAGACGTTCAACCCGCGCTACCGCGAGCTGTTCAACATCACCGCCACGCTGGAGGACACCTACCGGGTGGTCGACCTGCTCGGCGAGTACTTCGACTACCGCAGCTTCGACATTCTCTACGGAATGCACGGCCAGACCACGGCCGATTTCGCCGAGGACATCCAGAAGGCGATCGACCTGGGCACCGAGTCCTGCGAGTTCTATCCCATCAACCACCTGGTCACGCAGAACGCGCTGCACACCGGATACGCCGGGAAGAAGCTCAAGGCGCTGAGCTACGTGGACAAGATGGGGCTGACCGTCTTCGCCAACCACTACCTGCGCAACTCCGGCTTCCGGCTCTACAACGGCCACGGCTACGCCCGGCTGGAGAACCCCGAGCAGGAGAGCGAGTTCATCAGCCAGCGCTACACCAACAAGTACCACGAGTACTGCTGGGCGCACTGGGACGACGACCTGATCGGGTTCGGCGCCAGCGCCACCACCCAGTCCCTGGACTGGACGATCATGAACGACGAGAGCCGCACCAGCTATGTCCGCAACCTGCTGGACAAGGACGACCTGAAGGTCAAGGTCACCCAGGCCGACCACGTGCCGTACGAGCGCGGGCTGGTGCTGAGCCTCCCCTACCACGGGCGGATCGCCAAGGACCGCATCCCGTGGGACCGGGTGCCGGGCGAGGTGGCGGACCGCTTCCACCAGCTGGTGGCCGCCGGCATGTTCGAGGAGCGGGCCGACTCGTACCAGATCAACGAGCTGGGCTGGACCTGGTACGTCAACACGATGTACTACATGTCGCCCGCCGCCGACCGGAAGATCCTGGACGAGTTCGTCGAGGCCAGGTCGAAGAACGGCGGGATCAGCGACGGCGACCGGCGGATGACGTCGATCGACACCAACCTGCTGCGGGCCGAGGTCGGGAAGCCCCTGCCGCTGACCCCGATCGGCTGAGGCGGGGCGTCATGGTCGCCAGAACAGAACCGACGAAGAGCAGGGAACAGCTGTGGGCCGAGGGCCGGCGCTATCTCGCCGGCACCGAGTGGCCGGCGGCCGTGGCGCGCGCCGAGTCGCTGGCCGCCGCCGGACTGGCCAGCAACATCGGCTGGTTGGCGGCGGCGGAGGCGGCCGACGCGGGCACCGCGGACGCCCAGACCGCGCGGTACGCCGAAGTGGCCCGGGCGCTGGGCGGGCTGCCCGGCTCCAGCTGGCTTGAGGTGGACACCCCGCACGTCGGCGTCGACGTGTCCGTCGAGACGTGCGTGCGGGCGCTGCGGACCATCGCCGACGCGCTGCCCGCCGGGCGGATGGTCCAGGTGGGCGCGGAGGACGGTGGCCGGGCCGAGGCCGTGCTCCGCGCGGTGCTCGGCGCGCACCGGCTGGGCGTGCCGGTCCGCGCGACCGTCCAGGCCAACCTGCGCCGGGCGGCGGCCGACCTGGACCGGCTGGTCGCCGCCGGGGTACCGGTCCGGCTGGTCAAGGGCGGCTTCCGGGAGACCGCGGCGACGGCGCTCCAGGACCGGGCGGAGATCGACACGGCGTTCGTCCGGCTGGCCCGCCGGGTGGCCGCCGCCGGCACGCCGCTCAGCCTGGCCACCCACGACCACCGGATGTGGGGTCGGCTGCTGCCGGAACTGCCCGGGGCCACGGTGGAGTTGCTGCTCGGCGTGCGCTCCGACGAGGCACTTCGGCTGGCCGCGGCCGGGGTGCCGGTCCGGTTGTACGTGCCGTTCGGCACGGCCTGGGAGGGCTATGTCGCCAAGCGGGTCGCGGACGCCGAGGAGGTGGCCCGCCGGGAACCGCCGGCGGGCCCCGCCGGGGCGGACCGGAAGACGTGGCAGGCACGGGAGAAGGAAGGGGTGCGCGGGTGAACGAGCATGTGCTGGTGGTCGGCACCGGCGGCGGGCCCGCCCCGCTGCTGCGCGAGCTGGGCGCCACGACCACACTGATGTGCCGGATCGACTTCCTCGGCTACGCGCCGGCCCTGAGCGCCCACCACGCGGTGCTCGGGGTGGCCGGGCAGGCGGCGGACGAGCAGTGGACGCAGCTGGCCAAGTCCGTTGACCAGGACCGCCCGTTCACCCGGGTGGTCGCCTTCGGGGAGCTGGACCAGGACCGGGCCGCCGCGGTAGCCGGCGCGCTGGGGCTGCCGGGGCACGACCCCGAGACGGTGCGGCTGGTGGCGGACAAGCGGGCGATGCGGGAGCGGCTGCGCGAGCGCGGGGTCGACCCGACGCCGTCGGCGCTGGTCGCGGACGCCGGCGAACTGCTGGCCTTCCTCGCCGAGCACGGCGGCCCGGTGGTGGTGAAGCCGCTCCAGGGCGCCGGCAGCGTCGGCGTGACGGTGCTGCGCGAGCCGGACGAGGCGGCGGCGGTCGGGGCCTTCGACCGGGCGGCGGCCGGCTTCGCCGGGGTGCCGCGGGCCGGGGTGCTGGCCGAACGCTTCCACGAGGGGCCGCAGTTCAGCGTGGAGGCGCTCTCCGAGGACGGCGAGCACCAGGTGCTCGCCGTGGTGCGGAAGTTCTACGAGCCGGACGGCTACGTCGAGTTGGGGCACCTGGCGCCGGCCGGGCTGGACGCCGCCGCCGAGCTGGCGGTGGCCGGGCTGGTGGCCGCGACGCTGGACGCGCTCGGCGTCGGGCACGGGCCGACCCACACGGAGGTGGTGTTGACCGCGGCCGGTCCGCGGGTGATCGAGACCCATCTGCGGCTGGCCGGGGACGAGATCCCCGAGCTGGTCGGCGAGGTGACCGGGCTGGACTACCCCCGGCTGGTGGCACGGCAGGCGCTCGGCCAGCGGGTGCTGCCGGAGGTGCGGGCGGCGCTGGCCGATCCCGGTCCCGAGCGGTACTCGGCGATCTGGTTCACCCTGCCGACCGGCGGCGGCACCCTGGTCGCGGCCGAACCGCCGCCGCCCGGCGCGGTCCCGGCGGGCGGCTCGGTGGAGACGCATCCGCTGCTCGACCCGGGCGACGAGATCGCCCACCCCGCCAACTCGGACTCCCGGGTGGCCGCCACGCGCAGCCGGGCCGGCACCGCCGCCGAGGCGGTGCGGGCGGCCCGGGCGGCGGCCGAGGCGGTGCGGGTCCGGGTGGCTCCGCCGCTGGTCACCCGGGTGCTGGGCACGGTGCCCGCGGACGGGGGGCCGGCATGAGGACCATGGTCGAACCGTCGGCGAGCCCGGCGGCCGGCGCGGGCGGCCCCCGCCTGACGGAGCCGGTGGTGCTGGTCGACGCGGTGCTCAACGGGGCCCCGTTCAAGCGGGCGGCGGCCGACCTGGGCCGGCCGGTGATCGGGGTGTACACCTACGACCGGGACACCGTGGCGGCGATGGACCCGGAGCACCGGCGCGGCGACGCGGTCAGTCTCTACGGCGACGACCCGGCCCGACTGGCCGCCCGGGTCCGGGAGTTGACCGACTCGGTGGCGGCCGTGGTGCCGGCGACCGAGCCGGGGGTCGGCCGGGCGGCCGAGCTGGCCGAGCTGTGCGGCGTGCCGGGGAACCCGGCGGCCAGCGCCCGGGCCTGCCGCGACAAGCGGCTGATGCGCGACCTGGCGCGGCGGGCCGGGCTCCGGGTGCCGGCGTACCGGGTGGCGGCCGACGCGGCCGGGGTGGCGGCGGCCGCGCAGGCCATCGGCTTCCCGGTGATCGTCAAGCCGGCCACCGGGGCCGCGTCGCACCACGTCCGGCTGGTCCGGGACGAGGCCGAACTCCACACGTTGGCACCGGTGTTGGACAGCGACCGCCGGGACCTGTTCGGCGGCCGGGTCGACCAGTGGCTGGTCGAGGAGTACGTCGGGGGCCAGGAGTTCGCGGTGAACACCTTCACCGTGGACGGCCGGCACACTGTGCTGGACACCTGGGAGTACCGGCTGCCGTCGGCGGGCGACTACGACAACCCGTACTGGGACTTCGTCCAGGTCGACGGCCGGTCGCCGGCCAGGGCCGAGGTGGAGCGGTTCGCGCTGGCGGTGCTGGACGCGTTCGGCGTGCGGCTCGGGCCCTGCCATGTGGAGGTCAAACTCGACGCCTCGGGACCGGTGTTGATCGAGATCGGGGCGCGGCTGCCGGGCGCCGGCATCCCGGTGATGTGGCAGCGGCACAGCGACTGGCGGCCCTACCACGACACGCTGGCCTGCTACCTGGGCCGCCGGCCCGCGCTGGCCGACCGGCCGCCGCGGTTCGACGCGACGATCGGCATGTGTTTCCTGCGGAACGACGGCCCACCCGGGGTGCTCAGGTCGCTGACCGGCCTGGAGCTGGCGCGCCGGCTGCCGGGGGTGGACGAGCTGCTCGTCCCGCACCGGGTGGGCGACCGGGTGCCCACCACCCGTGACCTGGGCACCGAGTTGGCCAAGGTCCGGCTCTCGGCCCCGTCGGGGCCCGCGCTGGCCGCGCTGATCGGCACCGTGCGGCGCACCCTGCGCTTCGAGGTCGCGGAGCACGTCTCCGCCTGACCACTCCCCGGTCACCCCGTCCCTTCTCGTCGTCCACCGCTGTCCATCCGGCGCGCGGCCGCCCGCACGACGGCGTACGCGCGGGCGCGCGCCCCGACTTTCACCCCTCTTCACCCCACCCGCCCCATCCACCTCTCTGGAGAGTCATGTCCCGCAGACTGTTCACCTCGGAGTCCGTGACCGAGGGGCATCCCGACAAGATCGCCGACCAGATCAGTGACACCGTGCTCGACGCCCTGCTGCGCGACGACCCGGGCGCCCGGGTCGCGGTGGAGACGCTGGTCACCACAGGACAGGTGCACGTCGCCGGCGAGGTGACCACCACCGCGTACGTGGACATCGCCGCCCTGGTGCGGGAGACCGTGCTGGGCATCGGCTACGACTCGTCGACCAAGGGCTTCGACGGCGCCTCCTGCGGGGTCTCCGTCTCGCTCGGCGCCCAGTCACCCGACATCGCCCAGGGCGTGGACACCGCTTACGAGGCCCGCACCGCCGGCGGCGCCGACACCCTCGACCAACAGGGCGCCGGCGACCAGGGGTTGATGTTCGGGTACGCCACCGACGAGACGCCGGAGCTGATGCCGCTGCCGATCCACCTCGCGCACCGGCTGGCCGACCGGCTGACCACGGTCCGGGTCGACGGCACCATCCCCTACCTGCGGCCGGACGGCAAGACGCAGGTCACCATCGAGTACGACGGGGACACCGCGCTGCGGCTGGACACCGTCGTGGTCTCCACCCAGCACGCGCCGGACATCAGCCTGGAGGGGCTGCTGGCGCCCGACATCCGCGAGCTGGTGGTGGCCCCGGTGCTGGCCCGGCTCGACGACGACGGCGTCAAGCTGGACACCGGGAACTACCGGCTGCTGGTCAACCCGACCGGCCGGTTCGAGATCGGCGGCCCGATGGGCGACGCCGGGCTGACCGGCCGCAAGATCATCGTGGACACCTACGGCGGGATGGCGCGACACGGCGGTGGCGCGTTCTCCGGCAAGGACCCGTCGAAGGTGGACCGTTCGGCGGCGTACGCGACGCGCTGGGTGGCCAAGAACGTGGTCGCCGCCGGGCTGGCCAGGCGGTGCGAGATACAGGTGGCCTACGCCATCGGCAAGGCCGAGCCGGTCGGGCTCTTCGTGGAGACCTTCGGCACCGCCGCGGTCCCCGTCGAGCGGATCGAACGGGCCATCGCCGAGGTCTTCGACCTGCGGCCGGCCGCCATCATCCGTGACCTGGACCTGCTGCGCCCGATCTACGCCCAGACCGCCGCCTACGGCCACTTCGGCCGGGAGCTGCCGGACTTCACCTGGGAGCGCACCGACCGGGTCGACGCGCTGCGCCGGGCGGTGACGGCATGACCAGCCAACCTGCCACGTCCGCACGCGAGTTCTCGGTCGACTGGGCGGACGGCGCGGTACTCGCCATCGACCAGCGGCGGTTGCCGGCGGAGACCAGCTGGCTGCGGCTGACCGATGTGGACCAGGTGATCGAGGCCATCCAGACGCTGGCGGTGCGCGGCGCGCCGGCGATCGGGCTGGCCGGCGCGCTCGGGGTGGCGCTCAGCGCCCACCTGCACGCCGGCGCGGGCCCGGCGGCTGACGCGCGGGTGCGCGCCGACGCCGAGCGGCTGATCGCCTCCCGGCCCACGGCGGTCAACCTGGAGTGGGGCGTGCGCCGGGTGCTGACCCGGCTGCCGGACGGCCCGGCGGCGGTGCTCGCCGAGGCGGTGGCGATGCTCGACGAGGACGCCGCGCTCAACACCCGGGCCGTGGCGCGCGCCGCCGAGCTGGTTCTCTCGCTCACCCCCGACCGACCGCTGCGGCTGCTGACCCACTGCAACACCGGGCGGCTGGCGACCGGTTCGGTCGGCACCGCGCTGGGCGCCGTCCGCCGGCTGGCCGACGCGGGCCGGGTGGCCGAGGTGCTGGTGGACGAGACCAGGCCGCTGTTGCAGGGCGCCCGGTTGACCGCCTGGGAACTGGCCGAGGCCGGGGTGCCGTACCGGGTGCTGGCCGACTCGGCGGCGGCGGCCGCGATGGCCCAGGGCCTGGTGGACTGCGTGCTGGTGGGCGCCGACCGGATCGCCGCCAACGGCGACACCGCCAACAAGATCGGCACCTACGGGCTGGCCGTGGCGGCGGCCAGGCACGGCATCCCGTTCGTGGTGGTGGCGCCGGAGTCCACCTGGGACCGGCAGCTGCCGGACGGCTCGGGCATCGTGGTCGAGGAGCGCGCGAGTGAGGAGGTCACCACGTTCGCCGGGGCGCGCACCACTCCGGAGGGCGCCGGGGCGTACAACCCGGCGTTCGACGTCACGCCGGCCGAGTTGATCACCGCGGTGGTCACCGAACGGCAGGTCTTCCGGCCGGCCGGCGGCCGGACCACGCCGGCCGCCACCGCGGGCCAGGCCACCACGCCGGGCCCGGCCGCCACCTCGGAGGCGACCGCGGTACCTGAGGCGACCGCCACCTCGGAGGCAACCGCCACTCCGGAGGCGACCGACGGCGAGGTCGCCGCGCGGATCGTCGGCCTGCTGCGCGGCTACCCCGACCACCCACGGCCCGGCGTGGTCTTCCAGGACCTCTCGCCGCTCTACGCCGAGCCCGGCCTGCTCGCCGAACTCGCCGACCGGGCTGACGCGTTGTTCGCCGGCGCCTACGACCGGGTGCTGGCCGTCGAGTCCCGCGGCTTCGTGCTGGGCGCGGTCATCGCCGCCCGGCGCGGCGTGCCGCTGACGCTGGCCCGCAAGCCGGGCAAGCTGCCCGGCGCCACCCACCAGGCCGCCTACACGCTGGAGTACGGCACGGACAGCCTGGAGTTGCAGCGCGACGCCGTCGCGCCCGGCGACCGGGTGCTGGTGGTGGACGACGTGCTGGCCACCGGCGGCACGCTGGCCGCGGTGGCCGAGCTGGTGGCGGCGGCGGACGCCAAGGTCGCCGGGATGGCGGTGGTGGTCGAGCTGACCGGGCTCGGCGGCGCCGAGCGGCTCGCCGACCACCGGGTGGCCGCGCTCAGCGAGGTGGCGGCCTGATGAGCGGACCCCAGCCGAACCGACCGTCCGACACCGCCCTCGCCGCCGCGGCCGGCCGTGAACTGGCCACGTTCTCCCGGGTCCTGTACGAGCGGGGCTGGATGCCCGGCACGTCGGGGAACCTGTCGCGGCGCGGCGACGGCGCGCGGCGCGACGTCGCGCTGATCACCGCGAGCGGCCTGGCCAAGGGCGAACTCACCGCCGACGACATGGTCGCGGTGCACGCCGAGACCGGCGTCGGGCTGCGGCCCGGCGCACCCCGGCCGTCCGCCGAGACGGTGATCCACGCCGCGATCTACCAGGCGACGGACGCCGCCGCGGTGATCCACGTCCACTCGCCGCACGCCACCGCGGTGGCCTGCCGGTACGCCGACCGGGGCCGACCCGGCACGCTGCCGCTGGAGCGCTTCGAGCTGCTCAAGGGGCTGGGGCTGGCCGACCCGAGCCGGGCCGAGGTGCCGGTCTTCCCCAACTGGCCGCAGGTGGCCAGGATCGCCGACGAGGTGGCGGAGTTCCTCAAGGGCGCCGACCGGCCGCCGCCGGGGCTGCTGATCGCCGACCACGGGATCACCGTCTGGGGCGCCAGCCTGGCGCAGGCCCGCGACCGGCTGGAGTGCTTCGAGGCGATCGCCCAGCTGATCACCCTGGGGGTGCCGCCGGCCGGCGGCCCGGCCCCGCGGTCGTCTCCCGCCCTGACCGCCCCGACCTTCCCAGGCCCCGCGCGGGCCGCCGCACCCACGAGCAGAAACGGACACCGGCATGACCAGCACGACTGAGACGGCGGAGGTCGCGGTCATCGGCGGCAGCGGCTTCTACGAGCTGCTCACCGACGCCGAACGCGTCACCGTGGACACGCCCTTCGGGGCGCCTTCGGACGCCATCACGGTGGGCACCGTGGCCGGGCGCCGGGTGGCGTTCCTGCCCCGGCACGGGCAGGGCCACCGCTACCCGGCCCACCGGATCAACTACCGGGCCAACATCTGGGGGTTGCGCGCGCTGGGCGTGCGGCAGATCCTCGCGCCGTGCGCGGTCGGCTCGCTGCGCCGGGACTGGGGGCCGGGCACGGTCGCCGTCCCCGACCAGCTGGTGGACCGCACCACCGGCCGGACCCAGAGCTACTACGACGAGGGCGCGGTGCACGTCTCGTTCGCCGACCCCTACTGCGCGGAGGGCCGGGGCGCGGTGCTCAAGGCGGCGGCGTCCGCCGGCGCCGAGGTGCGGGACGGCGGCACCATGGTGGTGATCGACGGGCCGCGCTTCTCCACCCGGGCGGAGTCCCAGTGGTACGCGGCGGCCGGCTGGTCGCTGGTGAACATGACCGGCCACCCGGAGGCCGTGCTGGCCAGGGAACTGGCCCTCTGCTACACCTCGGTGGCGCTGGTCACCGACCTGGACGCGGGCATCGACGCGGCGGAGAGCGTGGCCCAGGACGAGGTGTTCCGGGTCTTCGCGGCGAACATCGACCGGCTCAAGGAGCTGGTGCTGCGCACCGTCGCCGCGCTGCCGACCAGCCGCGACTGCCCCTGCACGCACGCCCTTGACGGCATCGACCCGCCGCTGGAGCTGCCGTGACGGCGAGCGGCCGGCGGCACCCCCGCCGGCCGCGCGCCTTCGGCACCACCGTCTTCGCGGAGATGTCGGAACTGGCCGCCAGGACCGGAGCGATCAACCTGGGCCAGGGCTTCCCCGACCAGGACGGCCCGGACTCGGTGCGGGAGGCGGCGGTGGCCGCGCTGCGCGCCGGCCGGGGCAACCAGTACCCGCCGGTGGCGGGTGTCCCCGAGCTGCGGGCCGCCGTCGCCGACCACCAACGGGCCCGCTACGGGCTGGCGTTCGACCCGGAGCGCGAGGTGCTGGTGACGGCCGGGGCGACGGAGGCCATCGCCGCGACGCTGCTGGCGCTGGTGTCACCGGGCGACGAGGTGGTGGTGCTGGACCCGGCCTACGACGCGTACGCGGCGGCCATCGCGCTGGCCGGCGGGGTCCGGGTCTCGGTGCCGCTGCGGCCGGAGCGGGGCGCGTTCCGGCTGGACCCGGCCGAGCTGCGGGCGGCGGTGACCCCCCGCACCCGGCTGCTGCTGGTCAACTCGCCGCACAACCCGACCGGCACCGTGCTGACCCGCGCCGAGCTGACTGGCATCGCCGAACTCGCCGTGGAGCACGACCTGCTGGTGGTGACCGACGAGGTCTACGAGCACCTGGTCTACGGGGTCGAGCACCTGCCGCTGGCCGGCTGGCCCGGGATGCGGGAGCGGACCGTCACCGTCGGCTCGGCGGGCAAGACCTTCTCGTTCACCGGCTGGAAGATCGGCTGGCTCACCGCCCCGGCCGACCTGTTGGGCGCGGTCCTGGCGGTCAAGCAGTACCTGACCTATGTGCCGGCCGGGCCGCTCCAGTACGCGGTGGCCAAGGCGCTGCGGCTGCCGCCGGCGTACTTCGACGGGCTGCGCGCGGAGCTGGCCGACCGGCGGGAGCTGCTGGTCGCCGGCCTGGAACGGGCCGGGTTCGGGGTCTTCCGGCCGGCCGGCACCTACTTCGTGACCGCCGACATCCGGCCGCTCGGGGAGCGGGACGGCGTCGCCTTCTGCCGGGCGCTGCCGGACCGGGCCGGGGTGGTCGCGGTGCCGAGCGCCGTCTTCTACCAACGTCCGGAGCTGGGCGCCCCGTTCGTCCGCTTCGCCTTCTGCAAGCGGCCCGCGGTGCTGCGCGCGGCGGCCGACCGGCTGGCCTCGCTCGGGCCGGCGGGCGGCCGGCCGGCGGCGGCCGACAGCCCGCTGAGCACCGTCTGAACCACCTCGGCCGAGCCGCTGGCCGAGCCACCCGCGGACCGCCACGGACCGCCCCCGGATCACCAGACAGCACCAGACCCCACCACCCAGACCAGGAGAACCGCCATGACCCTGCTGACCAGTTGGCCGGAGTCGGGCCCCGAGACCACGGTGCGCCGGACCACCGACCCCACCGAGATCCGGGCCGCGCTCGCCCCGCTCGGCGTCCGCTACGAGCGGTGGCCGGTGCGCGACGACGTCCCGCCCGGCGCCGACCCCGCGACCGTGCTGGCCGCCTACCGGACCGAGGTCGAGAAGCTGAACGCGGAGGAGTCCTTCAGCACCGTGGACGTGGTCTCGCTGCACCCGAGCGACGACCCCGAGTGGGCGGCCAAGGCCGCCGGTGCCCGGCAGAAGTTCCTCAGCGAACACACCCACGACGACGATGACGAGGTCCGCTTCTTCGTGGCCGGCGCCGGCGTCTTCTACCTCCGGGTGGGCGGCGAGGTGCACGCCGTCTACTGCGAGCGCGGCGACCTGCTGGGCGTGCCGCGCGGCACCGCCCACTGGTTCGACATGGGCACCCGTCCCTCCTTCACCGCGATCCGCTTCTTCCACGAGGAGGACGGCTGGATCGGGAACTTCACCGGCGACCAGATCGCCACCCGCTTCCCGGACTTCGACACCCTGGCCGCGGACCGGGCGGCCCTCGGGTGACCGGGCACCGGGAGCGGGCGGCGTGCGTGGTGCTGGACATCGAGGGCACCACCAGCGCCACCGGCTATGTGGTGGAGGTGCTGTACCCGTACTCCAGGGCCCGGTTCGGCGCACTGCTCACCGAGCGAGCCGACCACCCCGAGGTGCGCCGGGCGGTGGCCGCGGTGCGGGCCGAGCTGGGTGAACCGGCGGCCGGGCCGGCCCGGATCGAGGCGGTGCTGGCCGGCTGGCTGGCCGAGGACCGCAAAGCCACCCCGTTGAAGTCGCTCCAGGGCCTGCTGTGGTCGGAGGGCTTCGCCCGGGGCGAGCTGGTCGCGCACTTCTACCCGGACGTGCCGCCGGCGCTGCGGCGTTGGCGGGCCGCCGGACTGGACCTGCACGTCTACTCGTCGGGCTCGGTTGCGGCCCAGCGCGCCTGGTTCGGGCACGCGGCCGGCGGCTCGCTGCTGGAGCTGGTCGGGCGGTGCTACGACACCGAGAACGCCGGCCCCAAGCTCGAAGCCGACTCCTATCGACGGATCGCCGACGATCTGGGACTGCCCGGCGAGCGGATTCTCTTCCTTTCCGATCGGGCCGGCGAGCTGGACGCGGCGCGCGCCGCGGGCTGGCGCGCCGTGGGAGTGCGCCGCCCTGGTGAGCCGCACTACCGGGCGGGCGTCGGGGACCATCCGGCGGTGCGCGACTTCTCCGCCCTGACGGTGCGTCCCCCGGCGGTCGTTGGCTAGACCGCGCCCGCACCGCGCGTGCCCGGGTGGCGGCTCCCCGCCACCTGGGCACCTCGTGCTTGCTCCAGGGTTCGGGACGGGGCACCATCGTTCGGTGCGGGGAGCCGTCTCCTCTCGCCCCGGTCGGGGCGGGGTGGCCGGCGCGCCGCCGGGGGCGACGGGGGCTCAGCTGGCGCCCACACCCACGGCTGCCCGGCGTGACCGGATCGGATTACCACCTGACCGCTTCCGGCCCGTTTTATAACATGTGCCACCAGCACGACTGATCGCCGCCGTTCCGTATCGCACCACCCGTGCCCGTTCACGCACCACCGAGGCCCGTTCGCCGTGCCCGGCCGCCGGAGCATCCGGGTGGCCGGCCCGGGCGACCGCGGGCCACCCGCTTCGGCCCCTCCCCTCCGCGTCCCGACCCCGGCCGCAACTCCCCGCGGCGGCCGACCCGCTCGTCCGTCCGACCGTCGTCGACGAAGACTAGGGAGTGCTATGGCGCAGGCGAACCTCGACTTTCTGGGTGTCCCGCCGGACGACGAGGAGGTGTACCGGCTCTTACTCCGCAAGGGGCACTTCCGGCAGTCCGAACTCGGCCGCAAGCTCTCCGGGGACGCCGTCGCCCAGGACGACGTGGTGGAGATCTACCACCGGCTGACGGAGTGGGGGCTGGCCAGGGAGGCCCCCAGCGGCCAGCTGGCGCCGATCTCGCCGGCCAAGGCGGTCGAGGGTCTGGTGGAGCGGAAGGTCGCCGAGTTCCGGGCCGAGTTGGAGGCCGAGGCGTCCCGCAGGGGGGTGGTCGACTCGCTGCTCGCCGACCACGAGAAGTCGCTCACCGAGGCCGCCAGGACCACCGACGTGAGCGAGTCGATCCAGTACATCGAGGGGATGTCGGCGGTCCGGGCGGTGATCGACGAACTGACCTTCTTCACCCGCACCGAGAGCGTCACCACCAACCCCAACGGGGTGCTCACCGAGGAAAGCATCGCGCACGCCCGGTTACTCGACACCAGGGTGCTGCGCCGCGGGGTGTACATGCGGAGCATCATGGGCGCGGCCGCCCTGGACTCGCCGGTCACCATGAACTACGTGCGGGAGTTGACCGCGCTGGGCGCCAAGATCCGGATCTCGTACCAGCCGCTGGAGCGCCTGATCATCTGCGACCGGGCCGCCGCACTCACCCCGATCGACCCCGCCCAGACCGCCAAGGGCGCGATCCTCACCCGCGACCCCGGCCTGGTGGCCCCGCTGGTCGCCCTCTTCGAACGGATGTGGGGCACCGCCCAGGACCTGCCGGCGGGCGAGGAGCGGGAGGACGCGGACGCCGCGCCGATCACCGAGTTCGAGCAGCGCATCCTGCGTTCGCTGGCCACCGCCGAGAAGGACGAGACGGGCGCCCGCGACCTGGGCATCGCCGTCCGCACCTACCGCAAGCACGTCGCCACCATCATGCGGCGGCTGCACGCCACCAACCGCTTCCAGGCGGCGCTGCTGGCCAGGGAACGCGGCTGGATCTGAGCCCCGCGGCGCCGAGGCGCCGGCCGGGTCACCCCTCGCGCACCGGGAAGGGCACGAAGGTGCTGTGGTGTTCGTCGACCGCCAGCGCCCGGCCCAGCGGCGGCACCGCACGCTGCGGGCAGTCCAGCCGTTCGCAGGCCCGGCAGCCCATGCCGATCGGCGTGGCCGCGGCGCCGTCGCCCAGGTCCAGGCCGTCCGAGTAGACCAGCCGCGCGGCGTGCGACAGTTCGCATCCCAGGCCGATGGCGAAGCACTTGGCGGGGGCGCCCCAGCCGCCCTGCCGGCGGGTGACGGTGCGCGCGATCCACAGGTAGCGCTGCCCGTCCGGCATCGCGGCTACCTGCACCTGGATGCGGCCGGGCGCGGCGAACGCCTCGTAGACGTTCCACAGCGGGCAGCTGCCGCCGGCGTGCGAGAAGTGGAAGCCGCCCGCCGACTGCCGCTTGGACATGTTGCCGGCCCGGTCCACCCGCACGAAGGAGAACGGCACCCCGCGCAGTCGCGGTCGTTGCAGGGTGCTCAGCCGGTGGCAGACGGTCTCGTAGCCGAGGTCGAAGACGTCGGCCAGCCGTTCCACGTCGTAGCGCAGCGTCTCGGCGGTCTCGTGGAAGACCCGGTAGGGCATCACCAGCGCGGCGGCGAAGTACCTGGCGACCCCGACGCGGGCCAGCGACCAGGCGTCGGAGCCGGCCGGGAAGTCCTCGTCGGCCAGCGCGGACAGCTCGGCGTCGTGCTCCAGCAGGGCCAGCTGGGTGGCCATCCGGAAGGCCCGCTGCCCGGGCCGCAACCGCCCGGAGAGGCCGAGCAGCCGGGTCTCCGGGTCGTAGCGGTGCTGCTCGGGCCCGGGCCGGACGGCGACCCGCACGCCGTGCCGCCGGGCGAGCCGCTCGCCGAGCGGGCCCAGCGCCTCGCCGGGGCGCACCCCGATCTCGGCGGCCAGGTCCTCGGCGGCCAGGTCGGTCGCGTGCAGGTAGTTCCGCCGCCGGTAGAAGAACTCCCGCAGCTCCTCGTGCGGTGACCGCGGGCCGCCGGCGCCGCGCGGCCCGGCCGCCGCCGGGTTGCCGGCCGGGTGCGCGGTGGCCTCCGCCAGCCGGCTGGCCAACGCCTGGTTGCGGCGGCCGAGTTCGAGCAGCAGCTCGGCGACGGCCGGTCGGCCGGCGGCCAGTTCGCCCAGGTCGTCCGCGGTGATCCGGCCGCCGTCCACCTCGTCGGCGAGCGCCTCCCGCAGGTCGGCCAGCAGCCGGCCGGTGTCCCGGCCGGAGAAGAACCCCGGCTCCACGCCGAGGGTCTCGGTCAGCCGCAGCAGCACCGGGACGGTCAGCGGGCGCGAGTCGTGTTCCATCTGGTTCAGATAGCCGGGCGAGATGCCCAGCAGCCGGGCGAGTTCGGTCTGGCGCAGCCCCCGTTCGGCGCGCAGTCGCCGCAACCGCGGCCCCGCGTAGACCTTGGCCACCGGAAGTCTCCTTCGACATCTCCCGGATCGACCCGAGCCGACCCGAAACGCACCGGAATTGGCAAGTTCAGCAAAAAGCTGCCGTAAGTCTTCTTGAAGTTAGCACCGATCCAGCCTTGTTGGCACCCAGTGCCAGCGTCACAGTGTGAGCACGGCCCGCCGGACCCCGGCGTCACCGCCCCGAAAGCCCCTCCGGAACGTGCCCACCCACGCCACGATCTTGGGGGCGCGGCAGGGGCGGTGCGACCGCCGGCACCATTGCACACCGTTCCACCAGCGGCGGGGACCGGCGGGCCGCCACCCTCCACGGCACTCAGTGCCGTGCCTCGCACAGAGGTCACTCCGATCACTTCAGGGCAGATCCACAACGGAGGCGATCATGACGAACCACCCCAACCCCCCGTCCCCAGCGGCCCCCAGAACCGCCGAGTCCCTCGCCCGGCGGTGGGCCGACGACCCCAGGTGGCGGGGCGTCCAGCGCACCTACGGGCCGCAGGACGTGATCCAGCTCGCCGGCAGCGTCCAGGAGGAACACACCCTCGCCCGGCGCGGCGCCGAGCGGCTGTGGCGGCAGCTGCACGAGCTGGCCTACGTGCCGGCGCTGGGCGCGCTCACCGGCGGCCAGGCCGTGCAGCAGGTGCGGGCCGGGCTCCAGGCGATCTACCTCTCCGGCTGGCAGGTCGCGGCGGACGCCAACCAGGCCGGCCAGACCTACCCGGACCAGAGCCTGTACCCGGTCAACTCGGTGCCACAGGTGGTCCGTCGGATCAACAACGCGCTGCTGCGCGCCGACCAGATCGCCACCGCCGAGGGCGAGGCGCACCCGGTCGACTGGCTGGCCCCCGTCGTCGCCGACGCGGAGGCCGGCTTCGGCGGCCCGCTGAACGCCTTCGAGCTGACCAAAGCGCTGATCGCGGCCGGCGCCGCCGGCATCCACTTCGAGGACCAGCTGGCCGCCGAGAAGAAGTGCGGCCACCTCGGCGGCAAGGTGCTGGTGCCCACCGCCCAGCACATCCGCACCCTCAACGCGGCCCGGCTGGCCGCCGACATCGCCGACGTGCCGACCCTGCTGATCGCCCGCACCGACGCGCTCGCCGCCACCCTGCTCACCAGCGACGTCGACGAACTGGACGCGCCGTTCGTGACCGGCGAGCGCACCGCCGAGGGCTTCTACCGGGTGCGCGCCGGCCTGGCCTCGGCGATCGCCCGCGGCCTGGCCTACGCGCCCTACGCCGACCTGCTGTGGATGGAGACCGGCACCCCCGACCTCGACCAGGCCAGGGAGTTCGCCGAGGCGATCCACGCCCGGTACCCGGACCAGCTGCTGGCCTACAACTGCTCCCCCTCCTTCAACTGGAAGGCGGCCCTGGACGACGACCAGATCGCCAGGTTCCAGAAGGAGTTGGGCGCGATGGGCTACCGCTTCCAGTTCATCACGCTGGCCGGCTTCCACTCCCTCAACCACGGCATGTTCGAGCTGGCCCACGGCTACGCCGAGACCGGCATGCCCGCCTATGTGGACCTGCAGGAACGGGAGTTCGCCGCGCAGCGGGCCGGCTTCACCGCCGTGCGCCACCAACGCGAGGTCGGCACCGGCTACTTCGACCTGGTCGCCACCGCCGTCAACCCGGCCTCCGCCACCACGGCGCTGGCCGGCTCGACCGAGGCCGAGCAGTTCCACTGACCGCCGCCCCCGACCGCCGCCGCTGACGGCCCGGGCCCGGCCACCGCGGCCCGGGCCGTCAGCCCACCACCCGGTGGGCCTCGACCACCGGGCGGGCCCCCTCGGTGGCGCTGCCCATGGCCACCGGGCGGGCCCCCTCGGTGCCACCGGCCCCGACCACCGGGCGGCGCAGCGCGCTCCGGCCGGCCCGCCAGGCCGGCAGCAGGGCCCGCGCCAGGGCCTCCTCGACCAGCCCGGTGGCCTCGATCCCGAAGACCACGTCGGCCGCCAACTCCGGCTCCGCCGCCAGCAGTCCGGCCACCACCTCCCGCCTGACCAGCTGCTCGTGGACGGCGTCCGCCTCCACGTGCTCCAGGTAGAACCGCTCGGCCGCCGGCCCGGCACCGGTCCGCCGCAGCGCCTCGGCCAGCCGCCGCGAACCCGGCGACGAGGTGATCTCCACCGCGGCGAAGTGCCCGACCAGCGCACCGCGCAGCGCCCGGCGCAGCCCGAACAGCGACATCAGGTTGACCACGGCCAGCGCCTCCGCCGGCGCCCCGTCCAGCTGCCGGCCGTACCCGGCGTCCAGCGCCAGGTCCGCCATCAGCTCGGCGAACAGGTGGGCGTGCGCCCGCTCGGCCCGGCCGGCGCCGAACTCGTCGAACTCGATGGCCACCATCGCCGCCTTCGCCCGCCCGGACAGCCGGGGCAGCACCCAGGCGTGCGGGTCCGCCTCCTTCAGGTGGTAGAGCGAACGCACCGCCGCGTACTCGCGCAGCTGCCACAACTCGCCGTGCCGGCACAGGAAGTGGCTCAGGCTCGCCGGATCGTCGCCGGCCGGCTCGGTCAGCAGCGCGGCCAGCGCCAGGTCCACCCGGTCGCCGCCGCCGGTCCTGGCCCGGAGGGTGGCCAGGAACCGCTCCTCGGCCGCGACCCGCAGCCCCAGCCCCGCCGGGTCCCACTCCCGGTCGTCCGGCACCCCGGCGAAGCCCCGGTAGTGCAGCTCGTAGAGCACGTAGAGGGCGAGCTGGAGGTCCTCGCCCAGCGGCTCGGCGCGCGCCACCGCCTCGTCCCCGGGCAGCTCGCCGGCCGCGTCCCGCAGCCAGCCAAGCACCCCGGCGGACAGCTCCCCGCGCGCCCGCGGCAGCTCAGGACCCCGCCTCATCCGTCCTCCCCGGAACCGCGGGCCCGCGCCCGGCGCCGGTGGCTGGTGTCGCACCACGGATAGCCGCGGCTGCGCCGACAGGTGCACAGGGCCACCAGGAAACGCTCGTTGCGCACCACCCGCCCGTCCGCCAGCTCCACCTCGACCGGGCCCTCGACCAGCAGCGGGCCGTCCCGTTCCGCGATCACCCGGCGGGCCCCATCGGCGCCGGTCACCGCTTCTCCCCCCGGATGACGACCAGTTCCTCCGTCCGTTGCCCCGGCGCCACCAGCCCCCGCCGGCGCAGCCACGGCAGCCGGGCGCGGAGCACCGGGCCGAACGGGATGTGCGCCCGGTCCACCACGCTCGCCCGCAGCCCGGCCCGCTCCAGCCGCAGCAGCGTCTCGTCGGCCGCGCAGAGCCCGGAGTGCACCATCAGCAGCACCCCGTGCGGCCGCAGCCGGGCCGGCGCCTCGGCGCAGACCCGGTCCACCAGCAGCCGGCCGTCCAGGCCGGCGTCCCAGGCCCGGGCCGCGCCCCTGGCCGGCGCGGCCTCGCCGGGCGCCGGCACGTAGGGCGGATTGCAGAAGACCAGGTCGAAGGTACGGTCCGGGACGGCGGCCAGCAGGTCGCCCCGGCGGACGGTGATCCGCCGGCCGGCCAGCAGCGCGTTGATCCGGGTGCTGAGCACGGCGCGCCGCCCGACGTCCACGGCGGTGACCGAGGCGCCCAGCCGCGCCGCGAAGACGGCCAGCGCCCCGCTGCCCGCGCACACCTCCAGCACCTCCATCCCGGGGCACAGCCCCTCCCGGCGCAGCGCGGCGGCCAGCATCAGGGTGTCCGACTGCGGGGCGTACACGCCGGGCATCACCACGACCCGGCCGAGCCCCGGCGTCACACCGGGCGGTATCAGGGAAGCACCCAAGGGACCACACCTCCACCCACCCCCTGACCGGCCAGAACGCGCGGCCGGGTACCCGGCCGCGCGGGACGGAACCGGGCCGGTGCCGGCTTTCACTCCGATGGCCGGCGGCCGGGCCGCCCGGGGTGCGGGCCCGCGGGCGGCCCGGCCGCTCAGCGCGGCAGCAGCGCGAGCGTCGTCTCCCGGGGCTCGCCGGCCACCATCGGGTCAACGTACGTGCCGCCGTACCGCTGGTACTTCGACCGGTAGGCCGCGTCCACCGCCTCGTTGACCGCCGGGTCGGCCTCCTCGACGAAGGTCACCGCGCGGTCCAGGCCGCCCGCCTGGACGTTCCCCACGCCGCGTGCCCTGGCCGCCCGGTACCAGCGGCCCGACCGCCCCTTCGCGGACCGCACGTACAGCCCGTCGCCCTCCCGCACGACCCAGATCGTCACCGGCTCCCGGGGCGTCCCGTCGCCGTCCAGCGGCGCGATCCGCAGCTCGTCCGCGCCGCCGATGGTGTCCAGTTCCTCGCTGCTCCAGCCCGCCATCCGGGTCTCCTCGCCTCAGCTCCGCGCCGTGGGACCCAGCGCCGCCTGGCGCCGGTCGGCCCCCTCGGCCTCCGCCCCGGGGCATCGGCCGGTCCCGGCCGTCGGGAGACCGCCGGTCGGTGCGGGGTCCGCCGAATGGCCGGCCCGCCGCCGGCGCAGCGCGGCCCAGGCCAGCGGCAGGCCGACGCCGACGGCCGGCAGCCACAGCCAGGACGCCGAGGGGGCCGCCACCGAGGCGCCGGCCAGCACCCAGACCGCGTTCCCCGGCGCCGTGCCCAGCGCGGTGGCGGCGGCGAACGGCGCCCACCGCATCCGGGAGACGGCCGCCCCCAGGTTGACCACGGCGAACGGCAGCACCGGCAGCAGCCTGGCCAGCAGCACGGAGCCGAAGGCCCGCTCGGTCAGCCGCCGCTCCAGGCCGGCCAGCCGCCGCGACCGCAGCACCGGCAGCAGCGCCTCCCGGCCCAGCGCCCGCCCGGCCCAGAAGCCGAGCAGCGCGCCCAGCACCGTGCCCAGCGTGGCCAGCGCCAACCCGTACCCGGCGCCGAAGAGCACCCCGGCGGCGACGCTCAGCGCCGGCTTCGGCACGAACGCCACGGTGCCCAGCGCGTACAGCGCCAGGAACGCCGGGCCGGCCCACGGCGAGGTCGCCTCCGCGGCGAGCGACTCCCGCACCAGCTCGACGGGCCCCACGGCGAGCGCCAGCAGCGCGGCGCCGCCCAACAGGACCCCCAACAGCGCCAACCGCCCCCAGGGCGCCACCACCGCCCGTGCCAGGGCCCCGACCACCATGCCCCCATCATGCCGGGCGCCGCCCCCGACGGTGCCGGGGGCGGCGGGCTCCGGGGCGGCGGTCCCGCCACGGACAGCGGTCCTGGTCGAACGTGATCACCAGCGGACGGCCGGCAGCGCCTGCCCCGCTCACGGCCGGGTCGCGTGCACCACATAGGTGCGGATCTCCGGCGGTATCAGCGGGGAGATCTCCACGGTCGACTCCAGGCCGTGCCGGTGCAGCAGGGCCCGGATCGCCGCCAGCCGGCCGTCGATGTCCTGGACCTCCAGGACCACCTGGTCGATCTTCGGCCAGTCGCCCGCGTCGATCCCGCGCAGCACCTCCAACTCAGCCCCCTCGACGTCCACTTCGAGCAGATCGACGCGCGGCCGGTCGGCCAGGAAGTCGGACAGCCGCGCCACCGAGGCGCGCACCTCGACCCCGGCGTGCTTCTCCGCGACGACCGCGGCGCCCTCGATCGGCGTCAGCACCGTCTTCTGCAACTCCTTCTCCGCCGGATAGCGCGTGGAGTTGCCGGGAATGACGGGATAGTAGGTGAACGCCACGTCCGGCTCGTGCGCCGCGCCCAGGGCGCACCCGTGGACGGTGACGTCGGTCAGGCCGTGCAGCGAGACGTTCCTCCGCAACACCCGAAGCGTCTCCGGAATCGGCTCGAAGGCCAGGATCTCGGCATCGGGAAAGCGCTGCTTCACGAAGAGCGAGAAAAGCCCGATGTTGGCGCCCACGTCCACGACGAACGACCCGGCGGAAAGCCGCACCTTGTCGTAACAGCCCAGCTCGAATATCTCCCGGTACTGGAACCGGGCCTCGTCCGGGCTCTGCGCGAAGCACTGGAGTCCGTTGTCGAAAGTGATCAGTTCGGGGTTCGGCATCGGCGCGGCACACCATTCGTCGTCGGGTGATCTCTCGGGTCGGACCGGTTCCGTTCGGGCCGGCTCGGGCGGGGCCGGTCCGGCGCGGCGGCCGGGTCGCCGGGCGGCCAGCAGCGTGTAGCCGAGACCGACGGCCCAGCCGATCACCGTCGCCCACAGCACGCCGTCCACCCCCCACGCGCGGCCGAGCCCGTAGGACAGCGGCAGCCGGACCACGCCCAGCGACAGCAGCGTGCAGACCAGTGGCACGACCGCCCTGCCCTGCCCGTTGAACCAGCCGTGCAGCACCACCATCAGCGTGTAGCACCCGAAGAACGGCGCCGTGACCAGCAGATACCGCTCGATGATCAACCGGGTCTCCGCGCTGCCGGAGAACAGCGCCGCGATCGGCCCGCGTTGGGCGAGCAGCAGCCCGGACACCACGACGCTCAGCGTCACGCCCAGCCACACGGTGCGGCGCAGCCCCTCCCGGACCCGGGCCGGCCGGCCGGCGCCGGTGTTCTGCGCGGTGAACACCATCAGCGCCCCGGACAGCGTCAGGAACAGCACGCTGGTCAGCAACTCCAGCCGGGCGATGACCGTCAGCGCCGCGAGCGCCGGCTCCCCGAACGGCGTGACGATCCACACCAGCGCCAGCACGCCGAGCCCGATCAGCAGGTACTGGGCCGCCATCGGACCACCGATCCGCAGCCCGCCCCGCAGCTCGGCGCGCACCGCCTCGGCCGTGACCGGGGCCGTGCCGGCCGGCCGTCGCCGGTACTCGCGCACCAGCCCGGCCAGGCCGACCGCCGCGGCCAACGCGTTGGCCAGCAGCACCGCCAGCGCCGCGCCCACGACCCCGAACCGCCAGACGCCCACGAACAGCCAGGCGAACGCCCCGTTCAGCAGGCTCGCGACGATCATCAGCCGGGTGGCCGCGCGGGCGTCGCCCCGGCCGGTCAGCACCGTGCACACCGCGCCCAGGGCGTACACCGCGACCAGACCGGAGCAGAGCGTCAACAGGAAGGCACGGGCCGCCGCGGCCACCTCGCCGGTCACCCCGGCCAGGGCCAGCAACGGGTCCGTCGCCAACAGCGCGACCCCCGCGGTCAGCACCGACCACACTCCCGTGCACAGCGCCAGCGCCAGCAGCGCGCTCGGGTCGTCCCGCCGCCCGGCGCCGGCCAACTGCCCCAGCCGCACCGCGAACGCGCCGGAGACCCCGGTGAACAGGGAGCTGACGATGGTGTACAGCGGCTGGGCCGCGCCCATCGCGGCCAGCCCGGTCACCCCGACATAGTGGCCGACGACCGCGCTGTCGACGACCAGATAGCCCTGCTGGAGCAGGTTGGCCAGCGCCAGCGGGGCGGCGATCCCGACGATGCCGGCCAGCGCCGGCCCCCGCGTGAGGTCCGGCACGTCAGTCCCCGGACGGGTTCAGCAACTCGTCGAGCCACGCGTCGTCCTCGTCCGGCGCCGCCGCGTCGTACTTGGCCTCGATCAGCCGGCCGACGGCCACCACGGTGCGCTCGCTCAGCAGGTCGACGGTGTCGAACGGGCGGCCCAGGCAGGCGGCGATGTTGTTGCCGATGGTCAGCGCCATGATCGAGTCGCCGCCCAGGTCCCGGAAGTCGGCGTGCACGTCGATCGTCGGATAGCCGAGGGCGTGCGCCAGGCAGCGGCCCACCAGCCACTCCCGCTCCGAGTAGTCGCCGTCAGGACGCCCGGTCAACCGCACCTCGGTGGCCTCCACCGCGGCCCGGACCCGGGCCACCGCCTGCTCGCCGCGCGCCTCGATCGCCGCCCGCGCCGCGTCGATCTTCTCCGTGATGGCCGGGGAGAGCGCCAGCGGGTACGTCGGCAGCACGCTCGTCAACTCGCTGTCGTAGTTGACCTCCCCGGCCAGGAAACCGGGCAGCTCCCCGCGCAGCGCCGCGTCGACCAGGTCGAGGCCGGCGCCGGTGCGCAGCGAACGGAACATCAGGTCCTCGTTGGCGCCCGAGACCACCGCCATGCCGATCTCCCGCCAGGCCACCCACTCGACGCTCACCACCCGGTGCTCCGGCGTGTTCAGGGCGCGGGCCAGGTGGTCGAGGTAGAAGTTGGCGGCCGCGTAGTCGGCCTGGCCGAGCGCCGGGAAGACCGCGGCCACCGACGACATGTGCAGCACGAAGTCCGGCCGCTCGGCCTCGGTCAGCCGGTGCAGCAGGTACCCGCCGCGCAGCTTGGGCCGCAGCACGGCGGCGAAGTCCGCGGCGTCCCGGTAGGCGATGAGGTTGTCGCCCGGCACGCCGGCGCCGTGCACGACGCCGGCCAGCCGGCCGTGCGCGGCCCTGATGGTGGCCACCACCTCGGCCAGCGCCGGCTCGTCGGACACGTCGGCGGCCACCGGGTGGACCGTGGCGCCGAGCGCCTCGATCTCCCGGACCGCGGCCACCCGCGCGGCGGCCGGATGGTCCGGATCGTCGGCCACCGTGGCCCACTCGGCCCGCGGCGGCAGCCCGCCGCGGCCGAGCAGGTACAGGTGCGGGTCGGCCGCGTTGGTCGCGAAGTGCCGGGCCGTCGCCAGGCCGAGCGCGCCGAGGCCGCCGGTGATCAGATAGGCGCCACCGGGCCGCAGATACGTGTCGCGGACCGCCGGCACCGCCGGCAACTCGACGAACGACTCGCGGTAGGTGTCCTTGCCGCGCAGCGCGTACACGCCGGACCGCGGGGCGAGCAGCTCGGCGCCCAGCAGCGCGGCCGGCACCGCGTCGTCGAGGTCGAGCAGCCGGGCCGTCACATACGGGTACTCCCGGCCGATCGCCTTGACCAGCCCGGCGAGCGCCGCGTGCTCCACCACCACCCCCGCCTCGCCCGGCTCCACGGCCAGCGCCCGCCGGGTCACCACCACCAGGTCGAGCCTGGCTCCCGCGTGCATCAGCGCCTTCGCCAGGCGGAAGAGGCCGACCAGGTCCGTCTCGACCCGGCGGTCCAGCTCCGCGACGTCGGCCGCCGGCCGGTCCACGAAGGCCGGCGCGTAGACGAGGTGGGTGTACTCCTCCTCCACCACCTCGTCGGCGAACCCCTCCGGATCGGCGGCCGCCGCGTCCACCGCCCGCAGCACCGCGCCCGCCGGCAGGGCGGCGGCCACCGGCTCCTCGGCGGCCGGCCCGACCAGGGCCAGCACCCGGGCCGCCGGCCCGTCGAGCGCCGCCGGCTCGACCGGCTCGGCCGGCACGAACTCCACCCGGTGTGTCAGCGGATGCCGGACCGGCGGGGTGGCCAGCGTGAACCGCTCCCGCCAGGTGTCGGGGAAGTCGATCCAGGCACGGGTCTCGTCGAACTCGTAGGGCGGCAGGTGCACCGTCCGCGGCCGCTGCCCCGCGTACGGGGCGAGCAGGTCGACCGCCGCGCCGCCGACCCAGGCGCGGGCGGCCTCGGCGCCGGCGGCGGCCGGCTCCTCGCCGGCCTCGGTCGCCGCCAACGCCGCCCGCAGCTCGGCCAGGTCGGCCACCGCGTAGGCGAGCCGGTGCGGATGCCCGGCCCGCGACACGTTCGACGTCCAGCACACGTCCCGCACGCTCCCGGCGACCCGGCCGGCGTCGATCGCCTCCCGGTGGCGGGTGACCAGCCGGCCCAGGCCGGCCGGGCTGCCCGCGCTCAGCGTGAACAGGTACCGCCGGCCCGCGGGCGGCACCGGCCCGGCCGGCCCGGCCGGCGGCACGAACTCCTCCAACACCACGTGCGCGTTGGTGCCGCCGAGCCCGAAGGCGCTGACCCCGGCGCGCCGCGGGCCGTCCCCGGCCGGCCACTCGGCCGCCTCCAGCGGCACGTACACCGGGCCGTCGCCGAGGTCGATCGCGCTGTTCGGCCGGGCGTAGTTGGCCAGCGGCGGGATCACCCGGTGCCGCAGCGCCAGCGCCGCCTTGATCACCCCCAGCACGCCCGAACCCTCGAAGAGGTGGCCGATGTTGGCCTTCACCGAACCCACCGCGCAGAACCGCCGCTCGTCGGTGCGCGCGGCGAACGCCCGCCGCAGCCCCTCGAACTCGACCGGGTCGCCGACCCGGGTCGCGGTGCCGTGCACCTCCAGGTAGCCGATGTCCCGGGGCGCCACCCCGGCCGACCGCCAGGCCGACTCCAGCAGCTCGGCCTGGGCGCCGGCGTCCGGCGCGGTCATCATCTCGGACCGGCCGTCGTGGTTGACCGCGCTGCCCCTGAGCACCGCGTAGACCTGGTCGCCGTCCGCCAGCGCCCGGTCCAGCCGCTTCAGCACCACCGCCCCCGACCCCTCGCCGAAGCCGGTGCCGTCCGCGCTCTCGTCGAAGGTGCGGGTCACGCCGTCGGACGACTCGATGCCGATCCGGGTGTGCGGGTGCCGCACCGGCGCCAGCACCACCCGGGTGCCGGCCACCACCGCCATCTCGCAGTCCCCCAACAGCAGCGCCGACCTGGCCTGGTGCAGCGCCACCAGCGACGCCGAACAGGCGCTGTCCACCACCATGCTGGGGCCGCGCAGGTCGTACAGGTACGACAGCCGGTTGGCCAGCATGGTGGTGATGTTCCCGGTGATCCCCAGCTGCCCCAGCGCCGGGTCGACGCGGCAGAAGTAGTCCAGGTACGTCATGCCCGGGTTGCCCGCGTAGCCGACGTAGACCCCGGTGCGGCTGCCGGCCAGCCGCTCCCCCACGTAGCCGGCGTCCTCCAACGCCCGGTACGTGGTGCGCAGGATCAGCCGCTGGTGCGGGTCGGTGACCGCGGCCTGCTTCGGGGTCATGCCGAAGAAGGCGTGGTCGAACAGGTCCACCCGGTCCAGGAAGCTGCCGTCGTGGAACGCCACCTCGCCCACCGCGTCCGGCACCAGCGCCGACTCGAAGTGGTAGCGCAGGTACTCCTCGACCTCCCGGCGCCGGCCCGCCGGGAACGGCCTGGTCAGGCTGCGGCCGGCGCGCACGATCTCCCAGAACGCGTGCTGGTCGGGCGCGTCCGGCACCTCGACCGACAGTCCGACGACGGCGATGTCCGTGCTCATACGCGTTCCTCCGTAGGCTGATCCGCGATCCGTGCGATGAAGGCGGTGAGGGTGGTGCCGTTGACCTCGTCGAAGTGGTCGACGCCCGCGGCGCGCAACGCCCGGACGGTGCGCACCCACTCGACGGGACGGTGGATCTGGCCGCTGAGCAGCCGCTCCGCCCGCTCCGGGTCGAACGCGGCGCCGGAGACGCTGGACATCACCGGCGTGTGCCCGGCGCGGAACGTCGCCGCGCGCAACACCGGCGCGAACGCCCGGCCGGCGGCCACCATGAGCGGCGTGTGGAACGGGCCGCTGACCGGCACCGGGAGCACCCGGACGCCGGGCCCGCGCAGCGCCCGCACCGCCAGCCCCAACTGCCGCCGGTCGCCGGCCACCGTCACCTGCCGGTCGCTGTTGCGGTTGGCGACGTGCACCAGGTTGAGCCCGGCGGCGCGCAGCGTCGCCTCCACCCGGTCCGAGGACAGGCCGACCACCGCGACCATCGCGCCGCCGGTGACCTCGGCCATCAACGCCGCGCGGCGCCGCACCAGCTCCAGGCCGGCCGGCAGGTCGAGCACGCCGGCGGCGACCAGCGCGTTGAACTCGCCCAGGCTGTGCCCGGCGAAGTAGTCGTACCGGCGGCCGGCCCGCTCAAGGTCCAGCCAGGCCAGCGCGTTGACCAGGAAGACCGCCGGCTGCGCGGCGCGGGTGTCGGCCAGCGCGCCCTCCGGGTCGTCCCGGCACAACTCCGCCACCTGGTAGCCGAGCAGCTCGCTCGCCTCCGCGGTCTGCCGCGGATACCGCTCGAACAGCTCCGCGCCCATGCCTTTGCGCTGAACGCCCTGACCGGGGAAGACCAGACAGTGCATGTGGGGAACGCTCCTTGTCGGACGGGGCCTTGTTCGGTCGGTCGGTGACCCGCGTCCCGGCCAGCCGGTTCGGATCGCGGGCGGCCCGGACCGGCCCGGCCGTCTGGCCTGGGCCCGCTGGTCTGGGCCCGCTGGTCTGGGCCGGTACGTCTGGGCCTGCCTGGTCCGGCCTTGCCGGCCCGACCAGTTGGTCTGGCCTTGCCGGACCGGGGCGCGTCGCCGGCGCCCGCCGGCCCGCACCCGCCGACCGACTCGGCGTGCCGGCCGGACCGTTCTGGTCCCGGGGTCACCGGGCCCTCGGGTCGCTCGGGGCCCCGGTTCGGTCGGGGCCGCCGGATCGATCGGGGGCGCCGGGGCCCTCCGGCCACCGGTCATCCGGTGGGCGCCGGAACGCTGCGGTAGCGCAACCCCTCGTGACTGCCGCGCAGGCTCTCCCGAGTGAAGACCCGCGCCGACGAACCCGGCCCGAAGTCGACCACCTGGTCCGGCCGGCAGCCATCGACGGCCGCCCGCACCGTGCCCGGCCAGTCCAGCGGGCGGCACACCGACTGGGCCAGCACGTCGGGCAGCAGGTCGCCGCGGTGCTGGAGGTTGACCGGCGCGTCGGCGACGTACACCGGCACGGCCAGCTCCTCGCCGGTGAGCGGCACCGTCATGAAGTGCCGCTCCGCCAACGCCGCGCGCACCGCCGGCGCCAGCAGCGGCGTGTGGAACGGGGCGGTGCTGCGCAGGTACGCCCAGCGCACCCCGGGCTCGGCCAGCCGTCGCGCGTGCCGCGCCCGGAACGCGGCCAGCTCGGCCGGCTCCCCGGCCAGCACGTGCGAGCGGCCCGAGTTGGCGAGGGCCAGGTGCACCGGCGAGTCCGCCACCAGCTCGCGCAGCTCCCCGACCGGCACGCCGCCCACCGCCGCCATCGGCGTGGCCTCGGCCGCCCGTGGCGGCGCCAGCTGGTGGCAGCGGACCAGGGTCAGCGTGGTCATCGCGATCAGGTCGTGGCAGAGGACCGTGTAGCGCCGCCGGCTGGCCAGCCGGTATCCGGCGACCATCGCGCCGATCAGGCCGATGCTGTGGCCGATGGCCGCCACCGGCGTCGGCCGGTCGGCGGCCGGGCCACCGACCGCGGGTTGCAGCAGGCACAGCTGGTAGATGGTGGCGCACAGGCCGTCCACCAGCGAGTGCTCCAGAGCCCCCTCGTCCGGCGTGGCACCGCGCAGCCAGTCGGTCAGCGGGATGCCGCCGGGCAGCTCCCGCCGGTAGGCGTCCGCCCCGACATGGTCGAGAACGCTCGCCACCGCCTCGGCCGCGGCGGTGAAGTACCGCGCGTTCTCCGGCCGTTCGTACAGCGCCCGCAGCGCGGCGAGTGGCGGGCCCTGCACGCCCGCCAGGCCGCTGAACAGGAATAACTGTCGCACGCTTGCCTCCTGGTGCGGGTGCTACCGGCCGCTGACCACGGCCGGCAGGATCTGGGGGAGGGCGGCGCCCTCGTCGATGAGGAGCCGCGCCGCCCGCTGTTCGAGCAGCCGCAGGTGCGCCAGGCCGCGGCGGATCTGGTCCGCCGACAGGGCGGACAGCCCGGCCAGGAACGCCTGCACCCGGTCGGTCAGCCCGACCGCCAGCCGCGCGATCCGGGCGTACGCGGCGCGCACCGGCTCCCCGTGCGCCGTGTGGGACAGGAAACGGCAGAACAGGCTCCGCGAACCGGCCAGCAGCGCCAGGCTGTTCACCCCGGGCGCCCGGTACGCGGCGGCACCGTGCGCGGCGCGCTCCACGACGAGGCCGTCCCCGACGACGTCATAGAGCTCGAAGCCGTCGCGGAAGCCGGCCAGGAACGCGCGGTACCCGGCCTCGAACCCGTCCCGGTCGGGCTCCCCGACCTGCCGCACGGTGGCACAGCCGGTGAACCAGCGCTCCGGCTCCCTGGCGTGCCCGTCCCGCAGCACGTCCCACCCCACGGCCAGCGGGAAGTACTCGTGGTCGTCGGCCGTGTTGTCGACCAGCAGCACGTCCTCGCCGCTCACACCGCAGACCAGGAACGAGTGCAGCAGCCGGTACTCCTCGGGGATCGTGCCGGTGCGCCGCATGAACTCCACCCAGTGCGGAAAGTGGTACCGCGGCGCGTAGAAGAACGCCGGCTGCCCGGCGGCCAACAGCTCGGGCAACCCGGCCACGAAACGGGGCAGGTCCACCGTCCCGACAGAGCTGACCTCGAACCCGAGCAGGCGCAGGTCCGCGTCGGTCACGTACGGGGTCTCGTAGGACCAACGGTCCCCACCCCGCAGGTAGCAGTGCCGGTGGACGGCGGCGGTGGAACCGAGCGCGCCGTACATCAGCAGGTCGGACCAGGGGGTACGACTGCCGGCGTACGACAGGTACTGGGCCTTCCGGCAGTGCAGGTGGTTGTTCGGGTCCAGGGTGCGAATCCGCTCCACGCCCGGCAGCCTGATCATCCGGTCAACGGACAACAGCGTGAACCTCCGTTCGGCGATCGCGCCCGTCCCGGACGCGGGATCGCGAATGAGAGCTTCGAGGTGAGAGAGAGCTTCGAGGTATTCGAGGTAGGGGAACGCCTCCCGGCGGGCCCACCCGTCGGTGGGCACGGCAGAGCGCGGGGAAGACGTGGTCGCGGGTGCCTGGGCCAGGGCGACGATGTCCTGGTGGTCTGCGAACTCAGCCGGTGGGTCTCGACGTTGAAGACCCGGGCGAGGCGCGCGGCACGGACGAGGAGAAGGAACTCCGGAACTCGTCGGCAGATTGTGCGACGACGTCCCGGACGATCAACCAGGTGTTCGATGGCGAGTTACACGGTGTCATCGCCCGTGCCACCGGTCAAAGGCCACGGACAATATCCGCCACCCTCCGACCCCACCCCCCACCACCCCGTCCGGCCCCCCGAACACCACCCCTGACCAGCGACAACACCGCCAACCCCGCCCTGCCCATCCCCCAAGACCCACCCCATCCCCGCTGGTCAGCGCCACCCCGGTTAACCACGGGTATCGTCTGACCGACGGTGCCACCGAGACGCGATATGCCCCACGTGACGCCCCGAGACCCCCGCTACACACGAGCCCCGCACGTCACCCCGGCAACGGCCCTCGATCGCCAGGCCCCATCGATACGTCAGAGCGGTGGGGTGACGACGTAGCGGCCCGCGCGGGCGACAGCCCGTCCAAACGGCCTCAGCCGTAGAACTTGGTGATCCTCGCGGGGGGTTCCCCCTCTTTGCGCCAGGCCCGCGCGACACTGCCGGACACCAGCGCGAACTCCTCGCGGCTCATCTCACTGGTCTCTTCCTCTCCGGTGTCTCCGACAGCGGAGGCAGGGCAGAGGGAGCCGTCTTCCAGAGAAAGCCGCAGGTCTCCGACCGGATCTCCCTCGACATTGGAAGAGAAGATCTCCCGGCTGTCGACGTCAAGGACGAGGAAGGCGAACCGTTCGCCGCCGTCCATGATGATTCGGTAGAGATGCGCCGCACCCCTGCTTTCGGTCAACTGGGCGAGAAAAGACATCATCATGGGTGAGGGACCCCCTTCAACGGCCTCGCCGGAATCCTTGCCCGTCCCGCGACGGGGCCTCGCCGTCCCAGGCCAGGCCTGCGTCGATGGTCGCCCTGTGGGCTTCGCTGTAACTGGGGTTCCCGGTGTCGCGCATATAGTTCGACTCGTGCAGTTCGTGGCGAAGAAGCGTGATGTCCTCCGGATGCGGAGTTCCCTCTCGGAGGCGATGCCAGGCCTCCGCCATGCGCGGGTTGGATTCGAACCGAGCCATTTCTGCCGGGACTCCGTAGTCCACGTAGCTGTCCAGCAGATGCTCCTCTTCGAAGACGTGGGATTTGATCTGCGCGATCTCATCACGGGTGAAGCCGTATTCTGCCACGTTGGCGGCAATGGCATCCACGTCGTCCGTTGAACGAATCGCATCGTATGCGTCGTCTGCCCATGCGGAGTCGAAGTCGTCCTCGCTGCGCGCGGGACGAATCTCCCCTCCCGTCTGACGGCCCGGTGGGGTGGGGACGTCGGCGCCTCGACGAAGTCCACTCGCGATGTCCCCCAACCCCCCGCGGGCAAGTCCACGCAACCCCGCGGCCAACCCACCGAGGGTCGTGATGCCTTTGAATCCGGGGATGCAGTCCAACGCCGCGAACGCGACATCGAGGAGGCCCGCTTCACCACGCGCGTACTTGATCAACGTGTCGGCGAGGACGACCAGCGCGGCGGCCAGCACCACCCAGGCCAGCGGACCACCGATGATCATCACCACGACGCCGAGCACCGCGACGATCACCTTGCAGATCTCGACCAGCGTGTCCCAGTTGTCCGTCACCCACTTGATGGCGTCCTGCCACCACTTCCGGTTCTGAATACCGGCGTCCGACGCCTCCTCCACACCCCGAGCACACTCCCGGGCCGCCTCCTCCCGCATCTCCAGGGCGTCGAGGGCGAGTTGACGGGCAGCGGCCAGGCGCTCCTCCGCGTCGTCCACCCGCCCCTGGGCGGCGCCGGCCGCCGCCTCCGCCGCCTGATGATCGCGGGTCGCGGCCCGCACATCCGCCTCATCCGGCGGCTCCGCGTCCGCCCGCTCACCCTCCCGTTGCAGCCGCT